>JADFMD010000022.1 GCA_022564055.1 Gemmatimonadota bacterium
CGTCTGGACCAATCCTCCCACCTCATCCCTCTCTACACAGGAAATTGCTCTCTAATTAATCCCGAAGAGTGTCCCATTGTCGTTGACAGGTTCCGAACATCCGAGAGCGGGCCGGTAGGCGCAAGCAGAAGAGCTACGTCGAGGCGGTCTGAAGAGAGGGAGCGGGAGCCCGTCAACGGTGCCGTTCAGCCGATCGCGAAACAGTAGAAGAGTCCGTTCCCTCCCGTTGCGACAAGGTCCTCCTGGCTGCAGCCGCGGCTCAGGTGCACCGCGTTCCAAGAGGCGTTCGCTCCACCGAGACGGTCGTGATGTCCGACCATGGCCCTGCCTTCCGCGTTGCTCGTCCAGTTGTTACACGTGGTGGTGTTTGCAGCGCCAAGGAGCGCACGTCCGTGTGAATCCGAGCCCGTCAAGATGTCGTGCTGGTTAGGCTGATCACCCACGCCATTTACCTGTTCGCCATTCTCATCGACCGCCGTGGGCTTCCTGATGTTGTTCCGGTCGCGCTGGAAGTCTCCGTGGAGGTCGGCGACGTTCGCAGCGATGATCTGCCCATTCGCGTTGTACCAGGGTCCTTCACCGATTTGATCCCGTGCGTGCACCACCGGCTGGCCCCCTCCTGCCAGCGTGCTGAGGTATGCGTGCCAGGTTCGGTTCCCCGCACCCGCAGCTTCAGCCAATGCCTGACAGTGCTGGTCGGCCCCCTCGCGGCCCCCCAGGTTCGCGCCGTCTCCTGGACCGACGCTCGTGATGAAGAAGCCCATCGGCTGCTGTTGGTTCTGCCCGCTCACGGGCGAGGGAACCAGCAAGCACGTTAACAAAGCCACTGCAGCGAGTACGCCGATCGATTGTCTCATCTTGGTTTCTCTCTTCGGTGTTCGGGCATCCGTCTTTGGCACACGCGGACTGGGGACCCCATCGAGTCCGCGGGTCGTGGATCGGAAATCATAGACGACGCCTGGCCGTCTTCGCAACTCTCAGTCGGATGGGCGGATCAACCAGCCGTCCCTGTCTCGGTCGAAGCGCTCCCGCTCGCCTCTTAAGGCGCCCTGGGTCGCTCGTGGGGCCAACGTCTCGCGCCTCCTGAACGAGAAGACGGCCACCTCCGAACGATGGGGGCAAGCGTAGTGCGCGAGCCTGATGCCTACCGCGACTGCAGCAATCGCTTGTGGTAATTATCCCCCTTGTATGTCGACGAATCGACAAGTTCGGTAGCAGAATAAGGTGCGGCAGCCCGTTCCGCCTAGGGTCTAGGAGACCGTACGTTAGCCAGGGCGTCGCACCGTAGCCCGCGATTCGTCGGATCTCGAACAGTTGCCAGGGTCTATGAGCCCGCATCGTGCAAGGCCGGGAGTGTACGAATCGCCGCCACTAGCCTGGAGGTTCGTATGGAGTTGCCCCCTGTCTTCGCGGGAATCGACGTCTCGAAGGCCCAGCTCGATGTCGCCCTGACCGGATCAGACGAGACGTGGACCGTCCCGAATGTTCCTGATGGGATCGCGCAGTTGGTCCAGCGTCTGGAGGAGAGGCCGCCCACGCTCGTGGTGTTGGAGGCTACCGGTGGCTTCGAGGTCGCCGCGGCCGCAGCTCTCGCAGCCGCTGAGATCCCAGTCGTCATCGCGAACCCCCGGCAGGTCCGTGACTTCGCGAAGTCCACGGGCCAACTCGCCAAAACCGATGCGATCGACGCGCACATCCTCGCGCTCTTCGCCGAACGCGTCCGCCCCCAGGTCCGGCCCTTACCCGATGACGCTGCCCGTGCCCTCGACGCGATCGTGGGCCGTAGGCGCCAGATCATCGACATGATCACGGCCGAAAGCAATCGACTCGGCTTCGCGCTACCTGCTGTCCAAAAGGGCATCAAGAAGCACATCCGCTGGCTCGAGCGTCAGCTCTCCGACATCGACTCCGAGCTCGATGAATTAATCCGCAAGAGCCCCGCCTGGCGGGCCAAGAGCGACCTCCTGCGTGACGTACCCGGCGTCGGTCCGAACCTCGCCCGTACCCTCATCGCTGAACTTCCCGAGCTCGGTCGACTCTCCAACAAGCAGATCGCTGCTCTGGTCGGAGTCGCGCCACTCGCTAGGGACAGCGGCCTCTTCCGAGGGAAGCGCAGGATCTGGGGTGGGCGCGCTCCTGTGCGATCTGCCCTCTTCATGAGCAGCTTGAGCGCCTCGAAATGGAACCCTGTCATCCGGGTGTTCTATCGCCGGCTACGCGACCGCGGGAAGTCCCCCAAGGTGGCTCACGTCGCATGCATGAGGAAGCTGCTCATCATCCTCAACGCCATGATCCGCGATGGTCGGAAGTGGGACCCAGCGATCCCCCTCGATCAGCTCCGTCTCCAACACAGTTGCTAACGTGGATGCCGTGATCAGAAAGGCGCTGGAGAAGCTCCCAGCAGATCGCTTCACGGGGGCTCAGGACTTCGCCAGGGCGTTGGCCGATCCCGCGTTCCGGCATGGCGTTGAGGTAGCAGCGGCCCAGGATGCAGGCCGGGGACTGTGGAATCCGCTGTCGATGGCCACGAGTGCAATGGCGTTGGTCTTTGCCGTGGGCTTTGGGTGGTCGATGCTCAGGCCCGACGCCGCCCCCAGGCCTATCTTACGCCAGGTGATCTCGGCTGCGCCCGGCCTTCCGGTGGTGCCCAGCATCCTCTATACGGACGTGGCGATCTCGCCCGACGGCCAGACCATTCTTTATCAATCGGGCCTTGCGCCGGGCCAACTCGCGATCCGCGCACTCGACGAGCTGGAAACCCTGACGCTTCGAGGCCCGGCCCAGGCAAATGGGCCGTTCCTGTCGCCCGATGGCGAGTGGGTCGGGTTTCAAGCCGGTCCCGGCGGTTCCCTCCAGCGCGTCTCGATCCTGGGTGGGCCTCCGCTGACGATTTCCCAACTGACGGCGGATTTGCTGGGCGCGAGCTGGGGGCCCGACGACGTGATCGTCTTCGGACTGAATGTTTTTGAAGGGCTGTGGCAGGTGCCGGCCGCCGGGGGAGAACCCAGCCCCCTCACCGAGGCGGACGGCACGACCAGTCACATGTTTCCGGATGTCCTGCCCAATGGCGCCGGTGTGCTCTTCGTCATCAGCACCAGCCTCCTAACCACAACCGACGATCAGATCGCCGTGCTCGACCTGCGCACGGGAGAGTACCGCGTGATCATTGAAGCGGGGACGTCCCCGCGCTACGCCTCCAGTGGGCACATCGTCTACGCGGTGGGGAACACCCTCAGGGCCGTCGCCTTCGACCCCGAGCGGTTGGAGGTGACGAGTGACCCGGTCCCGGTAGTCGAAGGCGTCCTGGTCAAGCCTAACGGAGCAGCGAGCTTCAGCTTGTCGGAGACGGGGTCGCTGGTCTATGTCAGTGGCGCCGGCGCCGGCGGCCCAAGCACGGCCGTGTGGGTGTACCGGGACGGCAGAGAAGAGGCGCTGCCGCTCCCTCCCCGGCCATATCGGACTCCGCGTTTGTCGCCGGACGGCACTCAGCTCGCGGTTGGCGTGCAATACGACGATAGCGGGGTGCCGCTCTGGGCATATGACGTGGTCAGCGGGGCGGGTCTTCGGTTGACGCAGGAGGGCGTGACGAACACGCCCGTCTGGACGGGCGACGGTCGCCTTGCGTTCGCTTACAACGTCGGAGGCGACCCCATTCAGATTTATACCGTCATGGCCGACGTGAGCGCCGCTCCCGAACTTTTGTTCGCCAACGAAGGCATTGTGGGGAATGTGGGGGACTACCCCACTTCGGTGACGCCCGATGGCATGCACCTGATCTTCAGTCGAATACTGACATTCAGTCACCGTGAGATCCTCCAGTTGTCGCTTCAGGGCGACCCGACACTCGAGCTGTTGCGGGAGGGAGAGTTCAATCAAGGGAACGGCGAGGTGTCGCCGAATGGCCTGTGGCTGGTCTACCGTTCGGACCAGTCTGGAGAGATGGAAGTCTACCTCCAACCCTACCCCGGGCCGGGCCCCACCGTGCCCGTGTCCATCGGTGGTGGCACGAGCGTGACCTGGTCCCCGGACGGAAGCGAGCTGATTTACCGCCTCGACGATCGGATGATGGCGGTCTCCGTCGAGGCAGTCGGGGAGACGGTGCGCATCGGGCGACCCACCGAGTTGTTCCGGGGGAGGTACGTTGCGGCCGTCGTCGGCGGTTCTCGTCAGTACGACGTTGCACCTGACGGACGCTTTCTGATGCTGAAGGAGGTCGCGAGCCAGAGCCCGGGAGACGTGTTGCCGCCGCAGGTGGTGCTGATTCAGAACTGGTTCGAGGAGCTGAGGGAGCGGGTGCCTAATTGAAGGCTCGGATCCCCTGGCTTCGCGTCTTGGTGGCAGGCGTGGTGCTCGTCGGCAACCTGGAGAACTAGCGGCCTCGAAGCAGTCGTAGCTGAGGCTCCTGCCATTGCACCAGGCGGTCGGCCCCTCGTTCATCCCTTTCCTAAGCCAAGGCGCCCCCGCGTCGTATACGGTGGTGTGTATGTTCCGGCTCGAAATGGCTGTAGAACCGAGATCGTCAAACACCCCATGGGTCGGAAGCTCCGCGCCCGCGGCCGGGGTTCTCGCCAATCCGCTTCATCCGACCGCTTGGTGGGGTCAGCTTGTTGCTGTATCGTAAGATCCCCGGGGAATACCGTCTGGGCCGTGCCCCGCCGGAGGGCCCCGCGCAGCATTCATGATGACCGAACCCCAGGATACGCCGTAGGAGTCGAGGGAGCCGAATGACAGAACGAGCGGGGAGACTGGACATTCGGGCCACGACCATTCTGGCGGTAAGGCGGGATGGCCATGTGGCCCTTGCGGGCGACGGTCAGGTGACGATGGGTGAGACGATCGTGAAGACCACCGCCCAGAAGGTGAGGACGCTACGGGATGGAACCGTGCTCGTCGGGTTCGCGGGCGCGGTGGCCGATGCGTTCACGCTCTTCGAGAAGCTGGAGGAGAAGCTCGAGCGGTTTCCGAAGAACGTGACCAAGGCCGTGGTGGAGCTCGCCAAGGATTGGCGCATGGACCGTTATTTGAGGAGGCTCGACGCTCTGCTTCTCGTGGCGGACCTTGAGCATCTGTTCCTGGTCAGTGGACAGGGCGAGGTCATCGAACCCGACGATGGTGTGTTGGCCATCGGCTCGGGCGGCGCATACGCCCTGGCCGCGGCTCGTGCGCTGCTTTCGAGTTCAGAGTTGTCGGCTAAAGAAACGGTGCGGCGGTCTCTCGAGATCGCGGGTGAGATCTGCATCTATACGAACCAAAAGATCACGGTTCTGGAGTTGAATTAGCGTGGAAAAATCGAGGGAGCCCGAGCTTTCCGTGGATACGACCGATGCGCCTGGCACGCCCGATGCGCTCGATGAGCCCGACGAGGAATGGTTGGATCAACTCACGCCACGCCAGATCGTTGCCGAGCTGGACAAGTACATCGTGGGTCAGGACGATGCCAAGAAGGCCGTGGCCATCGCTCTGCGAAACCGTTGGCGCCGGCAGCGAGTGGATGAAGAGCTCCGCGATGAGATCCTCCCCAACAACCTGATCCTCATCGGTCCTACGGGAGTCGGAAAGACCGAGATCGCGCGTCGGCTCGCCCGGCTGGCTGGGGCACCCTTCGTGAAGGTGGAGGCGTCGAAATACACCGAGGTCGGGTACGTGGGACGGGACGTGGAGTCGATGATCCGGGACCTGGTGGACGTGGCCGTCAACATGGTTCGCTCCGAACGCGAGGACGATGTCGAGGAGTTGGCGGATACGAGGACCGTAGAGCGCCTTCTGGACCTCCTTCTCCCCACGCCGCGGCCTACCGTGACGCCCCCGACGCCTCAGGAGGGCGCTGAGGGACGCCCACACGTCTTTGTGGTGGGTACGGAGGGCACCGAGGCCAAGGATGTCAGCGCTGAGGCCGACGATGACCTCGACGCACGCCGTAAGAGAACGAGGGAGAAGCTCCGTGTTCTTCTGGAAGATGGAAAGCTGGAGGAACGCGAGGTCGAGATCGAGGTAACGCAGACGCCGTCCATCGAGGGCATGGTGTTTCCGATGGGTGGGGGCATGGAGGGTATGGATCACAACTTCACCGAAATGCTCCAGGACATGCTTCCCAAGCGGAAAAAGCGGCGTACCGTGTCCATTTCGGAGGCCCGGAGGGTCCTCGTCCAGGATGAGATGGATCGTTTGATCGACATGGACGAGGTGGTGAACGAGGCCCTCATTCGGGCGGAGGACATGGGAATCGTTTTCCTGGACGAGATCGACAAGATCGCCGGGGAGCGGACGGGCATGGGCCCAGACGTGAGCCGCGAGGGAGTGCAGCGCGACATCCTGCCGATCGTGGAGGGCTCGACGGTCCAGACGAAGTACGGGCTCGTGCGGACCGATCACATGCTTTTCGTGGCGGCGGGGGCGTTCCATGCGGCGAAGCCCAGCGATCTGATCCCCGAGCTGCAGGGCCGCTTCCCCATTCGCGTCGAGCTGAAGAGCCTCGGTGAGGAGGACTTCGTCCGGATTCTCCAGGAGCCCAAAAATGCGCTGGTTCATCAGTATCGCGCCTTGGTGGCGACCGAGGGCGCGACCCTCAATTTCACCCAGGAGGGAATCGAGGAGGTGGCGAGACTCGCCGCTAAATTGAACGACCAGATGGAAAATATCGGAGCTCGCCGCTTGCACACGGTGCTCACCACGCTGCTCGAGTCGGTGCTCTACGGGCTCCCCGAGGACGGCCCACGTGAAATCGTCGTGGATCGCGAATTCGTTCGGGAAAACCTCTCAGCTATCGTGGACGACGCTGACCTGAGGCGCTACATCCTCTGATTCGCGCGGCGTTGCGCCTGCCCGCCCGCTCCAAAATCTGCCAGAATGGCGCATTCCCTCTACCGATGGGACATGTGGAGTGGTAGTTTTTCGCTCGATCCGGATCCTGCCGAGTGCGACGAAAGAGCATGAACGACACGCCTAAGAGGACTCCGCTCCATGATGTCCATCTCGGTCTCGGAGCCAAGATGGTGCCTTTTGCCGGATACGAGATGCCGGTCCAATACCCGGCGGGAATCACTGCGGAGCACCACGCGGTACGTGAGGTAGCCGGGCTCTTCGACGTTTCTCATATGGGCGAGTTCCTGGTCCGTGGCCCGCAAGCGATCGATCTGGTTCAGCGCGTGAGTGTCAACGACGCGGCGAGCCTGGTGGTGGGTCAGTGCCAATACTCCGCCATGTGCGCGGAGGACGGAGGCATCCGCGATGATCTCGTGATCTATCGCATGCGTGATCACTTCATGCTGGTGGTGAACGCCTCCCGACGGGAGGAGGACTGGGCGTGGATCTCAGAACATTCGGAGGGCCTCGACGTGGCCCTTGAGGACCGGTCGGACGACCTGGGCCTCCTGGCTCTCCAGGGCCCACGGGCCCAGGAGATCCTCGATCCCCTCACGGACGTGGATCTCGGTGGCATCGCCTACTACCATTTCGCGGAAGGGAGCGTCGCAGGGTGTGCCGCCACGATCAGTCGCACCGGATACACGGGCGAGGATGGTTTCGAGCTGTACGTGGCCGAGGGTGATACGATCGCGGTCTGGAACGCGGTGCTCGAGCGAGGCCGGCGGGCCGGGCTCCTCCCGTCCGGGCTCGGAGCTCGGGACTCCTTGCGGCTCGAGGTGGGCTTCGCGCTGTACGGAAACGAGCTCGACGAGGAGCACACTCCCTTGGCGGGCCGCCTGGGGTGGGTGGTGAAATGGGATAAGGGAGAGTTCTGTGGGCGCGACGCGTTGGTGCGGCAGAAGGAGGCGGGGGTTCCCGAGAGACTCGTCGGGATCCGGCTGACGGAGCGGGGCTTTCCGAGGCCCGGGTACCCCATCGTCCATGATGGGCACGAGGTGGGATCCGTGACCAGCGGGACGCTGAGCCCGAGCCTCGGCTACGGGGTTGCGTTGGGGTACGTGCCCGCCGAGTTGAGCAGCCCCGACACGCAGATTGGTGTTCGCGTCCGCGACAGGGTGATCCCGGGCGTGGTCGTGCGGCTACCGTTCTATACCGAGGGCTCGGTTCGACGTTGAGTCGGGCCAATTCGATGGGAGTGTTGGTATTGCGAGTATTCATATGCGGGTAGCGGTCCTGACGGTGAGCGACGGCTGCTTTTCCGGTGAGCGGGAGGATCGGAGTGGTGAGTTGATCGTGGAGTGGTGTGCCCGAATGGATTACGAGGTGGCGCATCGCAGCGTCGTGCCCGATGAGACCGACCGGATCATTTCACAGCTCGTGCAGTGGGCCGATTCCGGGGATGTCGACGTGATCTTGACCACCGGAGGCACCGGTTTTTCCCCGCGTGACGTGACGCCCGAGGCCACGAGAGACGTGTTGGATAAGGAGGCGCCCGGTCTGGCCGATGCCATTCGAAGACAGGGATTGCCCGAGACGCCGACCGCGGTGTTGTCGAGGGGGCTCGCCGGGTCCCGCGGCCGTACCTTTGTGGCGAACCTTCCCGGCAGCCCCGGCGGGGTCCGGGACGGGCTCGAGGCCATCGAGGCGCTTCTTCCACACATCGTGGAACTGTTGCGGGGTGAGGCCACGGGCCATCCGAGTCCGGCAACCCCCCCCCAAGGTCCTTCATGAGTGGCGCCGATGAGGGCAGGGTGCTCGTATCGACCCATCATCTAGAGCGAGCGGGGGAGCTCAGGAAGGCGTTCAAGGCCGCCGGATACGAGGTGGAACTGGTCACCCCGGACGAAGACGTGAGTGGGGGCCCCCCAATCGATTTGCTGGTGGTGACCGGGTCCCCCGCTGCAGCCGTCCGAGGTCTGGTCGGGCGCGTCCACGCCGAATCGAAAGCCCCCGCCTTTGCGATCGTGGAAGACGAGGAGCTGAACCCCGGGTTAGCTGCGCACTACGTCGAGGTTTTTTCAGACGCCGTGCGGGCCGACGACGTTGTTTTCGTGGCCCGTTTGTTGATCGAACGCCGCCGGCTCCAGGCCTCGGCCGGAATCGTCGGTGAAACCGACGCGATGAAAGAGGTTCTGGAGCGGGTCGTTCAGTTTGCGCCGGTGAAATCAACGGTGCTCATCACGGGTGAGTCGGGGACAGGTAAGGAGTTGGTTGCGCGAGGAATCCATTACCTCTCGTCGAGGCGCCACCGCCCGTTCATCGCGGTAAACGTTGCCGCCCTCTCCGAGACCCTCTTGGAGAGCGAGCTCTTCGGTCACGAGAAGGGCGCCTTCACAGGCGCGATCGATTCTCGGCGTGGCCTCTTCGAACTGGCCGACAAAGGGACCATTTTCCTCGACGAGATCGGGGAGATGTCGGTGTTGACGCAGACCAAACTCCTTCGAGTCCTCGAGCAGCGCGAGTTCCGTCGCGTGGGTGGCGAGGATGTGATCCGCGTCGATATCCGTATCGTCACGGCCACCAACCAGGACCTGAAGCAACTGGTGGCCATGGGCCGGTTCCGAAAGGATCTCTTCTATCGCCTGAACGTGTTGCACATCGAGCTCCCTCCGCTCCGCCGGAGACGGGAGGACATTCCCCTACTGATCGACGCGTTCATCGAGGACGCCAGTAAGCGTCATGACCGTCACTTCGAGGGGATTTCTCAAGAGGCGATGGAGATCCTCCAGGACTACCACTGGCCAGGGAACATCCGCGAACTGCAAAACCTGGTGGAGAGTATGGTCGTTCTCGCGCCGGGACGGCAGCTTCTGCCGAATGACATCCCCGCGGACGTCCGGGGGGCCCCGGGAACGGCCGCCCTCGTTCCCGTCACCCCGGGGGCGGTGGAGGATCCCAACGCCCCTGGGATCAGGCCTGAACTGGAATTTATCTTCCGGACGCTTGTCGACCTCCGAATGGACGTGGACGACCTCCGAAAGGAGTTCGAGACCTACCGGTCACCGCGTCCGGACTCTGGCGTTCCCGGGGGTATGGTTCCCGGCCACGACGGAAAAGTCGAGATCGGTGTTCGCCCCGCCGGCGGCGTGCTGGGCGAGCCCTGGGACGTTGAGGAGCCCATCGAGGTCTCAGCAGAGGACGGGCCTGGGGTGGTGCTCGAGGAGGGGGCGGTCGTGTATCGTCCGGGGATGACCATGGAGGATCTCGAGCGGGCGGCGATAGCCGCAGCGCTGGTGGAGGTCCGCGGGAACCGCCGGAAAGCGGCTCAGATGCTCGCCATCGGCGAGCGGACGCTCTATCGCAAGATCAAGAAATTCGGGATGGACGAGGACGACGACGAATAGATGTAGGGGCCGAATCGTCTCAGGCTCCGACGCGAGCGCGGACGCGAGCCCGCTCCGCTTCGAGCCGGTTGAGTATGGTTTGCCAAGAAGTATCTCTCACGCCCTCGTATTCCACGGTCAGCGCGATCTCCAGCTCGATGCCCGGATCAAAGGCGTAGACCGCAAGCTGGGTCTCCTGTTGCCGAAGCCGTTGTCCGCCCCATCCAGGAGTGATGGCTTGGATGGCCATGGGCCTGTATCTGAAGCCACCATTCACGATATGCAGATTCTCGGGCTCGTACGGGGTCGTCGGCACTCGACTGAACATCGACACGAGGAAGAGAGGGCTTCCTTCCGGAGCTCGGGATCCCAAGGACGAGCTCGCAGACGCCGCAATGCTGGTCAGCCGCTGATAGGTGTCGGGCGCCGCCAGTCGAATGACGGACTCGGCCAGGGGGGTGACCTGGATCTGGAGGTTTCCGATCCCCAACTCGAACGTGAACTCAGCCTGCGTGAGGGTGCCATATCCAGGCGGAACGAGCGCAGTCACCCCGCCGGGGCCCCTCGGCGCCGCGGATCCGCCCGTTCCCATGCCCCCGCATCCGGCTAGAAGAGCCAGAATCCCTGCGAAGGCGGCGCGTGCCGTGCTCGCCTGCCAGCTCACGGTCGGACCTCGTTCTTTTCCAGGCCGATGAGATCGTCGAGGGCCCCCAACAGCTCCTCGCGTCCTTCGCCCGTCTTGGATGAAAACCCGAGCACCTGATCCGCATCGATCTTGAGACGTTTCACCGCCTGCGTCACCGTTCTCTCCCTGGCCAGGCGTTTGAGCTTGTCCATTTTCGTGAGCACCACCAAGGTCGGCAGGCCCTTTTCTGCGAGGAACTCCACCATCTCGAGATCCGTGGTGGTAGGATCGCGGCGGGCGTCCACTAGGTGTACGACGCCACGTAGCTTCGGTTCCCCTACGAGATAATCCTCGACGAGCGTCCTCCAGGATTGCCTCATGCGGGAGGAGGCCCTGGCGAAGCCGAACCCCGGTAGGTCGACCAGGAAGAAGCGGTCATTCACCAGGTAAAAATTGAGGGACCGCGTCTTGCCCGGTGTCGCCGATACTCGTGCGAGCTTCTTCCGCGTGCGTCGAAGAAGCACGTTGATGAGTGACGACTTGCCGACGTTGGAGCGGCCGGAGAACGCAACCTGAGGAAGATCTCCCGGGACCGGAGCGCCGGGGTCGAACAGGCTCCCCGCGAATTCGACGGTCCGGACCTCCACGCTACTGGGAAAGGTGGGTCCCGACCGAACCCCCACCCTCGGCGTAGCTGTGCCGCGCTTCCGGCGTCGAGGTGAGCGCCTCGGTAAGGACCTCGTCCATCGTACGGACCGGCACGAACTCCAAACCCTCGAGCACTTCCTTGGGCATGAGCTCCAACTCCGGCACGTTGGCGGCCGGAAGTAAGATCTTGGTCATACCTTCCCGGAGCGCAGCCACGGCCTTCTCCTTCAGGCCTCCGACGGCGAGGACGCGCCCTCGAAGTGTGATCTCTCCGGTCATGGCCACGTTGGCCCGTGATGGCGTCCCCGTGAGCGCCGAGATCAGCGCGGTGGCGATGGTGATTCCGGCGGAGGGCCCATCCTTCGGAGTCGCACCCTCCGGGATGTGGATATGGATGTCCACGTCCTTGTGGAACTCTGGGTCGAGGCCGAGCCCTACGGCGCGTGAACGGGCGTAGGTGACCGCCGCGAACGCGGACTCCTTCATCACGTCTCCGAGTGTACCCGTGAGTTGGACTTGGCCCGACCCGGGGACCACGGCCACCTCGACATCGAGCACCACGCCTCCCGCTTCGGTCCACGCCAACCCGTTCGCCATTCCTGAGCGCTCCTCATCGTCCTGGCCGCGATCCAAATAGAGCGGCGGGCCCAACAGAGCCTTCAGGTCGTCCTCCTCCACCCTAGGGGTCTTGCCCGACCCCTCGTCTGGGTCGGCTGCCGCTTCGTCACCCTTCTCCATGGCCTCTTCGACTTTTCGTCGAGCGAGTTTTCGGGCGACACGCGATATGCGGCGGTCCAGCTCTCGAACACCGGCCTCCCGCGTATACCACCGAATGATGGCCTTGGCCGCGCCTTCAGTGAGGTCCGTGTCGGTCGATAGACCATGCCGCATCGCCTGGTGCGGCCAAAGGAATCGCAGGGCGATTGCGAGCTTTTCGGTGTCCAGGTATCCCGGAAGACGGATGATCTCCATGCGGTCCCGGAGCGGGTCGGGAATCCCCGCGAGTGTGTTTGCGGTGGCGATGAACAGGACATCGGAGAGGTCGTACTCCAACTCCAGATAGTGGTCCGTGAAGGTCTTGTTCTGCTCCGGGTCCAGCACCTCCAGGAGGGCTGCACCGGGATCGCCATGAAAATCGCGGGCCAACTTGTCGATCTCGTCGAGAAGAAAAACCGGGTTGTTCGTCCCGCTACGGCGCATCCCCTGGAGCACCCTCCCAGGCAAGGCGCCGACGTAGGTGCGACGGTGACCCCGGATCTCCGCTTCGTCCCGGATCCCCCCCAGGCTGACGCGGATGAATTCCCGGCCGAGAGCCGCGGCGATACTGCGGCCTAGAGAGGTCTTACCGACCCCGGGTGGGCCCACAAGGCAGAGAATCGGTCCCTTCAGCTTACCGACCAGCGACAGCACCGCGATATGGTCGAGGATACGATCCTTCACCTCGTCGAGTCCGTAGTGCGCCTCATCGAGTGTGGCCGATGCATGCTTGACGTCGAGATTGTCCTCGCTGCGTTCGGTCCACGGGAGTTCCAGAATCCAGTCGAGATAGGTCCGAATCACCGCGGCCTCGGGCGTGACCGGATTCAACTTCTCGAGGCGATTCAGCTCGCGTTCCGCTCGTTCACGGGCTTGCGGCGGAAGGGAAGCGGACACCACCGCGGCCGCGAGGTCCGACCACTCATCCTGAGGGTCGGCCCCGAGCTCGGTGTGAATCGCCTTCAACTGCTCCTGGAGGTAGATCTGGCGGTGATCCGAGTCGAGCTGCATGCGAATCTGGGCATCAAGCTTCTCTTCGATGCGCAAAATTTCCAGCTCCCGCACCAGGATCTCTCTCAGCAGCCCGTAATAGGGGGCGATGGCCGGGGATTCGAGAAGCTCCTGCTTCTCGTTGGGAAGCACCAGCAAGTGTCCGGAGATCAGATGGGCGGAGCGAAGTCGGTCGCCCTCGAGGGAAATCGAGCTCGACACATCGTCCGGGACCCGATCACACAGATGGGCGTATTCGTGAAACAGCCGGAGGACGCCTCGGGCCAGAGCCTCGTCCTCGCTCGGCTCCTGTCCTCCAGCGCGTTCCTCCGTGACGAACGGCTCGATCGACGCGGCGAACCCGGCTTCCGAGCTCACGAAGCGACGAACCCTGCAGCGTCCGATACCCTCGAGTACGACACGTGCGTTACCGTCCGGAAGTCGCGACACCTGAAGGACCTGCGCGACGACCCCGACGCGGTGCATGTCGTCTTTGGAGGGGTCCTCCACCTGAACCTCCTTTTGCGCCAGAAGGAGGATAAATCCTTCGCCCTTCTCGGCCGCCTCGAGCGCGGCGAGCGACGGCGCTCTGCCGATCAGCAGAGGCAGGACCATGTAGGGGAAGAACACCAGATCCCGAAGCGCGACTACGGGAAGTCGGTCTGGGATCTCGTAGCTCTGGTCGGCCCGGATCAGTGTCGCCATTCGGCTCCTTCAACAGCCGTCTTGAATGTATCTATGGTACGCGGACTCAAGCACGAATTAGGGTGCCGGACGCTCTCGGGAGGTTGGACCGGATGCGCGCATCCTACTCCGGGAAACCACGGTAGGGAAGGGTCAGCGGCCGGACACTGGCAGCTCAGGCCTCTTTCTTCTGCGGCTCCGGGTGGAGTACCAGCAGCGGTGGCACGGACTTGTCGATACAGTCGGCCGTGACGACCACCTCTCGGACGTCCGTTCGAGAGGGGACCTCGAACATGACGTCGCGCATGAAGTCCTCGATCACGGAACGCAGGCCGCGCGCGCCGGTGCCCCGGTCCAGCGTTTTCTTGGCGATCGTGCGTAACGCCTCCTTGTCGAAGGTGAGGCCAATGCCTTCGAGCTCGAACATCTTACGATATTGTTTGACCAGCGCGTTCTTTGGCTCCTCCAGAATCCTCACCAAGGAGTCTTCGTCCAGGTCGCTCAAGTGGACCGCGACCGGGAGGCGCCCCACGAGCTCGGGAATGAGGCCGAACTTCTTCAGGTCCTCGGGCTCGACCTGCGGCAGAAGGTCGCCTTTTTCCTTCTCGGGGACCTCCTCACCGAATCCGATACGCCGTCGGCCGAGGCGGGCCTCGATGATATCTTCCAGACCGTCGAAAGCGCCCCCGCAAATGAATAGGATGTTGCGGGTTTCGAGCTGGATGTATTCCTGTTGTGGATGCTTCCGACCTCCCTGGGGCGGGACCGACGCCACCGTGCCCTCCAGGATTTTGAGGAGCGCTTGTTGGACACCCTCTCCCGAGACGTCCCGTGTGATCGACGGGTTTTCGGATTTTCGAGCGATCTTGTCCATCTCGTCGATGTAGACGATTCCGCGTTCGCACTCGGCCACGTTGAAATCGGCGGCCTGGAGCAGCCGCACCAGGATGTTCTCCACGTCCTCGCCGACGTATCCCGCTTCGGTGAGCGTCGTGGCGTCCGCGATCGTGAACGGTACATGGAGGATTCGAGCCAATGTCTGTGCGAGCAGAGTCTTGCCGACCCCGGTGGGCCCGATCAGGAGAATGTTGGCCTTGTCGATCTCGACGTCGTCGACCACGCCGTGATTGTTGACCCGCTTGTAATGGTTGTAGACGGCCACGGCTAGTGCCCGTTTCGCGCCCTCCTGCCCGATTACGTACTGGTCCAGGACCGCCTTGATCTCCTGCGGGGTCGGGTTCGGAACTACGGACTCTGACGCCTCGCGGTCTTCTTCTTCGGCGAGAATCTCATTGCAGAGTGAAATACACTCGTTGCATATGTAGACGGAGGGGCCGGAAATGAACTTCTTGACCGTCTCCTTGGACTTTCCGCAAAAACTGCAGCGTAGATGTTTGTCACTGGACATGTCGTGCGTCCTCTCCTGCTCGTGCGCGCGTGGCTACTCCTCGTCCTCCGAGGGTTCGAGCTTGGCCTGGGAATCCTCGTCCTCGGAGGCTTCGAGCTTGGCATGCGAATCCTTCGGACTCGATCCGTTTCCGACGGGGCCTTCCAGAACCCGATCGATGAGGCCGTACTCGACCGCTTCCTCGGGACTCATGAAACGGTCACGGTCCACGTCCTCCTGAATCTGCTCCAAAGACTGACCCGTATGCTTAGCTAAAATCTCGTTGAGCCGCATGCGTGTGTACAGGATCTCTTTTGCGGCGATCTCGATATCGGACGCCGTACCCTGCGAACCGCCGGACGGCTGATGAATCATGATTCGTGCGTTTGGAAGGGCGCCCCGTTTGCCCTTTTCCCCAGCCGCGACGAGCACCGCGGCCATCGAGGCCGCGATACCGACCGCGAAAGTTGCGACGGGAGCCCGCATGTGTTGGATCGTGTCGTAAATCGCGAGGCCCGCATAAACCCCACCGCCAGGCGAGTTCACGTAAAGATAGACGTCGCGTTCCGGATCTTCGGCGTCGAGGAACAGAAGCTGGGCCACGATGATGTTGGCCACGTTGTCATCGATTCCGCAGCCGAGGAAGATGATGCGGTCCATGAGGAGCCGGCTGAAAATGTCGTAGCTTCGCTCTCCTCGGCTCGTCCTCTCGATGACGTATGGGGGGTAGATCGGCATGTCTTCAGGTTTCTCCTGTCAGTTCAGTTCTCGGTGATTTCCGACTTTTCTTTGAGAAAATAAAACACTTTTCGCTCAGTGATCTCTCGCTCGAGCGCCTCGAGCCTCTCGCTCTTCTGTAGATTGGCGTAAATCTGTGCGGGCGTGTCTCCGCTTTTTTCGGCAATCTCTTCGACCCGGGAATCGATCTCTTCTTCGGTGGCCCTGAGGTCTTGCATCTCGGAGAGGCGGTCAATCGCCAGGATCCGCTTCACCGCGTGTTCGGCTTGAGGTGAGATCCGCTCCTTGGCCTCGAGCAGCTTCTCGGGGGACACCCCCTCGGGATTACCGAGGACCGATTCCACGTAACGATCCACCATTGAAACCGGCACCGTAAAGGGATTCGCTTCCAGAATCGCGTCCAGAAGCTTTCCCCGGACGACCGATTCGGCCTGTTCCTCCGCCTCTTTTTGCAGATCCGCCCGGATTTTTTCGGTCAGATCGTCGACACTCGCGAAATCTCCGAGGTCCTTGGCGAAGTCAGCGTCCAGCTCCGGCAACTCGAGCCCTTGCCGAGATTTGAGGTGGACCAGGAGCTGTTCTTCCTGGCCCCGGCGCTCCTCGTTGGGGAAGTCGTCCGGAAAACGAACCAAGAACTCGCCGGATCCCTCGACCTCGAGTGACTTGATGGCCTTTTCAATATCGGGGATCGCATCTCCCTGTCCGAGGACCAACTGGTACGGCTGCACCTCACCGGGCTCGCCCTCCTCGATGCGTCGAATTTCCACGGCGATCCGATCCCCGTCCTCGGGACGGCCGTCCTCCAAGGGCTGCCAAGTACCTCTCTCTTCCCGGAGGCGCACCAGGACCTCCTCGAGTCGCTTGTCCAATCCCTCGATCGGTGGCCGCTCCACCTTGAACCCACCGAGTCGTGAAAGCTCGATTTCGGGCCGGACATCGAAGGAGATCGAGAAGGTGAGGTCCCGGTCGGGTTCGTACTGGACATCTCCGACCTCCCCCTCGGAAATCGGGTTGAGCTCCTCCCGGCTCAGCGCCTCCCGGTAGGCTACCCCGATGAGTTTATCGAGGGCTTCCCGATTCAACGAGTGCCCGAAACGCTTCTCCACTACCGAAGACGGGACGTGGCCCTTCCGAAATCCTGGGAGCTTGACGCGCTTGGCGAGCTCCCCGGTCAGCCGCCGCCGCTCCGAACTCACCATGCCGGAGGGTACCGTGACGCTCATGGTCCGGCGCCATCGCTCGCCCTCTTCGACGGAAATATGGAGTTGGTTTCCCTCGATCGCCATTTACACGTTTCTCTTCAAGATCGGCATCTCACGGTCGGTCTGAATGCGAAAGGGGGGACTCGAACCCCCACGGCATGAAGCCACAGGATCCTAAATCCTGCGCGTCTACCAATTCCGCCACTTTCGCCCAGATGGGGCATGGAATCGGGTAGGTCACTCGGTAGATCAAAGGTAACGGGGCCCCAAAACCCCATCAACGGGATACCCTCTGGCTGAAGCATCGGCCAGCGCCTGTCGGACGAGGGGATGCCGAAACGCGAAGGACGCGCCACCCCAAGGCAGCGCGCCCTTCACCCGTATGCGAGACGCTCGATTACCAGGTCGAATTCCTAGGCTGTCACCTCGAGACCCGGATGTGGAAGATCTGTCGATTGTCGTTGGGCGCAGCCACGTGGAGCGTCACGATTCCCCCCGGTTCCACCTTCGCCATGATCCTATCTACATCCGACCTTCTGCCGACTGGCTCCCGGTTGATCTCGAGGATCTTCCAGCCTGGCGCGACCCCTCGACGTTCCGCCGGCCCGTTCACCACAACGTCCGTGATCACCACGCCGTCCACCTCGTCGTAGCCGAATTCCAGGGCGCTCGTACGATCCATGTTTTCGATTCGGAGCCCGAGCTGGTTGTCCATCCGCGCGTCGTCGCGGGGGGCTTCGGCCACGGTCACGACCTCACGTTGTCCCTGAAGGGGAGCTTCGCCGAGCCGGACGTTCACGGTCATGGGCCTCCCGTCCCGGTACAGTCCTACGGCGATGCGGTCCCCCGGGCGTTTCATCGCGATCGCCTGCTGCATCTGCCCCACGCGCCCGATAGCCTGGCCGTCGATTTCTACGATCACGTCATAGATGCGCAGGCCCTGAGCCTCCGACGGCCCGCCCTCGGTGATCGTGGTCAACTCGACACCCGAAACCGTGGGGAGGCCATAACTCTCGGCCGAGATCTGGTCGATCGCGCGCATCGCGACGCCGAGCCAGGCCCTCCGTACCTGCCCGAACTCGATCAAGTCCTCCATGACCCGGTAGGCGAGGTCGATGGGAATTGCGAACCCGTAACCCTGGTAGAATCCCGTCTGGCTGGCGATGGCGGAGTTGATTCCGACGACTTGCCCTCTGAGGTTCACCATCGGCCCGCCGGAATTGCCGGGGTTGATCACGGCGTCCGTCTGGATGAAGTCCTCGATCGCGAATCCGGCGTTGCCCCTCGTCGCCTCGTCCTCCCGGAGCCCGCGGGAAAGCAACTGAAGGGGACGCCCGAGCGCGCTGACGATCCCCACGGTCACCGTGTAATCCAGGGGAGAGCTAGCGCCACTGAAGCCGGGGTTGCCGATGGCCATGATCCACTCCCCGACACGGAGATTGGCGGAGCTCCCGAAGTTGAGCTTGGTCAGCCCCGGTGCGTCGATCTTGATCACCGCAACGTCCGTGAACGGATCCCGTCCCACCACCTGGGCCTCGAAAGAGCGCCGATCCTGAAGAAAAACGGTGAGAAGGTCCGCGCCCTCGACGACGTGGTTGTTGGTCAGGATGTAACCATCCTCGGAGATGATGAATCCGCTTCCCCCGGAGATGCGATCCGGCTGGTTCGGGCGATTCTGGTCCGGGCGAAAAAATCCCGAACGCTGAGACCCGGAGGGAGAAATTTGCCGTCGTGCCGCGATCCGCACGACCGCCGGCGTGACGACTTCGGCGACGTTGACGAACGCATCACTGAGGTCGAGTGCCGGCTGCACGGCCTGGATCGGGATCTGGGGCTCGCTACCGATGACGGGCATCGTGTAGGAACCGGCACTCCACCCGAGGGCGGACGCGATTCCAAGCCCCATGACAGCCGCTGCCGCAGTGTAGAGGGCGACCTTCATCTTGGCGCGTAACGGATCATACATCGACATTTTCCTCACACTTCCAGTGGAACGTTTACGTGGAGCGCCTACGCGTGCGAGCCTGCCCACGCGCGACCTATCTACACGATCGGGGACGCGGCGGTCCACTCCATCCTACACGCTTCTGGGATGAACTCCAAGGTCGGTAGGGTTGCCTCGTCGGCGCCCTATTCGACGATCTCGTAGTCGGCTTCCACGACCTCTTCGTCAGACGCGTCGCCGTCGCCATCCCCGGCCTCGCCTTCCGCGCCCTCCGTGGCTTCGTCGTCGCCGTCTGGCCCGGCCTCCGGCGCCTGGGCCTGATAAATTTCCTGGCCGGCGGCGCTGAACGCCTGCATGAGCTCATCCCGAGCCGAATTGAAGGCGGCGGTTTCCTCGCCTTTGAGCGCCTCCTTGGCGCTTTCAACCGCGCTGTCGAGCGCCTCCTTCGTGCTCTCGGAGACCTGATCGCCCCATTCCGCCGAGTCCTTCTCGACCTGATAGACGAGCGAGTCGAGTTGGTTGCGGGCCTCGACGTTCGCGCGGCGCTCGTCGTCTTCGTCGGCGTGGGCCTCGGCGTCCTTGACCATTTTTTCGATCTCGCGGTCGCTCAATCCGCTCGCATCTTCGATACGGATCTTCTGCTCCTTGCCCGTGGTGTTGTCCTTGGCCTTGACGTGCAGAATTCCGTTGGCGTCGATGTCGAAGGTGACCTCGATCTGGGGCATGCCACGCTGTGCGGGTGGAATGCTCTTGAGGAAAAACTTGCCGATGGTCTTGTTGTCTACCGCCATCTTCCGCTCGCCCTGGAGCACGTGGATCTCGACTGTGGTCTGGTTGTCTTCGGCCGTGGAGAAGATTTCGGCCTTCTCGGTCGGGATCGTAGTGTTTCTCGGGATCAGTGGGGTCATCACGCCGCCGAGCGTCTCGATGCCGAGCGACAGCGGTGTGACGTCCAGGAGCAACACGTCGGTCACGTCTCCGGACAGGACACCGGCCTGGATGGACGCACCCACGCCCACCACCTCGTCGGGGTTCACACCCTTGTGGGGCTCCTTGCCGAAGAATTTCTCGACCACTTCCTGGATCTTGGGAATGCGCGTCGAACCCCCGACCAGAATCACTTCGTCGATATCCGACGGCTTGATCCCCGCGTCTTCGAGCGCCTGCTTCATCGGCGGCAGAGTGCGCTGGATGAGCTTGTCGACCAACTGCTCGAACTTCGCTCTCGTGAGCGAATAGTTGAGGTGTTTGGGTCCGTCCTGGGTCGCCGTGATGAAGGGCAGGTTGATGTCGGTCTGCTGCGTCGAAGAGAGCTCCATCTTCGCCTTTTCCGACGCCTCCTTGAGGCGCTGGAGCGCCATCGGGTCCTTGGAGAGGTCGATTCCCTGGTCCTTCTTGAACTCCTTCACCAGCCAGTCGATGACCTTCTGGTCGAAGTCGTCGCCGCCAAGGTGCGTGTCTCCGTTGGTCGACTTCACCTCGAAGACACCGTCCCCCAACTCGAGCACGGAGATGTCGTACGTGCCACCACCGAGGTCGAACACGGCGATCTTCTCGTCGGCCTTCTTTTCGAGCCCGTAGGCCAGAGCGGCCGCAGTGGGCTCGTTGATGATGCGAAGTACCTCGAGGCCCGCGATCTTACCCGCGTCTTTGGTGGCCTGGCGCTGGGCATCGTTGAAGTAGGCCGGAACCGTGATGACCGCCTGATCGATATCATAGCCCAGGTAGTCCTCGGCGGTCTGCTTCATCTTCTGAAGGATCATAGCCGAGATCTCGGGAGGCGTGAACGTCTTGTCGGCGTTCGGAATCTTGATTTCCACGCGTCCCTTGGAGTCGGTCTTGACCTGGTACGGAACGAGTTTCTGTTCCGCGGTTACCTCGTCGCCTTTGCGACCCATGAACCGCTTGATCGAAAAGATCGTGTTCTCGGGATTGGTGATCGCCTGGCGGCGGGCCACCTGGCCCACGAGTCGTTCCCCGTCCTTGGTGAACGCCACCACGGAAGGTGTGGTCCGGCCGCCCTCGGAGTTGGGGATCACCACCGGCTCACCACCCTCCATGACCGCTACGACCGAGTTGGTGGTCCCCAGATCGATCCCGATAACCTTTCCCATGTCTGCTCCTCGAGTGTGCCAAGGCCGCTATGGCCAAGATCGTTATGCGCTGGGCCCGCGTTGCGGGTCCAGGGTGTCACTGATGCGTTCCTGCTGGTGGGTTTGCAATCATCATGCCGGAAAAAAGCCCCCAAGATCCGCCAAACTGGCGGCTTTTCGGGGCATGTGCTGCCAAACTGGCAGATCAGCGTGGGCCCTTTTCCCCCCGATCAGGCGGTGGCGGTCATCACTCGGAGCCTTCGGGTCCTTCGGGTCCTTCGGATCCCTCCCGCACCCGCCCGCCCTCCCGCCCCTCCGGTCCTGACGGGCCCCCCGGAAGCACTTTCACGAAGTGATTGATCGGCCCACGCCCTCTCCCCAACCCAGGTGCGTCGGCGAGCGCCCGCGCAACAAAATCCACGGCGGCGGCCACCGCCTCTACCAACGGCCGTCCCGCCGCCAAGCCTGCCGTCAACGCCGCCGACAGTGTGCAGCCGGTTCCGTGCCCAGCCGCGGTGGAAATTCGAGGCCGGGACCACGTGAACTCCCCCTCCTCGCTGAGCAGCAGGTCGATGGCCTCGTCCCCGGGCAGGTGCCCGCCCTTCACGAGAGCGGCCTGAGCACCGAGGTCGAGGATAGCCCTCGCGGCGTCCACGAGATCGTGCGGACTCTCCACCGTCAGGCCCGTGAGAATGTGTGCTTCATGGAGGTTTGGGGTCACGACGGCGGCCAGCGGGATGAGCTTACGCCGGATGGTTTCCTCGGCCTCTCTATCTAGGAGGCGGCGTCCGCTCGTTGAGATCATCACGGGGTCGAGCACGTAGTTCGGCAGCCGATGTTCATCGATCGCGTCGGCCACGGTCTCCACCAGCGCCGTGTTTGCGAGCATGCCGGTCTTGACGGCGTTCGGCGGAATGTCCGAGGCCACCACACGGATCTGCTCGCGGACCAGCTCCTCGGGCACCACGTGCACGGCAGCCACTTCCAGCGTGTTCTGAGCCGTCACGGCGGTGATCGCGCTACAGCCGAAAACGCCGAAGGCGTGGAAGGTCTTGAGGTCGGCTTGGATACCGGCCCCGCCTCCGCTGTCGCTGCCGGCGATTGTGAGGGCTACGGGAGGTGGGTTATCCATGGAGTCCACACACTGATCGGATTTCGGATGCTGAGCAAGAATAGACGACAACTCATCGGGCGGCTCAAGACGCGAAAGGGTAGACCGAAGGAGGGCCTCGTGCTGGTCGAGGGGGTGCGCTCGTCGGCCGAGGTCATGGCCGCCGGAGCGGAAATCCGCTTCGTGGTCCGATCGCCCCGCTTGCTCGACACCGAGGCCGGACGTGCCCTTGCCTCCAGGTGGGCGGAGCAGGGCGTGGAGGCCGACGAGGTGGAGGATGCGGAGCTGGCCGAGCTTTCGGACACCGAGCACCCCCAGGGCGTGCTCTGTGTCTGCACCGAGCCGGGCCTCGACCTCGCGCGCCTCGGCGACCGCGACCCGCGGAAGCTCTTGCTCTTGGATGCGGTGCAAGACCCCGGCAACATGGGAACTCTGATCCGGGCGGCCCGAGCCTTCGGCGTGGACGCAGTGATCGTGCTCGATGGTTCGGTCGACCCGTGGAATCCCAAGGCCGTTCGTGGCGCCGCGGGGGCCAGCTTCCATATGCACATCGCCCGGGAGCCCTGGGCCGAGGCCGGTCCGTGGCTGAAAGAGCGGAGCATCGAAATTTTGGCCGCCGATGCGGCCGGCGAAGACGTGCGCTCGTTTCAACCAGGCAGCTCCTGGGCCCTGGCCATCGGTAACGAGGGCGCAGGGCTGCGGGCCGAGATCGGTGCGGCGGCCGCGAAACGCCTCGCGATCCCGATGCCGGGTGGCGCAGAATCCTTGAATGCAGGGGTCGCCGGGTCGATCCTTCTTTATAACCTGCTCACCCGTGGGAGTGTATCGCCTTGATCGACGCTTGGATCGTTTCTGCTATGGCCGGCGTGCTCGGAATGATGATCGGCTCGTTTCTAAACGTCTGCACCCTCCGTTGGCCGGAGGACGAATCGGTGGTGTTCCCCGGCTCCCACTGTCCGAAATGCGGGGAGGCCATCCGGTGGCACGACAACGTTCCCGTATTCGGCTACCTCATGTTGGGCGGGCGCTGCCGGGCCTGCCGGGACCCGATCTCCCTTCAGTACCCCCTGGTCGAGCTGGCGACCGGGCTCGTTTGGGCGGGTATGTTCGGCTACGCGGGACTTTCGTGGGAGGCCCTGAGGGGTGCTCTCCTCCTCACTATTCTTTTCGGAATCGCCCTCAGCGACGCGCGATTCTACATCATCCCGGATCAATTCTCACTGGGCGGCCTGGTCTTGGGCCTCGGTCTCGCCTTTCTGCCCGGTGGAATCGCCCCACTTGCGGCGCTCCTCGGAGCCGTCCTCGGGTTCGGCCTTCTGAAGATGGTCGCAGTGGGCGGTAAGTGGATGTTCAAGAAGGACGCGATGGGCGGCGGAGACATCAAGATGATGGCTATGGTCGGAGCGTTTCTGGGGATGCCTGGTGTGCTCTTGACGATCTTCCTCGGGGCCCTGCTCGGGTCGGTGATCTTCGGGCCGATTTCGTACAAAACGAAGAAGCTGGTGCCCTTCGGGATCTTCCTCGCGGCGGGTGCGGCGGTGACCTATGGTTTCGGGTCCGAGATCATCGAGTGGTATACGACGAACGTTTTGCATATGCCCCCGCCTCGATAGAGCGCGCGCAAAAGGGGCACCTAAGGGGCGCACACAAGGCTACCCAGAGGGTCGCCTCGCTGCTTCTCTAAGGATCCGAGCAGTCCCGCTGAAAACCGCACGAAAGGCAGATGACTTTGCAGTGGCGTTCCATCAACGGGCCGCCGCACAGCTCGCAAACCGGGGCGCTCGCCTCTCCGATTTGGTTCTCGCGGTAGCTCCGGGCGAGCTCGATGTAATGCTGTCCGCCGCGGCGGACCCACTCCGCTGCGGACCCATCCAACTGCTTCTTCACTTCGCCCGGGACACCGGCCACCAGGCTGTGGTCCGGAATCTCGGCGCCCTCCACCACGACGGCGTTGGCCGCGACCACGCACTCCCTTCCGATCCGGGCGTTCTGGAGGATCACGGCGTTCATGCCGATCAAGGACCCATCGCCGATCGAGCAGCTCTCGAATTTGGCTCCATGGCCTACGGTGACCCTCTCGCCGATTACGGTGGGCCCCCACCCGCCGACGTGGATCACGCAGTTGTCCTGAACGCTCGTACCCGCGCCCACCACGATGCCATGCTCGGTGTTGTCTCCTCTCAACACCGCGCCGAACCAGACGCTCGCATCTTCCTCGACCGTAACGTCACCGATGAGCACCGCATTGGGCGCGATGAACGCGGATTCAGCGACTCGCGGTCGCTTGCCGTTGAAGGGTAAGAGGATCGCCATGTTATGAGACTCCGGTGGCTAGCCCGGTTCTTCCCGGTCTGCCACGGCGAGTTTGGTGAGCCGGGCCGTCAGGACCTGGGTGTCCGAAGCGGTCAGGATCTCGATCTTCACGCCCGCCCGTTCTACCGTCTCGCCCGGTTCAGGCACGTGCCCCAACTCCTCGAGGATGAATCCATTGAGCGAGCGGTGCTCGAGCTGGGGCAGCGCGACGTTGAACGCGTAGTTGATCTCACGGACGTCGACGCCGCCCGGTGCTATGACCTCCGTCTTGGAAATCCGAACCAGCGCCTGCTCGTCCACGTCGGTTTCGTCTACGATCTCGCCCACCAGTTCCTCGAGGACATCCTCGAGCGTGGCGAGGCCGTCCGTCCCTCCGAATTCATCGGCGATGATCCCCATATGGATGCGCCGGGCCTGAAACTGATGGAGCAGGCGCGTGAGCGGCAGTGATCCCGGGACGAACAACGGATCCCGGGCCAACTGGGAAAGGGTCATCGTGGTGTGGCCCGCGACGTAATTTTCGTAGGCCTCACGCACGTACAGAATGCCCGATATGTCGTCGGTGGAATCCTTGTATACCGGGACGCGTGAATACGGCACCGACTTGAGTTCCCCGATGATCTCCTCGAGCGTGAGTGAGTCCTTCCACGCGAAAATGTCCACGCGGGGCGTCATGACGTCCCAGGCAGTCAGTTCGTCCAGGCGGAAGGCACGCTCGACCAGCAGGTGCTCGTCTTCACCGACCAGCCCTTCCTCTTTTCCCAACTGGGTGAGCTCACGGACATCGCGCTCTTCCTGGCTCGATCCTTCTGTGCCCTCGGTCCCGATAACTCCGGCCACCAGCCTTCGGAGGGGCTTGGCAAGGGCCGCGAGCCGTTTTTCCACGGTGCGAACGGCGGGGGCGGCGGCTAGGGCGAATCGAATCGGGTGTCGCGAAGCCAGAAGGCGAGGAATCCACTGCGCGAGGGTCAGGACGGCCAGGGAACCGACGAGAAGGCCCCACCCGCCGCCCGCGGTCCCACCCAGCGTGTATCCCAGGAGAACCATGGTTCCCACGGCCACGGCGTTGAAAAGCGTGTTCAAGAAGAGGAGCGCCGCACGGGTCTGTTCGGCACGAATTCTCAACTCACCGAGGGCGGGTGCGCCCCGGAAGCCCTCCTCCTCCATGGTTCGAAGCCGCGAAGTCGAGATCGCGAACGTGGCGGTCTCCGACGCGGCACACAGCGCGGAGATGAGAATCGAAAGAGCGGCGCTACCCGCCAGTAGCCAGATCATGCCGGCCTCGAGTTTTCAGGCGGCGCCGGATGGTCCGGCAGCTCCGGGCGGTCCGGCAGCCCCGGTGTACTCGGCGGGCGGTTGCCCGCCTGGATACTGGGGCCTACGTCCATCCAGCCGACTCCTCGAGGAGTTCTGAAATCACGTCCCGCGTGACCCGTCCGTCCGCCTCGGCCTCAAAATTCAACACGAGCCGGTGGGCCAGCACTTCGGGCGCGACCGCCCGCACGTCGTCGTACGAGGGCATGGGTTCGCCACGCAGGGCTGCCCTCGCCTTGGCGCCCAGCACAAGATACTGCGACGCCCGGGGGCCGGCGCCCCAACTGACATACTTCTCCGCAACTGGCGCGGTCTCGTCCAACCCCGGCCGGGAGGCCCTGGCTATGTGGACCGCGAAAGAAACCAGCGACGGAGGCGCTGGCACACGCCGCACCAGGTGCTGGAGCTCGATCAACTCCTCGGCCGACACGACGGGGTGAATCTGCGGGTCGTCCTCACCGGTGGTACGCATCGCCACTTCCTCCTCCTCGCTCCTGGAGGGGTACCCGATCGGCAACTCGAACATGAACCGGTCCAATTGCGCCTCGGGAAGCGGATACGTGCCTTCCTGCTCGATCGGGTTTTGCGTCGCCAGCACGAAGAACGGGGGATCGAGAGCAAAGGTGTCGCCTGCGGCAGTGACCTCCCGCTCCTGCATGGCCTGGAGGAGCGCGGCCTGGGTCTTCGGCGGCGTCCGGTTGATCTCGTCGGCGAGCACGACGTTGGCGAAGATGGGCCCGCGGATGAAGCGGAAAACGCGCCTGCCCGTCGTGCGGTCTTCTTCGATCACCTCGGTACCCGTGATGTCCGTGGGCATGAGGTCTGGTGTGAACTGAATGCGGCTGAACTTGAGGTCGAGTGCCTCGGCGAGCGTACTGATCAGAAGTGTCTTCGCCAGGCCGGGCACGCCCACCAGCAACACGTGCCCGTTGGCCAGGAGTGCGGTCAGAAGGCCTTCGACGACCTCATGCTGGCCCACGATCCGCTTTTCGATCTCGTTTCGGAGCTCCTCGGCGACCTGGGTCACACGTTCCAGTAATTCGAGATCCCGATCTTGAACCACCGCTTCTGTCGATGACGTCATCAATCGCTTCCGGCGTCTATTTCTGGACCATACCCTATGCCGCGAAGTTGACCCCGGGCCGGTCCTTCGTCAAGCGTCGACCGGTCCCGAAATCCCTGTTTTTAACGCGGCAAATGGCGCTTGCGCTTTTTTTCACAAGCGTCTAAATTTTGATGAGCCTTGGGGTTTCCCGTCGGAGTTCCAACCGATGTCAGAGGAAGGAAAACCGGGCGACGCGCGTCGCACCGAAGTGATTCGCGCGTCCTCCCATTTCTTGGGTCACGGGATGACGTTTGCCGCTTCGGTGGCTCTCTTCGGATGGGTTGGATTCGAGGTCGGCACCCGAATCGGGGCCGAATCCCTTCTGTTGATCCTCGGGATGCTTTTGGGGGGGGCGGTCGGTTTTTACAACCTCTACCTCCAGGTCGTGGTAAGGCCCCGGGAGGATCAGGGCCGCGAGGAGGGTGAGGAGAATTGAGAGCCCTTTTTCAGTATGCGTTGGCCGGAATATTGATGATAGCGGTAGCCATCGCGGCGCTCTTTCCGTTCCTAGCGGATGAGGGAAGAAGGGGAATCTTGTTGGCGGCCGGCATCGCTTATCCGGTGCAGGTCACGGCCTTCGGCGTGTTGCTGCGGGCCTACGGGGAGCCCGCCCGCTTCTTCGTTTGGTGGGGTGTGGGCGTGGCGGTCAGAATTTCAGTGGTGATCATAGTAGGACTCGTTGCCCTTCGCATCGAGTCCCTCGGAGCCGAAGCCCTGCTGTTATCCTTGGCTGGATTCTTCTTCGGTCTGTTGCTTATCGAGCCCGCGTTCCTCAAGGCTGCAGATAAAGACACATAGATAGATTGATAAAAAAACCATGAGTCCACTCGAGATGCTTCCGGTGCAGGTCCAGGAAGCGACGGAGGGGGCCGCCGGGCACGGAGCGGATCCGGCGGGCCCCATGCCCATGGACGAGCTTCCCGACTTCATCCAGCATCACATCGGTGACGCGACCGAAATCGAGTTCATGGGCGGGCACTGGAGCCTCGAGGCCCTCAGCATCGATCCGATCCAGATCGGGTCCCTCACGATCGATCTGTCTCCGACACGTCAAACGCTGGTGATGATGGTGGTCGCTCTTCTCATGCTGGCGATCTTCATTCCGTTGGCCGGAACGCTCAGGAAGAGGGGGAAGGAGAAGGCTCCCACCGGCTTCGCCAACGCCATGGAGGCGATGATCGTCTACTTCCGGGATGAGGTCGTGCGGACGAATATCGGACACGGTGCGGATGCCTTCACACCCTTCGTTCTCACGCTCTTCTTTTTCATCCTCGGCATGAACCTGATCGGGCTGACACCCCTCGGTATCACGCCGACGGCCAACGTGTCCGTAACCGCTGCGCTCGCCCTCATCACCTTCGTCGTGATAGAGGTCGCAGGATTCGCGGCGCTGGGACCGGCGGGCTATGCTCGTACGATTTTCTTCCTCCCCCCCGGGGTCCCCGGCTTCATGAAGCCGGGGATGCTCGTTATCCTGACTTTTGTCGAATTCCTCGGCAAGCTGGCGAAGCCCATCGCACTGGCGATCCGTCTTCTTGCTAACATGACGGCCGGCCACACGCTGATCCTTGCCCTCATGGGGATGATCTTCGTGTTCCAGAGCTACCTCATGGGCATCGCGTCGGTCGGGATGGCGAGCGTGTTCATGATTCTGGAGTTGTTCGTGGCTTTTTTACAGGCTTACATCTTCGCGATGCTGACGTCCGTCTTCATCGGACTGATACGTCACGCTCACTAGTCACCGTCACCCAACAGAGGACACACGATGTTGCACGCACTAGTTACCGTCGTTCAGGAGGCTGCCGCGAATGAGGCAGCCGGAAGTTCCATCGGTCTCATTGGCGCCGGTCTCGCCATCGGAGGTGCCGTGCTCGGCGCTGGGCTAGGCATCGGTCCGATCGGGTCAGCGGCCGCGCAAGGGATCGCACGCCAGCCCGAAGCCACCGCCCAGATTCAGACTGCGGCGATTATCTTCGCCGCGCTCATTGAGGGTGTGGCGCTCTTCGGTCTCGGCCTCTCGCTTTTGCTGTTTAACTAGGTCGGCGGGACCGCGTCATGCGCGAGGGGCCCTTCGTGTATGGGACCCGACCGGTGACGAGCGGGTGGGCTGATACGAGCCGACTCGCGGCATCGTGCCATGGGTGCACGAACAACTTTGGAGAATTCGATGAGGCGTAGACAGATGCTCGCGGTGATCGCCGGGGATACGGTGGGCGTTCGAATGCCCGGGTCCGTGCCGGAGGGTGGCGTATGTTCGACCTGAACCCGGGTCTTTCGGTCTGGACGACATTCGTTTTTCTCATTCTGCTCGGCATCCTTTGGAAGTTCGCCTGGGGGCCGATCCTCGAGATGGTTCAAGCCCGTGAGGACGGCATCCAGGGCACGCTCGACCAGGCCGCGAATGAGAGGGACGAGGCGGCCAAGCTCTTGGCGGAACACCGTCAGCAGATGGCCGACGCGAGGCGGCAGGCTCAGCAGATGATCGCCGAGGGCAAGGAAGCGGGCGAGAGAGTCCGGCAGGGCATCGAAGAGAAGGCCCGGATCGAGGGCGACGCGATGATCGAGCGGGCACGGGAGTCGATCGAGCGCGAGAAGGACGCCGCGCTCGGTGAGCTCCGGAAGGAGGCCGTGGATTTGGCGCTGGCCGCGGCAGCGAAGTTGCTTCAGGAGAGCCTCGACGAAGAGAAGGACCGTGAGTTGATCATGGGCTTCATCGATGACCTGAGTAGCGGGGGTGGAGCTCAGGCGTGAGAGACGAAACCATCGCTCGTAACTACGCCGAAGCGCTCTTCGAGTTGGCCGAGCGCCACGAGGGCGTCGAAGCCTACGGAGAGGGCATCGAGGTGGTCGCGGTCCTCATCGACGAGAATGACGACTTCCGTCGGTTCTTGGAGACGCCCAGAATCGCCGTAGCGCAGAAGAAGGAAGTGGTGCGTAGGGTGTTCGGCGAGACGTTACCAGCGAAGCTCGTCAACTTCTTGCTGATCACCCTCGATAAGAGGCGGCAGCGTCTTTTGAGGGTGATCGCCCGGGAGTACAAGAGCCTCATGGACCTGCACTTCAACCGGGTGCACGTGGAGGTGACGTTGGCCCGCAAGTTGAGCAAGGAGGCGGTCGAGGAGATGGGGGAGCGGCTGACCGCCGCACTGGGGAAGACCGCCATCCCACACGTCCGGGTCAAGCCGGGCATCCTCGGAGGCGCGATCTACCGAACGGGCGACACGATTTACGATGGCTCCTTGAGGCGAAGGCTCGACGGCATGCGCCGAGTGTTAATGAAGGCCGACCTCCCCAGGGTGGGTGAAGTTTGACGATACAGATCCGGCCGGCCCACGCCGGCCTTCCTGATGGAATAACGGGACTAGGCAATGGCTAACGAATCAGGACTCCGGGCGAGTGAGATCAAGAGCGTCCTCCTTTCGGAGATCGAGAACTACGGGGAAGCACTTCAGGCCGAAGAGGTGGGTGAAGTCCTGGAGGTGAAGGACGGAATCGTCCGCATCTACGGTTTGACCAAGGCGATGGCCAGCGAGATGCTGGAGATCATGCCGGCCGACTCCGACGAGCCCGTGACAGCCCTCGCGCTCAACCTCGAAGAGGACAACATCGGCGCTGTGATCCTGGGGGATTGGACGTCGCTACACGAGGGCGATCAGGTACGGCGGACGGGGCGCGTGCTCGATATTCCGACCGGACCGGGATACGTCGGCCGTGTGGTGGATCCGCTGGGAAACGCGATCGATGGCAAGGGGCCGATCGAGCCGATCGAGGAAAACCGGCAGATCGACGTCGTGGCTCCGGGCATCGTGATGCGCCAGCCGGTCCACGAGCCGCTCCAGACGGGCCTCAAGGCGATCGACTCGATGATCCCGATCGGCCGAGGCCAGCGCGAGCTCATCATCGGCGACCGGGGTTCAGGAAAGACGGCGATCGCGCTCGACGCCATCATCAACCAGAAGGAAACCGGCGTCATCTGTGTGTACTGCGCCATCGGCCAGCGTGCCGGGAGGGTCGCGAGCGTGGTCGAGACGCTCAGGGAGCACGGAGCCATGGACTACACGGTGGTGGTTACCGCCAGCGCGTCCGACCCTGCGCCCCTGCAGTACATCGCGCCTTACTCCGCTGCGGCCATCGCCGAGCACTTCATGTGGAAGGGCCAACACACGCTGGTCGTGTACGACGACCTTTCCAAGCAGGCGATCGCCTACCGCCAGCTGTCGCTGGTGCTTCGCCGGCCGCCGGGCCGTGAGGCGTTCCCGGGCGATGTCTTCTACCTCCACTCCCGGCTTCTCGAGCGGGCAGCCAAGCTTTCCG
>JADFMD010000023.1 GCA_022564055.1 Gemmatimonadota bacterium
AGACGATGGCCTTTTATGAGCCGATTGTTCCGGAGGTCAAGGAGTTGATTGAATGCCTCGAGGGCATAGTGTCCAACCAAGACCAAGGCACTCTTGTGGAAATAGAAGGGCTCCTCGGACAAAGCAATATTTTGAGACTGAAGACGGAGAGCTCGGCGACCATCGCCGAACAATTGATAGAAATGCTTGGCAAAACCCCCTATGATCCTTTCCAATAGATTAAGGCGCGTGTAATGGTTGCGGTAGCCAGATACAACGGGCAGCAGACAATATAGGCGACCGGCAACCACCCGCACAATAACCCCCGGCCTGGTGGTCAACACTGGCGAGGTTTTTTTGTTAACCATACAACGGGTGAGGTAAGGGGGTAACTTGTCGCGCTGGATTTGGCTGTTCTTCCCGGCGGTAGTCATCATCTGGGGTGTCTATTGGTTGGTCGTTAATTTGCTGCTAGGCGAATGGCCGACTAGGGGGCAATACGGTGATATGTTCGGGGCGGTCAATGCCCTGTTCTCTGGCCTCGCCTTTGCCGGTGTGGCCGTCCTCAGGCGTGTGTTGCCGGCCGACATCCCGCGCATCGACGAAGTCGGGATCGACGGGAGCGTGCTCGCGTTCACGGCGATCGCGTCTGTCTTCGCTGGCGTTTTGTTCGGACTCTACCCGGCCCTCCGCGCCATGCGGCCCGGCTGCTCGACGTCCTTCAAGACGGAGGGCGTGGCGGCTCCGGAGGACGTATGTCCCGTCGTCTCCTCAACGGCATGATCGCCGGCCAGGTGGCGCTCGCGCTCCTACTCCTGCTCAGTGCGGGAGTGATGATCAGGAGCTTTTCGCGCCTCCTCCAGGTCGAGCCGGGGTTCCGCACCGAGGACGTCATGGTGGCCACGATGTCCCTTCCGCAAAACGAATTCCGTGATCGCGACAGCCAGGTCCAGTTCTGGAACGAACTCGTGGCTCGGGTGGGTGCGCTGCCCGGTGTGGAAGCCGCGGGAGCGGTGTCCGCGCTCCCGATGAGCCCTCACGGCGCCGACTTCGACCTGCCCATCAGTATTCTCGGCGACGCCGCCCCCAGTCTAGCGGAGCAACCAAGAGCACAGTACCGCGCCGCGGTGCCCGGATACTTCGACGCCATAGGGATGACCCTGATCCGCGGCCGTCTGATCGACCGGTTCGATCGAGAGCAGGGACGCCCCGTGATGGTGCTCAATGAGAGCGCGGAGCGGCTACTCTTTCCCGGTGAGGATCCGCTGGGCCGGATCCTGGGCGTGCCCATGGCCGGCCGCATCGAGATCGTCGGCGTCGTGGGAGACGTCCGTCACAGCGGTCTCGACGCGCCGCCGAGCCCCGAGCTCTTCGTGGCCTACGAGAACTTCCCGGTCCGGGACATGCACCTGGTGGTCCACAGTGCAAGGGACGAGGCCGAGCTCGCACAGGCGATCCGCTCCGAGATCGCCGCCCTGGCACCGGCTCTTCCCGTGACCCGCCTCGTGACGATGGAAGCCCTGATCTCAGAGTCCCTTGCCCAGCCCCGATTCAACATGGCACTCCTCCTGAGCTTTGCGCTATGCGCTCTCGTCTTGGCCACCGTCGGGATTTACGGAGTGATCTCATATTCCGTGGTGCGACGCACGGGCGAAATCGGGGTTCGGATGGCGCTTGGATCCGACGCGCGACGCACCTTCCGCCTGGTCGTGGGTCAAACGCTCGGTTACGTGCTCGTGGGTGGCGTTCTGGGAGTCGTGGGGTCCTTCTTCGCGGCACGTCTCATTCGCGGACTCCTGTACGAGGTGAGTCCGCTCGACCCGCTCACGCTCGTCGGGGTTGTGGTCGTGCTCGTCGCAGCCGCAGCCGCAGCGGCCGCCATCCCCGCACGGAGGGCCACGCGGATCGATCCGGTCGCGGCGCTCGCTGCGGAGTGACGCAGCCCGTGGTCATGATGCCCGCGCCACAGCGTGACGCCCGGAGAGGTCCAATGAGATAGTGTGCGTTACAGCGGCCCGATAAATCTCGACCTCATGTTGCTCGGATCGGACCTTCCCCGCAGGTTACCCCGGCACGTGAAGGGGCCTTGGTTTTGCTATACTCATAACGGTGGATACCTATCATGTTTGTGGTCATGAATCGCGTCCACGTGACGCCTGAATGGGAAGAAAGGGTCGAACTACGGTTCAGCCAACGCCAGGGGCAAATCGAGAAGAACCCTGGATTTGTGCGCATGCATATCATGAGACCTCAGACACCGGAGACCCCCTATGTCATATACATGGAATGGGAAAACAAACCCGCGTTTGAGAACTGGGTAGCCAGTGAGGATTTCAAACTCGCGCACGCCAACCCGTTGCCCAAAGAGGCCTTCGCCGGAGGCAACAAATTGGAACAACATGAAGTTTTTGTTTCCTCAGACATGAAATAACCCTCAACCCGGTCCAGGCAGACGGCTGAATCCGGCCCATTTTCCCCTGCCTGGTGGGCAACGGGCCTCCTGTTCGAGAACTGCAACTGTCCCGTTTTGTGTGTGTGGGTCACGTCCACTTCTCGAATAAATGCAGGCACGAACGCGGCCTAGGCTATTAGGGCGATCCGCTTCGATGAGGGCCTGTACGGTAACATGGACCTCGCGGGCGTGACCGCCGTCATCGGATATGACTGTCCGCGACAAATGATCTCTGGCGGTTAGAAACCCTCGTCATCGACGGGCACGCCTCCCGGGGGGCAACAAACCTCCGTGGAAGCCATCCTCACGGCGCGCGCCGGCGGACCCTGGGAGATTCTGGATCGTTTTATGGAGATACGCCTGCCGACGCATACCGCTCCCATTGAGATCACCGACGAGGATGTGGTGAAGCGGGTCGTGATCGAGGGGCTGATGGAGAGTACCATCGAGAACATCCGAGGGTGGGACCGGAACCAGCCTGTTACCTTCATGAACATGTTCAACCAGGTTCACGATTCCACCCAGGTAATCGCCCGCGGCGACACCGCCTACGACGACGAGATCATTTTGAAGAGCGAAGGCACAAATGCCCTACACAGCCCCTTCGACTGGTCGGTGATCCAGTATTGATAGCCCTCGGCACGCACGGGCCGGGCATCGAGGCCACCACCGCCATGTGGATGGCCGCCCTCACAATGCTCATCGGCATCGAGACGCTCGCGCCCCACGGAAAACGGATCGGTCGGCTCGCGGGAGCCGGCATGGTCCTCTGGGGACTCACACCACTCACAGGGTTCTAAGCTCTTGGCCAAGCCGACAAAAATCACCGGGAACAGTCTCCGGCACGCCTTTCGAGAGATCATCTGGCCCCGCCGCAAACTCATCGCGGTCGGCCTCCTCCTGATAGTTCTCAATCGGCTCAGCGGACTGGTGCTTCCAATCTCGACCCGGTACCTGGTCGACGACGTCCTCGGCCAGGGTCAGTTCGACCTGCTTTACTGGCTACTGGGACTCCTGGTGGTCGCCGTGATCGTTCAGGCGAGTACTGCCTACACCCTCACGCTTCTCCTGAGCGTCGAAGCCCAACACCTGATCGCCCAACTCCGCTCCCAGGTCCAGCGGCATGTACTCACGCTACCCGTGCGTTTCTTCGACAGCGTAAAGACCGGAGAGCTGGTCTCCCGCATCATGAACGACGTCGAAGGAGTCCGTAACCTCGTGGGAACCGGCCTGGTTCAACTGGTCGGGGGCACGATCACCGCAATCGTCGCGTTCACCTACCTCGCCAGCACGAACTTCGTGATGACGCTGCTCGTCCTCGTCCCCTTGGGGCTCTTCGGCTTCGTGTCGACTCGGGCGTTTCAGACGTTGCGTCCGGCCTTCCGCGAGCGCGGCGTGCTCCACGCGGAGGTGACCGGGCGCCTCACGGAGGCCCTGGGGGGGATCCGTGTCATCAAGGGTTTTCATGCGCTCGAGAAAGAGGGCGAGATCTTCGAGGCCGGGGTGCTTCGCATCTTCCAGAACGTCAAACAGACGCTCACCACGTCGAGCAGGGTGACGAGCCTCGGAACGTTCTTCATCGGCACGGCGAGCGTGCTCATCATGGGCTACGGTGGCCGGCAGATCCTTGCGGGGTCCATGACGCTGGGGGACCTCGTCTCCTTCACGCTTCTCATGGGATTTCTTATCGCGCCGATCGTGCAGATGGCCAACATCGGCACCCAGATGACCGAGGCGTTCGCCGGCCTCGATCGGACCGCTGAGATCCTTTCCTGGCCCTCCGAGGACGACGATCCTCGACGTACCGAGACCATGCCGACCGTCCGGGGCCATCTCGTGTTCGAGGACGTCAGCTTCGCGTACGACGAAGACAAACCGGTACTCCGCGGCATCAACTTCGAGGCTGAGCCGGGAACGGTCATCGCACTCGTAGGCAGCTCGGGATCGGGCAAGTCGACACTGGCGGGACTGGCCGCGACCTTCTTCACGCCCGATTCCGGTAGAGTTCTGATGGACGGCGTCGACCTGGCCACGGTAAAGCTGTCGAGTTACCGATCACAGCTCGGGCTGGTCATGCAGGACGACTTCCTCTTCGACGGCACGATCCGGGAGAACCTCCTTTTCGCACGGCCCAACGCCTCGGAAGTGGAGCTGCAGGATGCGGCTGAAAAGGCCTACGTTACGGAGTTCACCGATCGCTTCCCGGAGGGCCTGGACACGGTGATCGGTGAGCGTGGGGTCAAGCTTTCCGGAGGCCAGCGCCAGCGAGTCACCATCGCCCGCGCGCTTCTGTCCGATCCACGAATCCTTCTGCTCGACGAAGCCACGTCCAGCCTCGACACGGAGAGCGAGGCGCTGATCCAACAGAGTCTGGGTGGACTTCTCCAGGATCGCACGACCGTCGTCATCGCCCACCGCCTCTCGACCATTCAACGCGCTGATCTCATCCTGGTCATCGAAGACGGTGAGATCGTCGAGCGCGGGCGCCATGACGAGCTGCTCGAACTCGAGGGGCGCTACCACCAGCTCTACACCGTTCAGGCGAGGATCTAGCGGTCCTGAGTCACCCTAAGCGTTGACGTGATCGCTATCGTTCAGGGCCAGGAAAGCGGGCGCGTTGGCTGGGTCCCTTCTATCCCAAGGAGCAGTGTAGATGGCTCGAGAGATATCTGACGGCACAGACGGAGGGAAAATCACCGTATCGGACGGCGGTCCCTACCAGGTGGAAGGTGGAGTCCCCCTCCTCGATCACGAAGGGACCGGCATCGAGTCTAAACCGACCTATTTCCTCTGCCGATGTGGGGGATCGAAAAACAAGCCGTTTTGTGATGGCACCCATTCGAGCAACAACTTCAACGGTCAGGAATTCGCCAGCAAGGACAGCCTCGCGGATCGCGCCGAGAGCCTCGTGGGCGAGGGTGTCACGATTCACGACGATCGTAGCCGCTGTTCTCACGCCGGGGCATGCACGGACAATTTGAGCGAAGTCTTCAACTTCGGCGTTGAGCCGTGGATCGATCCGAGTGGCGCCGGCGCGGACGAGATCGCCCGCGTGGTGAGCCTGTGTCCGTCGGGGGCGTTGAGTTATTCCCTATCGGGCTCTCCCGAACACGTTGAGAAGCTGGAGGGCCCGAGTATCACCGTGGTGAAGGACGCGCCCTACGCGGTACGGGGGGTGCAGTTGGTAGCGGGCGATGGCGAGGAGTACGACGCCCTCGAGCGCCAGACTCTCTGTCGCTGCGGCGGATCGCGTAATAAACCGTTCTGCGATGGGTCGCACTGGTACATGGGGTTCAAACACCAGATGGGGGATGACAGCAGCTCTTCGCCGGGAGGGTAGGCCGGGATTCGACCTCTATGACGCACTGAGAAGCAGACCCACCCGTCATTGTGCCGGTGGAAACCGCCGCGCGCTCTCCGCGAAGTACTCCTCATCCGTCATCTCACGCCCCATGTCGATCCACTCCTCATCGGTCATTCGCGCGCGCCCGTCGATGACGGGTGAGGCACCCTCCCCGGCGAGGTAGCGAAAGCGTGGATTCGGATCGTCGAGCGCCTCGGCGATCACCTCGGCGACCACGCTGGGCGGATCCGCTCCCCCCCGAGCGCTTCGGTACAGCCCCTGCATCCTCCGCAAGTGAACGGCGTACGGCCCGTCGCCGATCTCGATGTCACCCCCCTTGTCGAGGAGCGGGGTCGAGATGAATCCCGGCTCGATCAGGATGACCCGGATGCCGAGTCGCCTCGTTTCAATGGCGACGGCCTCGCTCAAGGCTTCCAGGGCGTACTTGGTGGCAGCGTAGACGCCGTGGCCGGCACTCACGAGGCGTCCCGCCACCGACGAGATATTTACGATGGTGCCGCCCCGCCGCTCTCTCATCGCCGGGAGCACCGCCTGCATCATCCGGAGCGGCCCGAAGACGTTCGTCTCGAAAACCCCCTTGGCGTCCTCGACGGGCACCTCCTCGACGCTCGTGAGCATCCCGAGTCCTGCATTGTTCACGAGAACGTCAATTTGCCCGGATCGCTCGATGACTCCCTCGACGGCGGAGGTCACGGACACGGGGTCGTTCACGTCCAGAGCGATGAGTGTCAGATCCAGCCGCTCCTCTTCCGCCAGACGTCGGAGCCCGCCGCCGGAGGCATCGGGCGTACGCATGGAGGCGTACACCGTGTGGCCCAACCGTGAAAGGTGGATGGCGGTGGCTTCACCGATCCCCGTACTGGTTCCCGTGACGAGAGTGACGGTCATTGGCTCTTCAGCTTGTGGGCGAAGTTCTTTTTGAGTTTGGCGACCTTGGGGTTGATCACCACCTGACAATAGGGCTGAGCACCGTTCCTCCGGTAGTAGGTCTGATGGTCCTCTTGAGCCGGAAAAAATTCGTCGAATGGCGTGACTTCGGTGACGATCGGATCCCTCCAGACGTCCGATGCGGTCAACCCCGCTATCACCGCTTCCGCGGTCGTCCGCTGCTCGGGCGAGTGGTAGAAGATCGCCGATCGGTACTGCGACCCGACGTCGCCCCCCTGGCGATTCAACGTCGTGGGGTCGTGCGTGGCGAAGAAGACCTCCAGGATCTCACGGAAGGTCGTGACCGAGGTGTCCACCCGAAGCTGGACGACCTCGGCGTGCCCGCTCACGCCCGAGCAAAGTTGCTCATAGGTCGGATTCGGCTCCGGGCCGCCCGAAGCGCCCGACACCACGCCCTCGACACCCTCGAGCAACTCGAAGACGGCCTCCAGGCACCAGTAACAGCCGCCGCCCAGGGTTACGAGCTCCAACGGTTCGGACTTCACGCCGCGGCCATGCACTCGATTTCCACGCGAGCACCCCCGGCCAATCCCGCTCCCACGGCGGTCCGGGCCGGTTTGTTCTCGGGAAAGAACTCCGAGTAGACCTCGTTCATGGCACCCCACTCAGCCATATCGGCCAGGAAAACGCTGCACTTCACGACCCGGTCCATGGAGGATCCGAAGCGCTCGAGCGCATCTTGAATGGACTCGAGGGCAATGCGAGTCTCGGGCTGGATTCCGCGCTCCCCGCCGCCTCCGAGCTTTCCGGCCAAGAAAAGTAGGCCCCCGTACCGAACTCCTTCCGAGTACGGCGAGCGAGCATTGGGATTCAGATACTCGGGGGCGGCGTCCTGCTGGACGAGGGATGGAGCTTCGTCGGCCTCCGTTGCGGGCGGTTGACAGCCGGCGAATGCGAGCGGGAGGGCGAGGGACAGGGTGAGGGCAGTCGCGCCTCGAAACATGGTGATCCTCCTGTACGAGATGAGTGGCAGGTGGAACCTAGGGCCATAGCCCCTGGGTCCGCACGGGCCCGGGGTTCTTCGAGCCTTGCGTCGGGGGCGCAACCCCACCCCGTGGGTCGCTTGCCAAGATCTCCCAGAAACCACTACGCTCCATGTGGTGGAACGAGCGGATCACAGCAAGGGAGAGGTCCCAATGTCGACATGGATCAATAGGACGTGGCGTAGCGCGCGGTGCGTGTTCCCTGGCTTGGCCTCCGCATTCGTCCTGACCGTAGCGAGCGCGGCGAGCCAGGAGCTACGACTCGATCCTCATCAACAGTTGGCACGAGATCTGTTTCAGGAACTCATCGAGATCAATACGGTCGAATCCGAGGGAACGGCGCCCGCGGCGGAAGCGATGGCGCGTCGCCTTCTCGACGCGGGGTTCCCGCCGGAGGACGTCCACATCGTCGGCCCGAACGACCGGAAGGTGAACTTGGTCGTCAGACTCCGCGGTAGGGATACGGGCCGTGCGCCCATCCTTCTCTTGGCGCACCTCGACGTGGTGGAGGCGCTCCGTTCCGACTGGTCGATCGACCCTTGGACGTTCACCGAAGCCGACGGCTACTACTACGGACGGGGGGTCAGGGACGACAAGGACGAAGCCGCCATCTACACCGCCAACCTCATACGGTACAAGGAAGAGGGATTCGTGCCGGACCGCGACATCATCGTGGCGCTTACGGCCGACGAAGAAGGTGGCCCGGAAAACGGAGTGGAATGGCTCTTGGAGAACCGCCGGGATCTGATCGACGCCGAGTATGCGTTCAACGAGGGAGGCGGCGGGTTCCTCAAGGACGGCGTGCGCCAATTGAACGCGGTACAGGCCAGTGAAAAGGTATACCAGGACTTTACCCTGCTGGCCACGAACTCTGGTGGCCACAGCTCGCTCCCGCGGGACGACAACGCCATCTATGACGTAGCGCGCGCGCTCGTGCGCATCGGCCAACACCGTTTCCCGGTGATGTTGAACGAGGTCACCGAGGCCTATTTCCGAGGAACGGCCGCTGTGGAGGGTGGGGACATCGCGGAAGACATCCTTTCCGTTCTGGCGGACCCGTCAGATGAGGGGGCTGTGTTTCGCCTTCAAGCGTTTCCCCACCTGAATGCCCGTCTCAGGACCACCTGCGTTGCCACACGTCTGAGCGGGGGACACGCCGACAACGCGTTGCCCCAAAGCGCCGGCGCCCTGGTCAATTGCCGGATCCTCCCGAACCACAGCCCCGCCCAGGTTCTCCTCACCCTCCGAGAGCTCGCAGGCCCCCGCGTGGAGATCACCCCGGTGGCAGAGCCCAATCCCAGCCCACCGTCGCCCCTCACTCCCAGCCTGTTGGGGGTCATCGAACGGATCACCGAGGAGATGTGGCCGGGTGTACCAGTGGTCCCGGTCATGAGCACGGGAGCGACGGACGGGCTCTACTTGAGGAGGGCGGGAATCCCGACCTACGGCGTCTCCGGACTCTTCGGCGACGTGGACGACAACCGCGCTCATGGCCAGGACGAGCGCATTCTCATCGAGTCTTTCTACGAGGGTCAGGAATTCCTGTACCGGCTGGTGAAGGCGCTTTCGGGGACGATCAGCTAGCGGCGTGCGTTTCGCCCCGCGCTCCTAAATTCCGAAAAAAGCCGCAACCATGATGTTGAGAATTCCAAGAAACAGGCTGCCCACCATCGCCGCCCGGAACCCCTCGACCTTGAAGCCCGGGACGAACGCGGCCGTGAGCTTGAGCATGAAGGCGTTTACGACCCACACGAACAGCCCCAGCGTCAAAAACGTTATGGGGAGCGTCAGCAGAACCAGGAGGGGCCGAATGAACGCGTTGGCGAACCCGAGAACGAGCGCGCCGATCACGGCGGCGGTCCCGTCCTCGACTTCGATGCCGGACACCATGTACCCGACGACGGAAAGCAGGCCCGCCGTGACCAGAAGATGGATAACAAACTGGATCATTTTCTGTAGCCTTGTGAGTGAGCCTTAGACCCTAACCCCCTGACGTAAAGGCGACGTGGTGGGTTTCGGGGTTCGGCCGTTCAGGAGCGTGCCGGCCGGTCAGCAACGGCTCGGCCGTTCAGGTGACGACTAACCCCCCGACATGCGATCGAGGAATTGGCGCTCCTCTACCGAGAGTGCGTCCATCCCCTCCCGATCGACTCGGGCCAGCAGCTCCTCCACCTCGTTCCGGTTGAGGGCGTGCATGGACTCCAAGTCGATGGCGGCCCAGCGCTTTCGAGCCTCGCCGGGCGTTCCGTCCATCGAACGGGAGTGTTCGATCTTGCGCCGGAAGTCCCGCTGATCCTTACCCAGACGCCGGTCGCGTAAGCGCAGGTACCCGGCACCCACAGCGAGCCCACCTAGGTGGGCGAAGTGGGCCGTGCCGCCATCCGATCCCGAGATCCCGCTGTACAAGCTGATGGCCACGACGGCGGTCGCGAGCCAGCGAGCTTGGACCGGCAGCACCCCATAGATGTAGATCAGCTCCCGGGGCCAATACATGGCGAAGCCGATGATGATGCCGTAGACCGCCGCCGACGCCCCGACGACGGGAGCACCGAAGGAAAAGGCGAACGAAAACGCCGCGCCACCGAGCCCGCTCAGGAAGTAGAGCCCCAGGAAGCCTTTCGCCCCCAACCGAGCTTCCAGCCGTGGCCCGAAGAAGAAGAGCCCGATCATGTTGAAGATCAGGTGCATCATCCCCGCGTGCAAAAACATGTAGGTGAAGAGCGTCCAGGGCCTGAACGGCATTTCTGGGATAAAAACCCGGTCGAGTCCCACCACGGCCGGCGGAAACAGGGTCAGGATGGCGTACAGGAGGGTACCCGGCTGAAGCACTAGAGCCACGATCACGTTCGTCACCAAAAGCCGTTTCACCCAGGGCGTCATCTGCGGATCATTTCTCCTGCGGAAAGGGATACTGTCGTGAAAACGATAAAGCCGCCCTGCCTAGATCCCAAGCCGTTCACCTCAGGCGCTCACCCGAGCCGCTCACGTCACCCGTTCGAGTCCGAGGGCACCGGCCGGGAGTGAGGTGCCTCCCTCCAACACGTACTCCCCGATCAATTTACCGGTCACCGGACCCAGTGTGAGCCCCAGCATCGCATGCCCGGTCGCCACAAAGAGTCCGGATTGCCCGGGGACCGGACCCACATACGGAATCCCGTCCGGGGTGCACGGCCGGAGCCCACACCACTCCGAGCGGATCACGGCGCCCCGGACACCATCCAGGTATTTCTCGGCGGCCGTGGTCAGTTGTTCCAGGCGCCGAGGTCGCATCTCGTGGTTGACCCCCGAGAACTCGAGCGTGCCGGCCAACCGTGTGAATCCATCCATGGGCGTGCAAAAGACCGACGTTTCAGACAGAACGCAGGCGATTCCCAGGAGGCGTGCGTCAGCCTCCTCCAGCTCCAGATCTCGGTGGTAACCCTTACCCGCGCGAACCGGAAGCCGAAGTCCAAACCTCCTCGTAAGGTTTCCGCTGTAGGCACCCGTCGCGAGAACCACCGCATTCGCGTCCAGGACCTCCCCGTCCTCGAGGCGCACCCCCCTCACGGTGGTCCCGGTACTCAGGATCTCCGAAACGCCCCGCCCAGTCTCGATCCGTGCTCCATGCCGTACCGATCGGTCGGCCAGCTCGAGGACAAAGAGGTGCGGGTCGCAGGTGGCGGCCTCGGGAAAATAAGCGCCGCCCACGACACCCTCGAGAATGGCGGGCTCGATCTCTCTCAATTCGTCTCCACTCACTCCGTGGGGGTGATAGCCGTACTCCCGCATCAGGGCCGCATCGTGCGTCACATCGGCGAGTCCCTTTTTCGTGCGGCAGATCTCGTAGTAGCCACTACGCTCGTAGTCACATTGCAGATTCTCGGATTCGACCAGGACGTCGAAAAGGTCGAGCGAGGCCCGCCCGAGTGGGGCCAACGCCGCCATGCTCACCGAGAGGTGGTGGTCGGTGCAGAACGTGCGGAACGTCCACAACCACCGGAATAATCCGGGATCCCAACGCAGGGGGATGTAAAGCGGGCTCTTCGGGTTGAGAAGCTCCAGGAGGGAGCGCCGGATTCTGCCCGGCTTGTTGAGGGGTGGATGTCCCGCCGCGATCGTACCGGCGCTACCGAACGACGCGCCACCACCGATTTCGTCCCGCTCGACCAAGACGACGTCGGCGCCTGCTTTGGCCATGAAATACCCGCAGCACACGCCGATCACGCCACCACCCACGACCACGACGCGACGGTCAGCCATCGAGTGCCATTCCACAGGCCTGTTGAAGAACAGGGCGAACCGCCTTGGGAGCGCCGATCCACCTTCGGCGGGTGTCCGGCCAGCTATTCATATCGTGGCACCCTGTTTGCAATAAACCCGGCAGGTGTTGGACGGCGAGGAGGGTTTCCGCCGCGTTCGCGTGCCACGGCGGTACGTCGGCACTCACCGTGATCGATATAAAGTGACATATCGGTAAGAAAGTTCTCATTGAATTGAAAGGGACGAAGACAAATGAAGCTCAAGCATCTGACTACTTCCGCGCTGGCTCTGATCCTGATGAGCGCCTGTACCGACGATGGCGCAACGGGCGTTGAGGTGGACGACCTGGCGGGCACATGGACGGCGACGGCGATGGTCTTTACAAGTGCAGCAGACCCCACGATGTCCGTAGACCTCGTGCTCGAGGGAGCCGCTCTGACACTCGTGTTGGGCGCGGATGGATCGTACTCGTTCATCTTTGTCTTCTCCGGGGAGCCCACGGAGGACGAGGCGGGAGTCTATGAGGTTTCAGGCACCACCTTGACGCTCTCCGTAACGGGCACAGGCAGCCCGGAAGCGTGGGAGATCTCCAGAAACGGGGACACCATGACGCTCACGGATTCCGCCGAAGTGTTCGACTTTGTCGACGGCGTCGAAGAGGACGCTACGTTGGTGATCACGCTCGTGCGGCTCTAACGCTCCAAGCGTAAACCGGGAAGCATGACCGCGGAGGGGGGCGTCACCCCCCTCCGCGTTTTTTTGCCACCGCTATTCGACCACGAAGCGTACCGTGTCGACCACGAATGGGGAAAGTGGTATGTGCACCCCGTCCCCCACCACGGCAATCACCGTGTGCTCGCCAGCCTCCAGGCCGGTGAGCTCGAATTGGATCTGCCCCTGACCCATATGGATGTACATCCCAGGTGTGGCTGGGATCGCCGTACCGGCCGCCGGGAGCTCAGCGTCCACCACGAGGTGGTGGTGCCCCGTTCCGGAGTCCATCGTGCCCGCAGGTGCGATGGTCAGTCCTGAGACCTCCAGCGTGATCAACACCGAGCCACCCTCCACCATCGCGCCTTCCGCCGGCAGCACGATCCGGACCGAGGCAGAAGTCGTGGCCGCTTCCTCAGCGGGCGCGCTCCCTTCTCCGCCCTCGGGCGAATCGGCACACGCGACGAGCGCAGCCATCAGAACACCTGCGACCAAATTCTTGAAACGTGGGCTCGTTGGCGCATGAACGTGACGGAAAATTGCCTGGCCTAGACGGGCCTTGGTGGGCGGAATCATTATGCTACTCCTGCAGGGAGGTAGGGCTTCTCTCAACACTCGGGAAGGAGCAACCTATTCTGGGTAGGCGGTGACGGGCAATACGTGCATCTGCCTTTTCGGAGACCGATGCATTCAGATCCCGAAAATGACCTATTCGGGTGGCCTGGGCGCCTGGCCAGCGGGAACCGCCGATGGCTGGGGAGCCGGCGGTGTTTCGTCCACTTGGAGAGTGGTGAGTCGAGGCTCCCATTGGTCCATCATGGCCTTGAACGCCTGGGCCATCGCTCCGTCGAATTCGGTCCCGGATTTTTCCTCGATGTAGGCCATCACCCTCTTGGCAGGCCACGGGGCGCGGTAGGGTCGGTTGGTACGCAAAGCGTCGTACACATCGCAGACATGGACGAGCTTGCTGGCGAAATGGCAATCACGAGGGTACCGCAACGACGGATACCCTCCCCCGTCGATCATGATGTGGTGCTCATACGCAACCGTGGCTGCGAGGTCCAGCTGCTGATCGGAAGTGAGGATCATGCGGGCTCCCTCAGCAGAATGCGAGTTCATGATCTCTCGCTCCTGGTCGGTGAAAGTCCCCGGTTTGTTCAGAATCTCCTTCGGGATCGTCACCTTCCCCAAGTCGTGAAGCAGACCGGCAACTCCGACCGCGCGCACGTCCCGCCCGCCGAGCCCCAACCATTCGGCGAGCCCCATGCTCAGGACGCTTACGTTCAAGGAATGGGTTGTCGTGTATTCGTCGAATTGGCGGAGCTGCAATAACGGGAGCATCATCTGCCGGTCACCGTGCATGGCGACCGTGAGCGAGCGCACGACGGCCTCGGCTTCCATCAAGGGAAGCTCACCGCCATCCTGCAGCACCTCGTGAACCCAAACGACGGCCTCCGCTTCCTCCGTGAGGCTGAACGGAATCGTTTCGGCAGCAATCTCCTTCTCGTCGGGTTCCTCCGGCGCGGGTTCGTCGCCCACCCCCACCGCTCCGAAGCGAATGCCCGTCACCCTCTCCTGCCGCGCCATCGACGAAGTCGACGGACGGAGCGTGAGTCGCGCGACGATGTCGTCAAGAAGCGCGTCGAGTTCTTCAAGCGAGATGGGGATACTCGAGTCGAACTCCAGCCGCTGCATACCGATTCCGGCCAGCCGGTCACTCCACTCCCAATCGCGCATCTCCCGAAGCGGCTGTTTTCCCAGAACGACTTCGTCCCCCAAGAACGAAAATACCGGCCGCTCGTCTACCGCAAAGAGATCCAGCAAACGTTGATATACGTCATCGAGGGCACCTCGCCTTCTCGCGTGGTTCGGCGGGTACAAAGCCACCACCGCGAGCGCCTGCGCAAACGCGTGAAGAAACTCGACTCCTTCAAGCATCCAAGTCGCTCCCTTCGCGCGTAGCCGCCGCGATCTCCGGATCGCGCCGGGCCCGAGCGGACTCGAGCACCCTGAGTACGCGAGGGTCGTAGGAGCTGGAGCAGAGTGCCCGGAGTGCCGCGAGATACACAGGATCTTTCGCAGGATGCTTCAGCCCCAATAGACCCCGCCGGGGTTGGGTCATTTCCATGAGTGCGCACAGCGCGGTCTCGGTACCAACGGCTTCGAGGACGCGTATGGCCAATAGGCGGACGTCGGTCGGTCCGGAGGAGGCCCGAGAGACGACCCTCCGGAGCGCCGAATTCGGACAGATCACCAACGCAGCATTGAGGGCGAGCCGAACCGTCTTTTCATTCGCATCGGTGAGTCCGTGGCTGATCGCCTTTTCTCGCCCTCGAGGCAAACGGGTGCCGAGCCGCACAGCTTCGTAGCGCACGTTGTCATTTTCGTGTTGGAGGTAGGCGTCCGGCACGAACCCCTCGGGTACGACGTCGACTCCGTTGAGGAGCCACAACATGTTGCGGATCACATACCAACGAGGATCATCGAGATGCCGGGTCGCAAGCAGCCCGACGTCGGGTTGGAGCGTCACCAGCCGGTCGAGCAACAGCCGCCGTACCTGTCGTGACTCCGAGTCGACCAACGCCTGCATCATCGGCTCGACGGCCGATTCCCCTCCCAGTCCCAGCAAGGTGTCGAGAATAAGGGGATCCACGGGTTCGTTATCGAGCAGTTGCTGGAGGAGTTGCCCAAACTCATGGGTGCTGCCGACCAGGGACCGGGTCAACGCGCTCGATTTGTTGTCGGCGATGCGCTCGAGCAACCACGACGTCTGTTCCGTCGCCATGAGCTGCTTTACAGCCTTGGCCACGGCGTCTCCGACCAAATCCATCTCAAACGCCATGTCGACCACCCGCCTAGGGCCTACTTCAGGGAGTTGCACCCCTCCGCCGAAGAGGTCGGGTCTAGCCGCGGACATTTCGCTGAGAGCGGAGGTGTAACCTCGGAGGTTGGGGTCCTCTGACCCCCACCCGGTCACTAGATCGGAGACTTGTTCCTGAATCGACTCGAGCGCGTGTTGCCTCTGTATCCCAGGGGATCCGTCCGCATGCTGGGCGAGTTTCCCCAACATGCGGAGCATGGGATGTGAAATCTGTTTTCCCTCCGACAGTGAAGCCGCTTGGACCAGACGCAGAACCGACTCGCCCTTCAACCCCCGGGACGCGTTGATCAGGAACTGGTGTCGCTGCTCGCTGTCGCCGCCCATTTCGAGCAGCCGGGCGAGCGCATCCGGCTCTATCTTTGATACCAGCTCCCCCATACGTCGGGTCAGTTGAACCGCCTCGGGACCACTGGCGTTTCGCAGCTCCTGGACGATCTGCAACAAATAGCCGATGATCACCTGGTCGTATGCGTGGCCGTCGGAGCGCTCGGAGATGGCCTGCGCGACCGCCCCCGGATCGCGAGACACCTCGTCCGGTTCGCCCTCGACCTCTGCGTCGGACGGCTGCTCATTATGCCCCGCCCCCATGACCGAGGCTTTCGCCAGCCCCACCCAGAGTTGGGCGTACCGAGTTCGGGCCGTCCTGGCCTCTTCGTCTTCTTCAAGCGTTCCGTCGTCGGCTACCAAACGGAGGCTGTCATACGCGACCGGGTGCAACTGGATGTTTGGCTGTTGCTCTCTCCGCTCGCGTGGCCCCAGACCCAGGGGCTCGCCCGTCTGGTCGGGTTCCTCCGCCATGAGCAAGAGGAACCCTTGGATCTCCTGCTTGCTCACACCCTGATGGAAGCTGATGGCGCCCAGGTGGTGGCGGTGTAGCCGCCCCGCGAGCGCGCGTAGGAGAGGGTGGTTGGCGTCGGTCGCAACTCCCTCGATTACGAGCTGGTCCCTGGCCGCGCCGAGTGACAGCGTGCCTCTTTCCTTCAGCAGGTACGCTACCCGGTCGGTCGCCCGCGCCGCCGCCGGCTCCAGCGAAGGATGGCCGGGAGGATACATACTGTGCTGGTGGATAGCGATGGATAGCTCTATGAGAAATTCACTGAGCTCGCGCGACAAAGCAGTCCCTGACGAACCGGGACCCACGGCCTGGTCAGGGGGCTTTGGGGAGCCGTTTCTTGGGGAAGAATTCACGGCTCGCTAGCTTTCAAGTTTGGGAAACCATTGCATATCACAAGATGAAGCCGCCTGTCGGTGCGACGCCACTTGTTTTTCGGGGGTCAGCTTACCATGGATGCAGGGACGCCCAAGCGCCTTGGAGTGGTCGGAACCCTTGTCTGGGACACGATCAGGTATCGGGACGGGCGGCTCGAGCAGGTGGAGGAATGGGGTGGGGTGGCGTATGCCCTGTCGGCTTTCGAGGCGGCTCTTCCGGACAATTGGGAGATCGTACCCATCGTCAAGGTGGGGTCCGACCTGTCCGAGTCGGCCTGGAGATTTCTGCGATCCTTTGCGAGGTTCGACGTGGAAACGGGGATCCGCGTCGTCCCCCAGCCGAACAACCGGGTGGAACTCGTCTACACTGGGCCGGAGCGGCGTACCGAGAGCCTGACCGGTGGCGTGCCTCCCTGGCTTTGGGCAGAGCTCGGGCCTTTGGCGCAGACCTGCGACGCCCTTTATGTAAACTTCGTTTCCGGCTTCGAGATGGAGCTCGATACGGCTCGATCCCTCCGAAGTGTCTTCCCCGGACCCACCTACGCCGATCTACATTCGCTCTTTCTGGGCGTCGGCCGAAGCGGCCTTCGCGTCCCTCAGGAGTTGCCGTCGTGGGGAGCGTGGATGCGCTGCTTCGACGCCGTGCAGATGAACGCGGAGGAGTTCGAACTGCTCGGGCGACCGATGGGAGATCCGTGGGAGCTGGCCGCAAAGATCGTAGGTCCCGAGCTGAAGTTGATTGCGGTCACTCTCGGCCCCGATGGCGCTGGGTACATCGCGGGCGCCGCGTTCGAAAGTGATCCTCTGCAGTGGCCCGACACCCGACATCTAGTGGCGACGCCCGGCCCCGCCCGGAGTGGAATCGAACCCGCCGAAGGCCCTGAAGTGGTAGGGGATCCCACAGGCTGTGGAGACGTCTGGGGAGCCACGTTCCTCGCACAACTTCTGCGTGGAGACCCACTCCAGTCGGCGATGATCCAGGCGAATCGGGCTGCGGCGAAGAACGTCGAGCATCGGGGCGCGAGCGGGCTTCACCTGCACCTCAGGGGCCGACTCTCCACCCAGGGCGACGCATGAGCTAGGCGGAAATAGGATTTTCCCACTGTAACCCGCTAAACCGTGCGAAATCCCGGTCCGTGCTCTGAAGGACCAAACCATACTCGATGGCGAGTGCGGCGAGGTGGGCGTCGGGGACGAGTTGCGACCTGTCGGTCTGCGGCAGCAGCGAGCGAAGGATTTCTCGATGGCGTTGCGCAGGCTCGGGTGTCCAGACGTTGGGGAGGCTCAACCACTCCTCCACCTGACACCACGCCACATCCACGGGTAGAGCTCGCTCGAAGATCCGCTGATTCGACACGAGACGCACGAATGCCAACGAGCTCGACCAGGGGATCCCGACCCGCGTTCGGTCGTTGAGACGAGCCTGGAGCCAGGCACATGCCCGTTCGTGTTCCGGAGCCCCCCGATTCCAGGCATAAACGAGCAGGTTCGCATCGAGCAGGATCACCGGAAGGCCTCGCCCTCACCGTGAGTCAGCGCCTCGGCAACGCTGTCGATGCTTGGAACCAGACACTCCCCGAGATCGACCGTGGACAGGACGTAGGCCACCCTGGGCTCAGCCGGCCTCTCCATGTCGTCGAGCCCACGGCGGAGTGCGTCGTTGATAAGAGCCTTCAGGCTCGTTTCCCGGGTCGCCAGCGCCTTGTCGAGCCGTACGGCGACGTCCTCTTCGATGGTCAGCGTCGTTCTCATACATCAAAACATCATAATATTGATGTTATGATGTCAAGATTCGAATTCGGGCCATTCCGTTCTCGAGAAGGGCGCACGCGTTCCCGCGGGAACGTGCCGGCGCAGATCTTGGTGTCCACAAGGCCGGATGTGAAGGCGGGGAATCGCCTGCTTGTGGGGGAGCCCGGGTCGGACGCATCTTGCGGCCATGGTGAATCCCATCACCGGGCCAAACTGGGCCCCCGCGCGCCGCAACAGGAGTGCACACGGCCTCGTCTTCGGGCTCATCTTCGGCCTCGGCCTTCTGGCACCGCAGGCCCCAGCCTTTGGGCAGGCCCTGCCGGCCGTGAATCCCGAATCGGTGGGCCTTTCCTCCGCGCGACTCACCCGTGTGACCGACGCCCTCCAGGCCCACATCGACGCCGGGCACATCGCCGGCGTCGTAGGCGCCGTGGTGCGGCACGGGAAGCTGGTCTACCTGGAGGCGCTGGGACACGCCGACATCGAAGCCGCTCGCCCCATGCCGGAGGACGCCATTTTCCGTCTTTACTCGATGGCGCGGTCCATTACCAGCCTCGGCGCGATGATTCTGTGGGAGGAGGGGGCGTTTCAACTCGACGATCCCGTGTCGCAGTACCTGCCCCAGTTCGCGGGCCAAAGGGTCTTCGCCGATGCGCGCTCGCCCAACATGGATCAGACGAAGCCCCGCAACGGCGAGATCACCGTGGAGCACCTCCTGTTGCATACGTCGGGCATGGGTAGCCGCAGTTCGTCGATCTATCGCTCCGAAGGCGTCCGCTCGCGCTCGATCACCCTCGAACAGATGGTCGACAACGCGGCGCGAACACCCCTGTTCGAGGATCCGGGAACGAACTGGCGGTACGGCATCTCGACCACGATTCTCGGACGGCTCGTCGAGGTCTGGTCCGGCATGCCGCTGGAGGACTTCCTGGCGGAACGCGTCTTCGAGCCGCTCGGCATGACGGACACCGGTTTCTGGGTCGAGCCCGAACGGGCCGATCGCCTGGCCACGGTCTACCGCCCGTCGCCCGAGGGCGAGCTCCGGCCACATCGGATCGAGGACGTCCCCTTCACTGAACAGCCGGTGCTGATCGAGGGTGGCGTCGGCCTGGTCGCATCCACGATGGACTTCCTGCGCTTCTCCCAGATGTTTCTGAACGGGGGCGAGTTGGACGGGAATCGGGTGCTCAAGCCTGAAACGGTCGCGATTATGACGGTGAACCGCATACCCGACGCACTTCTCCCGATCGGATTCGGGCGCCCGACGCTCGGCCAAGGTTGGGGGCTGGGGTTCAGCATCGTCATGGACGCCAGCCAGTACGCCTATCCGGTGAACGACGGCGACTTCTGGTGGGACGGCTCCGCGGGCACACGCTTCTGGATCGATCCGACCGAGGACATGATCACGATCGTGATGGCGCAGGTCTCGCCATCGAGAGGCGGAGGCTTTCGGGAGGAGTTCAAGACGGGTGTGTACGACGCGATCATCGAAGAGCGGTAAACACCCCGCCTTGAGCCACGGGGCGTTCCACGCCAAAACCGCGGTGGTCCTATGCCTGGCTTGGCTGGCTCAGGCCTGCTTCACCATGGCCCCCACCTCCACGGCGGCGCCCCCCCCGTCCACGGGCGCGCCCCCTGTGTCCAGGGCCGCCACAGCAGAGGCGCTCGGCCTCGGCCTCAGCGAGCTCACAGTCCAGGACATCCGAGCCGCCTACGCGGGTGGAGAATTCACGGCTGTGGAGCTGACGCGGGCGTTCCTCGCCCGCATCGACCAGTATGAGAGCCACTACAACGCCCTCATCTCCATGAACCCCGATGCGCTGGCGACCGCAGCCGCGCTCGACGAGGAGTACGCTGCGAGAGGTCCGCGTGGCCCCCTTCACGGTGTCCCGGTGGTGATCAAGGACAACCTGGATTTCGGTGGGCTGGTGACGACCGCCGGTTTTTCCGGCTTCAGTGCGCTCACCGGGGGCATCGACATGATCCCGCAGAACGACGCGACGGTCGTCGCGCGGCTGCGAGAGGCGGGAGCCATCGTGCTAGGGAAGACCAATCTCCCCGACTTTGCCGGGGACGGTACGCGGACGCGTAGCTCGGTGGCCGGAGTCACGCTCAACCCCTACAACATCGACAAAACACCTGGAGGGTCGAGTGGCGGCACGGCTACGGCCGTGAACGCCGGCTTCGCCGTGCTCGGTTTGGGCACCGAAACCGGCGGATCGATCCAGAATCCAGCGGCTGCACAGGCGTTGGTGGGAATCAAGCCGACCTTCGGACTCGTTCCCCTGGATGGGGTGGTACCCATCAACGCCACCTACATCGACGTGGTCGGGCCGCTTGCGAAAACGGTGTACGACGCGGCGATCACCCTCGAGGTCATCTCCGGGCCCACCTCGGAGGATCTCGCCACGTTCGCTTCGGTCGGCCACATCCCGGAGCAGGGGTACGTCGCTCTTCTGAGTGACTCCGCGCTCGAAGGGAGACGTTTCGGTCTGGTCGGCGGGGGTTGGCGGGACCGTTGGCTTCCACTCGCTCCGGAAACGGAGGCCCTCTATCGGCACGCGATCGCGACGCTGACCGATCAGGGCGCGGTCGTCGTGGAAGATCCATTCCTCGACACTGACTTCGTCGAGCTTTTTGAAGAGCGGCCCCGCGTACCATCCGTGGGCGCCCACGACCTGCTCGTTTACCTGCAACATCTTGGGGATCAGGCCCTCTTTCATAACGTCGCGGAGTGGGAGGCGTTGACGGGGGAGGAGTTCCCTCAACGCCGTGGGGGCCTTTCCCCCGCGCGGCCAAGCGCGACTGAGGAGGGCGACGCCTTCCAAGCCTGGCGGCGGGAAATCCGTGAGCTCTACCGTGCCGTCCTCGAGACCTTCAACCTCGACGGGCTGTTTTTCCCGCAGGCCGGCGCTCCAATTCCGGATCTCGTGGAGGACCCGGACCGGCCCGAGTACAGCCCCAACAACCACCCCGAGTTACCCAGCAACATCGTAAACGCGCTCGGGGTGCCCGTCGTCACCGTGCCCTTCGCATACTACCGGGATGGAACCCCGTTCGTGCTGGCCTTCATCGGTGACACCTGGACGGAGGCGGCAATGTTGGCCTACGCATACGACTTCGAACAGGCGACCCACGCACGAATCCCACCCAACCTGGTGAAGAAACGCCCGTGATCATGCCGCGTTAGCCGTGCGCGGAGGACTCAGAAGATGGTTTCCAAAAGCGATGGGCCCTACAACATTTGTTTCAGGACGCTTTCTTCGCCCAAATAGCGTTTGAACCGGTGGTGAAAACCCAAATGTTTGGACCCACGTACCGATGGAGCCGGTAGGCTCATGCCAAATTCTGACGACCGTGGTCTTGTTTCGGGAGAAACAAGCGCATCCCCGCAGGGGCAGTCGAGCCCCGCGGGGAAGTCGAAGGTCAGGGATAAGAGCCCCTACGACGGGTTCATCCGGCTCGTGGGCCATCGGGTACGCGAGGTCCAGCCCGGCGTGGTCCAGGTGGAGGCCCAGATCACGTGCCGGGGCCGCTCGTTCAATGGAGCTGCGTCGGGCGCCGAAGGCCCCCCTGATCGACTCCGAGTCCCCGCCCTCGCCACCCTGAGGGCCCTCGACGCCTGTCTGCAGATTTTCTATCTGGGCATTTCCGAACCCACCCTCGTTCTAGACAACGTCGTCGAGGTATCGGTCGGCGATTTTCCTGTGGCGGTAGTGATGATCACCGCAGCAGACAAGAAGAATTCGACGCCCCTGGTCGCCGCGTGTCCCCTGGTCGGTATGTCGGACCTGGCGATCATTCTCGCGACGCTTCAAGCCACGACCCGAACGGTGAGCCACTGGCTGGCCGTCGGGGCCCGATCCCCCAGTGCGGGAAGGCAGGACCGGCCGCAATGACGCCCACCGACGACCGGGCTCCGGAGGGCGGGCTCGTCCAACGCGTCGAAGTCCTCCTGAGCTCACTTACGGCCGTAGTGTCGGCGCGAGTCGTCCTGGACGAGGAAAAAGGAGCCCAGGTCCACATCATCGCCACCTCCGAGATGCCGGTGTCGGAGGTCTCACGAGCCGTGATGTCAGCGCTCACCTGGGGACTCGGCTTCGAGGTGCCCCCGAATCAGATCACCGTCGTGCAGAGTCGTTTGTCCCGTGAGGAATTGAAAGCTCTCCTGGGGTCGGAGAAGGCCGATTTGGACCCCTCCTTGACCGCACCGGAAGATTCACCGCCCGAGGTTTCAGCGCCCGAGGATTCAGCGCCGGAAGATTCAGCGCCGGAAGATTCAGCGCCGGAAGAATCGCCATCGGTGAAGTCGGCGCCGGAAAAGGCGGCGCCGGACCCTCCCGAACCCAAGCCCGCCGTTCCGGATACCGGACTACTGGAGTTCAGCCTTGGCGGGACGAGCGGTGAGCCGAAGGGCGGATCGGAGGTCGAGTTCCGCCGCCTCGAGCTCCAGGACCTCCAACTGGAAAAGCGCCCCCAGGGAGGCTTCGGGATCTCGGTCCGATTGGCGGACAACGACCGCTCCATCGGTGCCCAGCGCGAAGCCGCCGGGACGGAGGAGGATTGCCTGGAAGTGCCCGCGGATGCCGCCCTCGGCGTGATCCAGGAGTTTCTCCGAGCCGGCCGAGAAGACGGGCTGAGCGTGGTGCTCAGATTCATGGCCGCGCGCCGCCTCCGCAGTCCCCAGCATGACGTCGTCGTCGTGCTGGTGGAAGCCATCGTCCGTGGCCGCCGTATTCCCCTGACGGGTGCCGCCTCTGTCACGGACGGCGTCGAAAGGGCCTCGATCCTGGCCACGCTTCAAGCGACCAACGCGTTCGTCGCAGGTACGCTGACAGCCAACGCCGCCAACGGGTCCGCTAGGTAGCCGTCCTCATCCGCGCCTCCGTTGCGCTCCCCAGCAACCGCCGGTAACCTCGCTTCAGCCGATCCGCCCCGGCCCTCGGCCACACACCGTAAATCGACTGGAGAGCCACTCATGGCCATTCCGACCTCCGGCGCCCCAGCCCACCTCCGGTGGCGGGCGCTCCCGCTGGCCACCACCGTGCCACTTGCCACCCTCCTGCTGGCCGCCACCCTCCTGCCTGCCGTCGCGATCCAGCCGGCGATCGCTCAGGATCTTCAACGCGCAACGCCGGAAGAGGTCGGTATGTCCTCGGCACGGCTCGAACGGCTGAGCCACGCGCTGCAGGCCTACGTCGACAACGGTGAGGTGGCCGGCACCGCCACCATCGTGGTCCGCCGTGGCAAAATCGTTTACCTCGAAGCGTTCGGGCAGCTCGACCGGGAGTCGCGCTCGCCGATGACCACCGACGCGATCTTCAGGATCGCTTCACAGACGAAGGCACCGATCAGCGTCGGCATCATGATGCTTCAGGAAGAAGGCAAGCTCCTCATTACCGACCAGGTCGGGAAATACCTGCCGGAATTCATGCAGACCACCGTGGCCGTCCCGGATGGTGAGGGCGGCTACGAGGTGGTCCCGGCCGACCGCCCCATCCTGATTCGAGACCTGCTGACCCATACGGCCGGGATCAGCTACGGGACCGGCGCGGCGAGCGAACGCTGGGAAGAGGCGGGCATCACCGGCTGGTATTTCGCGAACAGGGATGAGCCGGTGGGCGCCACCGTCGCTCGGATGGCGGGGCTCCCGATGTCCGCGCAACCGGGCACGCGGTGGGTCTACGGCTACAACACCGACATCCTCGGCGCGGTCATCGAAGAGGTGAGTGGTGAGCCGCTCGACGTCTTCATGCGGGAGCGTATCCTGGATCCGCTCGGCATGAACGACACACATTTCTATCTTCCGACGGCGGACCGTAACCGCTTGGCCACGGTCTATTCCGCGACCCCCGGCGGCCTGGAGCGTGCGCCCGACCCGGGCCTGATGGTGGGCCAAGGCGCTTACGTCGACGGTCCGCGCCAGAGCTTTTCGGGTGGCGCCGGTTTCCTGTCGACCGCGCCCGACTACGCCCGCTTCCTGCAGATGATGCTGAACGGCGGCGAGCTCGATGGCGTTCGGATCCTTACGCCGAAGACGATCGAGCTGATGACCACCGACCACCTACGCGGTATCCCGTTCCGGGCCGGCCAGGGCTTCGGTCTCGGCTTCTCCATCGTGACCGATCTCGGCGCCCGTGGTATCCCCGGCTCCGTTGGCGAATACGGTTGGGGTGGCGCGTATCACTCCACCTATTGGGTCGATCCCGAGGAGGAGCTCGTCGTCGTGTACCTGACGAACCTGATCCCGGCCGGCGGCATCGACGACCATGGCAAACTTCGGGCGCTCATATATCAGGCGCTCATGAACTAGGGGCCGGCCCCGCTCCACCTCATTGATCGAGCGCGAACACCCAGACCACACCGCCCTGCGGGACGAAGTTGTTCGTTCCGCGCAGCCCGTCGAGGCGGCGGCCCATGGCGGCCGCGTCCACGCCCCAGCCCGACTGGACCGCGATGTATTGCACCCCATCGACCGCGTAGGTCGACGGCACGCCGATGATCCCGGAGTTGGTGCGTTGCTGCCACAGGACCTCGCCGGTTCGAGCGTCGAACGCCCTGAAGTACCGGTCGCTCGTGCCACCCATAAAGACGAGCCCCCCTCCGGTCGTGAGCACCGGGCCCCAGTTCTGGGAGTCGAATTCCTGGGTCCACACGCGTTCGCCCGCGTTCAGGTCCCAGGCCTGTAGCTCACCGATATGGTCGGCCCCGGGCACCACCGTCATCGACGTTTCAGCGCCGGTAAACGAGCGTCCGGGCTGGTATTCGACTTCAACCCCGATCCCGGTCCCGCAGAGGTTCTCATTGGCCGGGATGTAGAGAAACCCGGTGATCGGATTATAGGCCGCCGGGGGCCAGTCCTTCCCCCCCCAAAGCGAGGGGCAGAACTCGGCCAGCTTGCCGGTACCCGGCGTGCGGGCTTCATCGTACGTCGGTCGACCCGTCTCCGGATCGAGGCTGGTGAAGACGTTCTGGCGCACGAAGGGTTGGGCTTCGACGAAGCGGATGGCCTCGGAGTCTCGCTCCAGGATCCACAGGTACCCGTTCCGGCCCGGATGGACGAGCGCCGAAATCGTGCGCCCGTCCCGCTCCACGTCGATGAGGAGCGGAGTGGAGACCTCATCCCAATCCCACGACCCGTTCCAATGGTACTGGTGATGGGTTACGAGCTCTCCAGTGTCGACGGCGAGGGCGATCACCGAGTTGGTATATAGGTTGTCGCCCGGCCGTTGGTCTCCGATCCAGGGGCCGGGGTTACCCGTGCCCCAGTACGTGAGACCCAAATCGGGGTCGTAGTGGCCCGTGAGCCACACGGCGGCGCCCCCGGTACGCCACGTATCACCCGGCCACGTGTCGTTTCCCGGCTCGCCCGGTCCGGGAACGGTATAGGTCTTCCAGACCTCCTCCCCGGTCTCCGTGTCGAGCGCCACGACAAAGCCGCGGATGCCCAGCTCGCCGCCGGAGACCCCGACCATGACCTTCCCCCGTGCGGTCAGGGGCGCCAGGGTCATGTAGTACCCTGCGGAATTGTCGGCCACCGACGTGTCCCACACGACCTCTCCCGAGCGGGCGTCGAGCGCCACCACGCGCGCGTCCAGCGTGGCCATGTACACCTTGTCCCCGAACAACGCCACGCCGCGGTTGGTATCGTGGAACGCGATCCGATCGGGGGGAAGCGCATGCCGGTAGCGCCATAACAGATCGCCGTTCCGCGCGTCCAGAGCATACAGCAAGTTGCCCGGAGTGGTGATGAACATCACCCCGTCGTTGACGACCGGTGGAGATTCGTGGCCACCCGTAGTGTTTGTCGAGAACGCCCACACCGGCTTGAGATCCTGCACGTTGGACGCGTCGATCTGGTCGAGCGGGCTGTATCCCCACCCGTTGTAGCTACCCCGATACGACAGCCAGTTCTCGGGCTCGGGACTCATGAGTCGTTCGTCGGTGACCGACCGGTACGATTGGCCGGCCAAGGTGGCCGGCGCCAGGGTGCTCGTGGCTGCCGAGACCGTGAGACCCACCGCGGCGAAAACTGCGAGCCGAGTCATAGATCGCTCCTCTGAAATGCTGTTGGCGCCCGTGGTTTCGGGGGCTCTGGGCCCCTCGTCGAACGTTCGGACCGCGGAACGTAGGACGGCTCGCTGGGGACCGCTAGCGTTGACCGGTGTGACACCGCCTCTCACGTTACCCCGACTCGGGAAGGACGTCCGGAGTCCCGAAACCCCTTTTGAGAACCGATGATCCGGAGGGCCAGCTCGATGCGTCTACCGTACTTCTTGGCTTGGGTGGCCCTGGCGGTGAGCGCGTGCGCTCCGGCGGCCTACGACATCGTCCTCGTTGGTGGGACCGTCATTGACGGCACCGGGTCGGCAGGCTTCAGGGCAGACGTGGCCATTCGCGGGGACCGCATTGTCGCCATCTCCCGGAACGGCGTGGAGCGTGCCGGTGCCGAACGTGTGATTGACGTCACCGGCAAGGTCATCGCACCTGGATTCATCGACATCCACTCCCACCTGAACCCGCTGCTCCGTCTTCCCGAGGGTGAAAGCAAGGCACGACAGGGGGTGACGACCGTCCTGGGCGGTCCGGACGGTACCTCACCCTGGCCGATCGGGACTTATCTGGATTCCGCCGCGACCCTCGGCATCGGAATCAATGTGGCAATGCTTGTGGGACACAACACCATTCGGCGGACGGTGATGGGCATGGAGAACCGACCGCCGACGTCGCAGGAACTGGCTGAAATGCAGGGGATGGTGCGGCAAGCCATGGCCGAGGGCGCTTGGGGGTTGTCGACTGGGCTCAGGTATTTGCCCGGCGCCTTCTCGGACATCGATGAAGTGGTGGCGCTGGCCGAGGTCGCGGGCCGAGCAGGCGGCATCTACACGTCCCATCTGCGTGAGGAGGGGCTCGACCTACTCGCCGGCGTCGCCGAAGCGATCGAGATCGGGCGGCGCGCGGACCTGCCGATCGTGCTCACCCACCACAAGGTCGTCGGTCAGCCGATGTGGGGCTCCTCGGAGCGGACGCTCGCAATGGTGGATTCCGCGAACGCCGCAGGCCGGAGGATCCGAATCGACCAGTACCCCTACACGGCAACGTACACGGGAATCGGAATCCTGGTGCCGCCGTGGGCTTTGGCAGGCGGCAACGATGCGTTCTTTGAGCGGCTCGAAAATCCCATGCTCCGTGACAGCATCACGAAGGGAATCGTTTTCAACCTGGTCAACGACCGGGGAGGGAACGACCTCTCACGTGTGCAGTTCGCGCTCGTCTCGTGGATGCCCGAGTTAGAGGGTCGGACGCTCCGGGACTGGGCAGAAATGCGTGGCTTGCCGCCCACGATGGACACCGGAGCGGAGCTGGTGATCGATGCCATACGCCGGGGCGGCGCCAGCGCGATCTACCACGTCCTGGACCAGACAGACGTCGAGGCCATCATGCGGCATCCCTTGACCGCGATCGCGTCGGATGGCCGGCTCGTACAGCCCGGCGAGGGCCACCCCCATCCTCGATGGTACGGGACGTTTCCACGCGTCCTTGGCGAGTACGTTCGTGAGAAGGGTGTGCTCACCCTTGAAGAGGCGGTGCGAAAGATGACCTCTCTCCCGGCCGATCACATGGGAATGTCGGAGCGTGGTATGCTCATGGAGGGCATGATCGCCGACATCGCGGTCTTCGACCCCGAGACGGTGGCCGACCGGTCGACGTTTCAGGACCCGCACCAATATCCCGCCGGAATCGACTGGGTGATCATCAACGGTATCGTGGCGGTGGACGATGGCGTCTTCAACGACGTGCGGGCCGGAAAAATCCTACGGCGGCAGAACAACTGAAGATTTTTCGGTAGATGGGTGAGGGACTTCGGCCGCTCCCCCGACAGGCTAATAGCCGAAGAACTTGGAGACCGGGAGCAGCAAGTAGGCAGCGCCGAGAGCAGCCGCGAAGAGAACACAGGAGCCCCAGAACACCCTCCGCATCCAGCGCCCAAAGGGATGCGAGACGTGACACACGCCGCCCGGCTGGCACGCCCCGCTCGTCGACCGGTAGAGAATCCAATAGTCCGTGGCCAGAAGCGCCCCGGCCACCAGGAAAACCCACGCCTTGTTCCGGGAGAACCCCACCAGCCACGGAGCGGTGGACACCATCGATGCCACGACCGAACCGGCCCCCAGGGCCACGAGCACGATGGGCAGCGCACAGCAGATGAGCGTGCCGAGCACCGCTACCGGGGCCAGCGTGCTCAGACCCTCACGCCACCGTGTCAGCATCCCTGATTCTGCCGGGATCTAGAAGAACAGGAAGCGCGCGCCCAAGGCGGGCCGCACCCCGTAATCCGGCTGCGAGCCGTTATGATCCTGAAGCAGGGGGATCTGAAGGCTACCTTCGATCAACAGCCGAGGCAGCAGAACCCACTGGATTCCCGGGCTCAGGTACCCGACATGCCCGCCGGTGTCCGCCAGCTCGCTCCCACCGCTCGTCGCCCGTTGCCGGATCGAGCCATTCCATTCCAAGTAGAGTTGCATCGTACGCGTTCGGAGGGTCGCCACCTCTTCCGGCACTCGAATGCTGACCGCCAGGTCATATCGGGTTACCGCGCCGAAACGAAAATCGTCATCGGCACCATGCCGTGTGTGGCCGACCGCTGCACTGAGACCCCAGCGGTTCCGGACGATCGTGGTAACGATTGTGGCACCCCCGGAGAAGGCGCCCGTCCCCAGTTGGAACGGCCGTGGGGCGGGGAGCCCATCGTTGGTCTTTGCGCTCGTCGACCCGGTGGGCAAGCTAGCACTCAGGATCAAGGCAACCCGCGTGGTGCCAGCGAAGCGGTTGCGGACGAAGAACGCGAACTTCGCCGACAGCCCCAAGTCTCCGATCCCTCCCTCGGCGTAGCCGCCGCCGGAGGCACCACCCGGATCCCGCATCCTCTTGTAGGTCAGTGGTATCCTCACGGTGGTGGTGAAGCGCTGGTGTGGGGCGAACGGCAGAACGATCAAGGGGAACACCACGCCGGTCACGTCCCCCCGGGACTGCACCATCGACAACGTCCTCACCCCGCGCTGCTCGAAGGACATGGTCAGAGCCGAAGGGGTGTGGACCGGCAACCCCTGACCGGCGACCGCAACAGGCGCAACCACCAGGAGCAGCCACAGCGACAGCGACGCCTTTGTGCGCACTTACCCTTCCAGGCGCTCGATCCCGGTCAGTGAGAACCCGGACTTCTTGACCGCGTCCTCGAGAGCTGCGTCGGTCAGCTCCTGATCTTCCTTCGTCCGGATCTGAACCAACCCGTCGCTGATTCGGATGAGCACCGCATCGATGCTTGCGATCTCCTGGAGCCGCTTTTCCAACCCATACGCGCAAAACGGGCAGACCATCCCGTCTACCCTGAGCCGGACGCTTGCACCCGTAAGCACTTCGCTAGGCGCCAGCACTTCTCGCGTCGTCGGCTCCTCCGATGCCTGCTGTCCCTGTACGGCGCCGGGCAACCCAAAAGCCACTCCCAGGGCTACGACACCCGCGGCCAAGTTTCTCCTGCTAGCCATTTTGTTCTTCTCCTTTTGGAGCCAACGACAGCCTTCCGTTATAAGACGAGATCCGCGCGGTTATCGAGGCCACCGACGGCACTCCGTCTGCCCGGCAGGCCATGGCTGCCGTGCCGACGGTCTCTCCGGTCACGTCCTTCCCGTCCACCAAGATGGTCGGTGACCCGAAGCGCCGGAAGGCAGCCGGGGTCGACTCCTCCATGAGGTCCCATTCTGACCAAGTGAGGGCCGGACTGAACGCCTCAACCGCCTCTCTCAGGTTTTCTCGTGCTTGCGAGGCGTTGGGGCATCCTTCGAAGTAGACCAACTCGATTCGTGGCGTCTTTCTCTCCCTATTCTCCATGGGCCCAGAGGGGGCTAGTCACTACTCGACCACGCCCCGACCCATGCAAGCTAAACCCTGTACCATGGTACGGAGTCAAGGGGCTGGGTGGATTGGGGGTCGGACATCGACCGGGGAGAACAGCGTCAGCGCTCTGGCGAGCCCGAGGGATCGAGCTCTTGAAGGATCGGGCACGCACCTGTCGGCTCCCGCGCTTCGCACGCTTCGACCAGACGCTGGAGTGCCCTCTCCATCTGCCGGAGTGCCTCTATTTTACCCGCGACCTGCTCCAGCTTCTCTCGCGCCTGCGCCTCGACCGGACCACACGCGGCGACCTCATCCACCCGCAGGTCGAGCAGTTCCGAAATTTCCCGCAGTGCGAAGCCGAGTCCCTGTGCTCGCCGGATGAACTTCAAGCGGTGCACCGTGTCACCGGGGTAGCGACGATACCCCGACCGTGTCCGTGGCGGCTGCTGTAGCAGACCCTTGCGCTCGTAGAAGCGGATAGTCTCGACTCCGACTCCGGCCGCTTGGGCCAAGGCACCGATTTTCAGCGTGGAGGTGTCAGACATGAACACATACTAACCCCGTAGTCCGGTACGGGCTTTCCAACTACTGGGGCGGGTGGACTCGAACCACCAACTTCCTGGTTAACAGGCTGGGCCGGTAGGGGCCGTATTTCACAAAATACGAGGAGGAATAAGGGAATCATCCACTTTTCCCGAGTATGATTTTCGATCCGTACATGGGGTTAGAGGACCCGAACATACACGCGAACATACACGGTCTTCGGATGGGGGAGGGGCTTCGGCCTCTCCCCTTCGTACTGGGACTACCCGTCTTTCTTGGGCGGCACCGGGACGTGGGTATCTACTGGGGGGACCTCGACGGCGGATTCAGCACTGCTCTACCTCTACGTAGTCCCCGCCTGACCATCCGATGCGAGTACCCCGACGGAAGCAGCCCACCC
>JADFMD010000110.1 GCA_022564055.1 Gemmatimonadota bacterium
TTACCTGGAGATGGAATGACGGCCCAGACGCGCGAGCGCATCCTGCCGAGGCTCATCGAGCAGGAGATGCGAGAATCCTTCCTCGACTACTCGATGAGCGTGATCGTTCAGAGGGCCCTTCCCGATGTTCGGGACGGTCTCAAGCCGGTGCACCGGCGCATCCTTTTCGCCATGCATGAGGCGGGACTGAGGCCGGACAGGCCTTATAAGAAGAGCGCGACCGTCGTGGGCGACGTCCTTGGCAAGTATCACCCCCATGGTGATGCGGCTGTGTACGACGCGCTCGTTCGGATGGTCCAGGACTTTTCCCTTCGTTATCCGCTGGTGGACGGGCAGGGAAACTTCGGCTCCATCGACGGCGACTCCGCGGCCGCATACCGATACACCGAAGCCAGGCTGGCACCGATTGCCGAGGACATCCTGGCGGACATCGAGAAGGAAACGGTGGATGTCGTCGAGAACTTCGATGGGCAGAGGACCGAGCCCACGGTTCTCCCGTCCCGGGTGCCGAACCTCCTGATCAACGGGTCCTCGGGGATCGCCGTAGGACTGAGCACGAACGTGCCGCCCCACAACCTTAGGGAGGTCGCCGCCGCCCTGAGGGCCATGATCGAGGAACCCGAACCATCGCTCGATGTCTTGATGAAACACCTACCGGGGCCCGACTTCCCCACGGCGGGATTCGTGGTCGGGCGAGGCGGAATTCGAGACATGTACGAGACCGGACGGGGCCGGATCATCATGCGTGCCCGCATCGTGAAGGAGGCGCTGCGGGGCGGCAAGGAACAGCTCGTCGTCACCGAACTCCCATACGCGGTCTCGAAGTCTCGGATCATTCGCCAGATCGCGGATCTTGCGAGAAAAGGCCGCATTCCGGACCTGGCCGAGATCCGGGACGAGTCGGACCGGGACGGGCTCCGGCTGGTGTTGGAGCTGAAAAAGGGCGCCAAGGCCGGCAAGGTCATCAAGCTGTTGCTGAAGAAGACCAGCCTTCAGAGCACGTTCGGAGCCATCATGATCGCGCTGGATCATGGCGAGCCGAAGGAGTTCACCCTGGTTCAGCTCCTCGAGCGTTTCAGGGATCACCGTGTCGAGGTCATCGAGCGTCGCTCCCAGCATGATCTGGAGAAAGCGCAGGCCGAGAAGCACACGGCAGAGGGTTTGATGGCGGCGCTCGGCGCCATCGATGAGGTCATCAAAATCATCCGAGGGTCGGCGGATCGGTCGGAGGCTTCAGCAACACTTCAGGACCTTCTCGGACTGTCCGAGATCCAGGCGGACGCCATTCTCAACATGCGACTCGCCAGGTTGACCGCTCTCGAGCAAAAAGAGATCGAGAGGAGGCTCAAGGAGCTCAAGACCATCATCAAGGGTCTGAAGGAGATCCTCAAGAGCGAAGCCCGAAAGCTGGAGGTGATGCTCGAGGAGCTGGATGAGATCGTCGAGAAATACGGGGATGCACGGCGGACGGTCATTCTGGAGGACGGAGGGTCGGAGGAGAAGGCGGCGGAAAACACGGTGGCTGATGAAGATGCGGTGATCACCGTCAGCCACGAGGGGTTCGTGAATCGAATTCCGATGCACCTCTACCGGCGCCGGGTCTCATCGGGGAAGGCGTTGGCCGGGATGGAGCGGTTCGAGAACGACTATCTGGAAGAGGTTTTCGTGGCGCGCACGCAGGGTTGGCTGCTCGCTTTCACAGAGAATGGGCATCTACATCACCTTCCGGTGCTGGATGTGCCCGAGGGGGCGCGGGCCTCCAGGGGGCAGTCGATCTATGGGCTGACCCAGGCCGATCGAGTTGACCCGATCGTCGCGATGTTGCCGGTGGACGATCTCGATTCAGAGCGCTTTGTGGTGTTCCTCACCAGAAACGGTCTCATGAAACGGACCAGACTCTCGGAATTTGCGAATCCACGGGCCGGTGGCGTAATCGCCGCGGGTCTCAAGGAGGGCGACCGCATCATGGACGTTCGCCTCTCCGACGGCGACGGGGAGGTCATGTTGGTCACCAGGGGCGGAAGGGCGATCCGCTTTCCGGAATCCGATCTGTCAGTTCTAGGGCGCACCGCGCAGGGTGTGAAGGGGATCGACCTGAAGGGCGACGACGCGGTAATTGGGATGCTGCTCATCCGCAGGGAGGCGTGGGTGCTGACCGTGACCGAGGACGGGAAGGGAAAGCGCATGGAGGTGGGCGATTTCCCGCTCCAGAAGCGAGGTGGGTTGGGCACCCTGGCGGTCCCGTCCGGGGATGGGACGGCGCTCGTGTCTGCTTTGGAGGTGCTCGAGGCAGACGAGGTCATGGTGGTGACGGCAAGCGGGACGATCACACGCCGTCAAGCCGATCAGGTCCCGTGCCTAGGGCGGCGAACGCAGGGCCGGACACTGGTCCAAATGGATGCGGGGGACCGGGTGGTCGAAGTAACACGAGCCTACAGCGAGGGGACCGGCCGGCGGGGTCAGGACGAGGGGCCGGAGGGGACAAGAGAGCCGGAGGCGGCAAGAGCGCCCGAGGGACGGGAGGAACCGGAGGAGCAAACAGCCCCGGAAACCGGGGACGCGGCATCGGTCGGGCAGTTGGACCTGCTGGAGTAGCGGCGGGATAGGCCCCCGTTTCTACCGCCGGTCCCCAAGCACAGCCGTGAGCGTCAAGCGCTCACCGTCGCGTAGGACCACGATCTCCACGGCGTCGCCGGGCTCGTGATCCTGTAGGGCGTAGGTGTACGCGTAGATGTCCCCGATCTCTCTACCGCCGAACTCCACCACGATGTCGCCCCCCCTGATGCCCGCGTCGGCCGCCGGGCTACCCTCACGGACGCCGGTCAACCGAAGCCCGGAGTCGACAGGAACCATGTCGGGAATCGTGCCGAGGTACGGGCCATATCCGCCGGCTGTGGAAGACGAGGGTTGCCCATGGGCCAGAGCTTCGTCCGGCCCGATGGGTGTAAGGGCGATGCGTTCATCCGAGCCGGAGACCCCAGCCACGTCGAACGCCACTTCGCTCACGAGATCGACGATCTGGCCGAGGCCCTCGATGTCGACCTTATCCCAATCGTCGGAAGGCCGGTGGTAGTCGAGGTGTGTGTTGGAGAAAAAATGCAGGACGGGCAGGCCTTCTCCGTAGAAGGAGGAGTGATCCGAGGGACCGAACCCGTCCGGCGATGTGGCGATGCTCAGTGGTTGGGCCGTGGATTGGTTGGCGGCCCGCAGCACGTCGGTCCACTCCTCCGCTGTGCCGACGCCCATGACGGTGAGGGTGCGGCCCTCCAGACGGCCGATCATGTCCATATTGAGCATGGCGACGGTCTGGGCGATGGGCAGCAGGGGATTACGGACGTAGTGGCTCGAACCCCACAGGCCCTTCTCCTCTGCGGTGAACGCGAGGAAAAGCACGGAACGGGCCGGCCGGCGATCACTCTCGCTTAAGCGTCGGGCGATCTCGATCAAGCCCGAGGTTCCACTCGCGTTGTCATCCGCACCGTTATGGACCACTCCGAACGCATCGGGATCGAGCGAGCCCTCGCCTCCAAACCCGAGATGATCGTAGTGGGCTCCAATGATCAGGACCTCGTCGGCGAGGTTCGGGTCCGATCCGGGCAACAGCGCCGCGACGTTCCTGGCCTCAACAGCCCGCGGCTGTACGGAGGCCGCGAGGAAAGCGCGGTCGCCCCTTCTCGCGGCTCGCCGAATGCGGTTGGCCGCTTCACCACGAACCGCGGCCACCGGAATACCCAGGGCCGCCCTGGTCTCCCCCGATAGGTCGGGAAGGTCGCGGCCGTCGCGGAGGAGGATTACCATACCACCTGCGTTTCTTCCCGCTGCCACCGACGCCTTGAAATGGGCATCCGTCTGGAGGGCTCGATTCGTGGGGGAACGCAGGTCGCCGTCCTCGACCACCACGATGCGGCCTGTGAGGTCGAGTGTCGGATACACGTTGTCCGTATCCCCAGGGCGGTTGATTCCGTCTCCACCGTACAATAGGGTGCCGGTAACGGCAGCCGATGCGGAGTACCCGAACGGAATCCAGTCCTCGGTTAGCGTGTACGTGCTTTGGGGCGTCCGGAGTGTACTCTCGGCGCCGAGGACGGCGCCAGCACGGATTGGAAACGCCTGAAAGTAGCTTCCGTCGGTCCCGGCGCCCTCGAGACCGATGGCTTCGAATTGGTCGGCGATGTACTGTGCTGCGCAACGTGCTCCGTTCGTTCCTGCTGCGCGGCCCTCGAGAGCGTCGTCGGCCAGGTAACGGACATGTGCGAGGGCTGGAGCCATGCCCACCGTGAGCCGATCGGCGTCGGGGCAGTCGATGGCCTGCTGGGCGGGTACGGCCGCCGCGGGGTTCACGAGAATGAGCCCGGCGGTAAGGGCCGCGAAGACAGTCAATGGTTTAAGCATCAATCAACACTTGAAGCAACAATCAACCTCCGGAGATTCTGTATGTTCTCACTCATGAAACCTGGTGCGGTCGCCACCGTCACGGGACTCCTCGTTCTGGCCACCACCGGGGCCGATACCGTCGAACAACCGCCCGTGGTGCAAGCCGCGCAGGAGGTCCATCTCCGGAACATACGCCAACTCACCTTCGAGGGTGAGAACGCCGAAGCGTATTTTTCCTTCGACGGCACCAAGCTGATCTTCCAGTCCACACCCAGAGCCGGTGGGTGCGACCAGATCTACACCATGTCGCTCGACGGGAGCGACGTCGAGATGCTGAGCACCGGTCAGGGGCGAACCACCTGCTCGTACTATTACCCAGCGGGTGACAAGATCCTCTACTCGTCGACCCACCACTTCGCCGAGGCCTGTCCGGCTGTGCCCGATTTCTCCCGTGGATACGTGTGGGCGGTGTACCCCAGTTTCGACATTTTTGTCGCGGACGCGGACGGCTCGAACCTACAGCAGTTGACCCACTCATTCGGCTACGACGCCGAAGCCACGTTTTCTCCGGTGGGCGATCGGATCGTGTTCACCTCGATGCGGGACGGTGAGCTGGATATCTACTCGATGAAAGCGGATGGCTCCGACGTTCTGCGTCTGACCGATACCATGGGCTACGACGGGGGGCCTTTCTACTCTCCGGACGGGTCCAAGATCGTGTACCGTGCCCATCGCCCCACCACTCCGGAAGAGATCGAAGATTACACGTCTCTTCTCGTAGATGGACTGATTCGGCCGACTGAGCTCGAGATCTTCGTGATGGATGCCGACGGGTCGAATCAGACACAGGTTACGCACAACGGGACCGCGAACTTCGGACCGTTTTGGCACCCCTCTGGCGAGAAGATCATCTTCGCGTCGAACATGCACGATCCCACAGGGCGGGACTTCGATCTCTACATGATCAACGAGGATGGGTCGGGCCAGGAGCGCATCACCTTCACGGACGGATTCGACGGCTTTCCTGTATTCAGTCCCGATGGCCGGTATCTGGTCTGGGGGTCGAACCGGAGTCAGGCCCAAGAGGGGGAGACCAACATCTTCATCGCGGAATGGGTGGAGTGAGCGGCGCGGGTGGAGTGAGCGACGTAGGCCAGTAGCCGGGTCAAAGTCCACCAGCGAGTTCACCGAAATCCGATAGAATTCGGAAGGTGAGGCCCCAGATCACGTGGCCGTCCACCCGGTAGCAGGGGAACTCCGCTGGGCCCTGGGGCAACGGGATGGTCGTCGTCCCGCGGGTCTTGGGATCGAGCAGAATGGGGAGCGGCACCCAGAGCACTTGATCGACCTCAGCCGAGTCGGCGCTCGCTTCGATCTTTGCGGGCACACCGAATACGTACGGTGTGATCGCAATCCGTGGCAGCGTCGGGTGACTCGGCGCGACCTGCGCAAGACGGCCCAATGGCCATCCGGATGAGGAGAGCTCCACGCCCGTCTCTTCGGACGTCTCCCGGATCGCCGTCTGTGCCAGATTGGCATCCCGGGCATCCCTCCGTCCCCCCGGCAGCGCGACATGCCCCGACCAGGGGTCCCGCTCGGATTCGGCGCGCTTGATGAGTAGAAGCTCTAGTTCCGCGGAGGCCCGGAGGATCACGGAAACGGCGGCCTCCGTGTAGCCCGCACGTGGCTCGGGCTCGCTCTGGTGCTCCGGTTGGCTGGAGAGACGGTCCGCGAGCCTACGCAGGCGAGCGTCTTGGATCTCCACTCAAACGCCTCGGGCGTCCGGCTCCCAAATATGTTTGTGAAGCTGCGTTTGGAGTCGGACCGGGAGGTGGTCCTCCAGAATCCATTCGGCCAGATCGAGGAGATCGCAGGCGTCCCAAACGGGTGACATGAGGAGGGCGCCCAGCGTGCCCTCCTCCAGGCGACGGTCGAGCCCGCGCTCCCGGATGGTGTTCCGCGCCCATACATAGTCCGCGTGGTCGAGTACGACGAACTTCACCTCGTCCAGGGCCGTCAGGTGGTCGAGGTTCTGCCAAAGGTTTCTGTCGCTCTCTCCGCTTCCCGGGCACTTGAGATCCATGATCCGGTGCGCACGGGGATCGAGTGGGGCGACGTCGAACGCTCCGGAGGTCTCAACGAGAACCGTGAACCCCTCGTCGAGCAGGCGTTCGGTGAGTAGATAGGCATTAGGGTGCGCCAAGGGCTCTCCGCCGGTGATCTCGACCAGTGGCGTCCCGATCGAACGGACTTCGTCGACGATCTCTTCGAGGGTTCGGCGCGTGCCCCCGTGGAAAGCGTACTCCGTGTCGCACCACACACATCGGAGAGGGCAACCGGTCAGCCGCACGAAAGTGCACGGTAGGCCGGACCACGTCGATTCGCCCTGGATGGAGTGAAAGATCTCTGTGATCCGGAGGGACGGAGATTCGGGCGTGCTCATCGCTCAGTCGTCCCGGGCCTTACCCTGAATCGCCTCGTCCAACAGGCGCTTGACCTCGCTTAGGGGGAGCGCATGAACTCGGTCCCGAACCTCGTCCCGACTTCTCCCCTCGTACAGCACGGGCGTCTCCACGTGACCCACGATGCCGAGGCCCGTCTCGGCCCAGCGTGGAAAGACCAGGTAGGCGACGTAGGGAGCGGCGAGGTTTTCGACGGATTCGATTTCGACCGAAGCGGTGTACGGCTGTCCGTCCGAGCCCGAAAATGCGGGGGGACGCTCATGGACCTCCTGATAACCCCCGAGCGTTCCGTCGGGGGCGTCGGTTTCGGTCTGTCGCTCCTCCATGGTATTTGGACAGGCTCCTTGGCTCCCAGAGGGGGTCGAGACGGCGCTCAACGATAAGACAGACGAGCGGGGCCGCACACCCTCGGCGTCGGCTCTCGGTGCTTGCTGGGGCGGTCACCGAGAAGGTACTCTTCGCGCCCACCCCCGTCGTCCTTTTACCACGGAGTCAGTATGCGAGCGGCCCTCTTTTCCGAGTTTGGCGGACCCGACGTTATTCGTATGGATGAGGCCGAGGTTCCAGAACCCGGTCCGGGCGAGGTGCGGATCGCCGTGCGAGCCGCGTCGCTGAATCATTTGGATCTCTGGGCACGCAGAGGCCTTCCGTTCGAGATCCCCATGCCTCACATCGGCGGATCCGACGTTGCGGGAGTCGTGGACGCGCTGGGGGCGGGGATGGAAGAAGGGGCGGGGGGAGTCTCGATCGGAACGCGGGTAGTCGTCGACCCATCCCTGAACTACGAGTGGTACCGACGTCCACCTCGGGGCCCTTCGTTCGCGGACCCACCTCTGACTGTGCTGGGCGAGCATACCCAGGGTGGTTTCGCCGAATACTGTGTGGCGCCCGTGGAGAATCTGTTCGAGATCCCGGATGACGTCTCGTTCGAAAAAGCGGCGGCGGCGGCCCTCTCGTTCGTGACGGCGTGGCACGCTCTCCTGGGGCGCGGTGGTCTGAAACCCGGAGAGACCGTCTTGGTCACGGGCGCGTCCGGGGGGGTATCAACCGCGGCGATCCAGATCGCGAAGCTGTCCGGGGCCCGCGTATACGCGGTGACCAGCGGTCCTGCCAATGTGGAGCGCGTGAAGGCGCTCGGCGCCGACGTCGTTTATGACCGACTAGAGGTGAATTTCTCGAAGGAGGTGTGGCGCGACACGGGGAAGCGGGGAGTCGACCTGGTTGTGGACTCGGTCGGTGAGCCCATGTGGGAGGGGTGCCTTCGGTCCCTCGCCGTCGGGGGACGCATCGTTTCCTACGGCGGTACGGGTGGCCCGGCGGTCGTGAGTGACATCCGTGCGATTTTTTGGAAACAACTTTCCATCCTCGGCACCACGATGGGACCTCCCGAAGACTTCCGGCGGGTGATGAACTTGGTGTTCGAGGGACGGATTGCGCCCGTCATCCACGAGGTCATGCCGCTCGAAGACGCCCGCCGTGCGCATGAACTTCTCGAGGCGGGCGAGGTGTTCGGCAAACTGGTGCTGGTCCCATAGGAGGCGCCAAGAAGCCGGGGGCCCGCGTGGGTCCGGATGACGTTCGGAGTCTAGAGGACGGGCAGGGATTATCGGCCGCCCAAGGGCGGGTCGACGAGTGGATCTCGCAATTCGAGGAGGGTTATTGGCCGCCCCTGGCCAACCTCGCGCGGCTCATGGAGGAGGTGGGGGAGCTCGCCCGGCTGATAAATCATCGCTTCGGCACGAAGCCCAAGCGGCCCGAGGAAAGCGAACAGGAGATGGCGGAGGAATTGGCCGACGTGCTGTTCGTCATCCTGTGCATCGCCAACGAACAGGGGATCGACCTCGATCAGGCCTTCGACGGGGTGATGGAGAAGTACCGCACGCGGGACGGGGAGCGCTGGGCGAGGAAGTTGGAGTAACGCCCGACGGGTCTCGGTCGGTGGTGGATCCTACCGCACCCCCACCGATACGGCGTCGCCGAAGACGTCCTCGGCGATCACCTTGAGCACCGGGTCCACGGCCTGAAGCCAGGTGTTGGCGTTGAG
>JADFMD010000111.1 GCA_022564055.1 Gemmatimonadota bacterium
AAACTCGAAGTGAGCTCGGGTTCGCGCGCCGACATCCAGTTTCGGTTACCCAGAAGCGTGTTGATCTCCCCGTTGTGCGCGATCAAGCGGAACGGCTGGGCGAGGCGCCAGGTGGCAAGCGTATTCGTCGCGAAGCGCTGATGAAAAAGGGCGATCGCGGAAACCGTTCGCTCGTCCGCGAGGTCCGGGAAAAAACGTGCGAGGTTGTCGGCGATCATCAGACCCTTGTAGACCAGGGTCCGCGCGGACATCGACACGACGTAGCAATCGACGTCTTCTTCCCGGTAACCCGCCTCGGCCCGCACGCGAGCGAGGTAGAGCGCTCGATCGAACTCGGCACTCGACATGCCCGAGGGCCTCTCGATGAAGAGTTGTTCGATTCCTGGAAGAGCTTCCAGAGCCGTTGGGCCGAGTACGGACGGGTCCGTCGGAACCATTCTCCACCCGAGGGCCAGAATGCCCGTCCGGCCTACCGCCGCGTCCAGGATGGCACGAGCACGTTCGCGCATCTTCTTTTCTACGGGCAAGAAGACCATCGCGAGGGCGAGCCGTGACAGGTCGCCCTCTTCCATACCCATACCGGCCGCGTCTTCAGCCAACAAATCGACAGGAATCTGAATCGTTATGCCCGCACCGTCACCCGACGCCGCGTCGGCCGAGACCGCGCCCCGGTGCGTGAGGTTAGCTACCGACCGAAGCGCAAGTTCTACGATTCTATGCGTTCGCTCACCGTCGATCTTGGCGATGAACCCGGTGCCGCAGCCGTCGTGCTCGAAAGCCGGGTTATATAGGGGCGGTGGGTTCGACGGAGACCATGCCGCCCCGGAAAGGGGCTGCTTGTCCGGCATTCCGTGTTCAAAATCAGACTTCCGAGTCATACATCTCCCGAGGTGTCCATTTATTTCACTAAGAAGCGTCCGCCAACAAAAAAACGGCCTCTCCCAACTGGAGAAGGCCGTTCGAGGAACCGAAATTACGCGCTCAGCTCACCCGCATGCCTCTCCAATGCGCAGCCCTTTTTCGGCCTCGCTCAAGAGATTCGGGGCAAGTGCGTACTCGCGCATGCGAGTGCGGTGAACGGTGAACGCTCATCGGATTCTTACCTGAGGCTACCCAACTGCGAGGACCTACCAGGCACTTTCACTTGCTCTCCATGAGGGCGCTGGGCCCCGAAAATCTGTCTGCACTTGCCGATCCCGCCAGCACTGTTGCATCCGTGCAACATAGGCGAGTTGCGCGAGGTAACCGACGAGGATAGGACCTTTGTGCTGAAACGGCAAGTCGCCTGCACGCAATTACCAGGTCACCCACCCTACCGGGGCCGCCGTGCAAGCTAAGTGGGCGGCTCCTTGCCTCGCCGTCCCCTCGCCCCTACCATTGCTGCCGTTCCCTCACCCTTTTTAACCCAACGCCCGCCGTCCGTCTTTGATTGCGATGCTTCCCGAAATCCAGTCGTTGCGGAGTTGACCGCCGTGCCCGTTCCCAACTCGATGTATTCACGGGCGATCCTCCTTGTCGCCGTCCTGACTGCATCCGGATGCGCCCCGGGAGACCGCCCCGACATCCTCGCCCTGGCCACGGCCGGCACCGGAGGTGTCTACTACGTGCTGGGAGGATCGATCGCGGAGCTGTGGAGCCGCGAGTTGCCCGAACTTGAGTTCGTAGCCGAAGTCACCGGCGGCTCCGTCGAAAACCTCAGTCTGCTCCTGGGCGGAGACGTCCAGGTGGCCTTCTCCATGGGTACCAGCGCCTACGAGGTCTTTCATGCGACAGGCTCCTTTTCGGAGCGGGAGCCCGCGCAGGTTCTGGCGCTCACCGCGCTCTACCCGAACGTCCTTCATCTGGTCACGGTGGAGGGCACCGGGGTGGAGACCCTCGCTGACCTCGTGGGCCGCCGGGTCTCCGTAGGAGCACCAGGCAGTGGGACCGAGGTGGCCGCCCGGACCTTACTGGAAGGCAACGGGATCACCTACGACGACTTCCGGCCGCAGCGTCTGAATTTCAACGAGACCGCGTCTGCGCTCCGAGACGGAAACATAGACGCCGGTTTCTTGAGCGCGGGCACACCTACGAGCGCCATCATGGACCTGGCCACCGCACGGTCCATGCGCCTGGTCCCCATCGGGATGGCCGAAGTGGAGAACACCTCGGTGCTGGACCCGACCGTGAGTCGCGATTTCTTCCCTCCAGGAACCTACCCCGGCCAGGAAAGCGAGGTCGAGACGCTGAGCACGCCGAACCTCCTCGTGGTTCGCGCCGACATGTCGGAGGAGCTCGTGTACGATCTGACCAAAACGCTCTTCGCGGTACGGGCGGAATTGGCTGGTGTGCACCCTGCGGCACGCCACATCTCGGTCGAATACACGCTGGAAGTCTCTCCCATCCCACTCCATCCGGGTGCGGTTCGTTATTTTATCGAAGCCGGATACGAGGTGCCGGATCGTCTGATCCTTTCCCCGTGAGGGATCTGGATATCCACATCCGTGGGTAGAAACGGGTGAGCTCCACCGGCGAGCCCTCGATCCCGAGGCGGGACCTGGGTCTCCCCACACTTTCCGCAGCGTCCTTCGTCGTGCTCGCGATCGCCCTTTCGCTTTTCCAGCTCTACATCTCCGGGGTCCGGCCGATCGGACTCTTCTATGAGAGGGGATTTCACCTCGCTCTCGTTCAGGTCTTAGCCTTTCTCCTCTTTCCGACGAAGCGTCGCGGCTTCCCGAAGAAGAGTTCTGAAGAGCCGAGCGGTCGAGGTGCGATGGCGTGGGCGGTGGACACCGTTCTCATTTCCGGTTCGATTCTCGCCGCCCTTTATCTCACGCTCAACCTAGACGCCATCGTGAGCCGGGCGGGCGCCTGGAGCGGAACCGATGTCTTCGTGGGCGTGGTAGCAGTGGTCACCCTCCTCGAAGCGAGTCGAAGGGCGCTCGGGTGGCCCATTTCGTTCATCGCCGCCTGTTTTATCGGCTACGGATACGCGGGCCCGTTCCTCCCCGGGGTACTGCGGCATGGGGGCTATAGCACCGGGCGGCTGGTCGGGCAACTCTATCTGGGCCAGGAGGGGATCTACGGGATCCCCTTGGGGGTCGCCGCTTCCTTCGTCTTCATCTTCATCCTGTTCGGAGCACTGCTGGAGGTCACGGGTGCAGGCCAGTTCTTCATCGACCTGGCCTACGCAGCCACCGGAAGACAGCGGGGAGGACCTGCGAAGGCGGCGGTCTTGGCCTCCGCCGCGATGGGATCGGTTTCGGGGAGTGCCATCGCCAACGTGGTGACCAGCGGGGCATTCACCATTCCTCTCATGAAAAAGGTCGGGTACACGCCGGAGGAGGCGGGCGGTATCGAGGCGGCCGCAAGCACCGGGGGCCAAATCCTTCCCCCGATCATGGGGGCCGGAGCGTTCCTGATCGCCGAATATACCGGCCTTCCCTATCTGGACGTCGTCAAAGCGGGACTCATTCCCGCGATTCTCTACATGGGAACCGTATTCGTCTTTGTGCACCTGGTGGCGGTAAAAAAGAACCTCAAGGGCCTCCCGGCCTCCGAGCTTCCCCGGTTCGGGCCCACGTTGGTCAAGGGCTGGCACTTCCTCCTGGCCCTGGTGGTCCTGATGACGGCGCTGCTCATGGATTTTTCAGTGGCCCGGGTCGGATTCCTCTCGTGCCTAGCGGTGGCTGCGCTCGCAGCGCTCCGGGCCGTATGGGACCGGATCCTAGGCGGCAATCAAGTGGGTTCGAGGCTGGAGGAAGCGGCTCGCAGGCCCCTGGTGAGCTGGCTCGGCAGCGGGGTCGTACGCATCGCGGACGGTTTCGTCATCGCCGGCCGAAATGCACTTCCGGTGAGTCTGGCCTGCGCCGTGGCGGGAATCATCGTGGGCATCGTCGGGCTCACCGGTCTCGGCCTAAAATTTTCGTCCCTCATGCTTTCGCTTTCCCAGGGGAATCTCTTTCTAGCACTGATGCTCCTGCTTCTGGCGAGTTTGGTGCTCGGGATGGGACTTCCCGTAACCGCTAGCTACGTCGTCCTCATCGTCCTCGCCGGCCCGGTACTTATCAATGATTTCGGCCTTCCTGTCCTGATCGCCCATCTTCTCGTGTTCTGGTACTCCCAGGACTCCAACGTCACCCCCCCCGTCTGCCTCGCCGCCTACGCGGCCGCCGGCATAGCCGAATCCGACCCCATGCGCACCGGGCTCCAGGCGTGGAAATACGCCAAAGGCCTCTATCTCATTCCCCTGCTCATGGTGGTGCATCCCGAGCTGGCCCTAGGGGGACCGTTGCCCGTGGTACTCGGAAAAGCGGTGATGGCCATGGTGGCGCTAGCCGCCTTCGCCGCTGCGCTCGAGGGACAGGCGTTGAGGCGCCTGACGACGGGGGGACGGATCGTGCTTCTGGCAGGTGCGGGCTGCGCGTTTTTCCCGTCCTTCCTGGTGGGCGGCCTGGGAGCCCTCTTCGTAATCGCCTTTACCTTATGGGACGCGCGAAAACCGGCGCCGAACTCAGCTCCGTCGAGACCCGGCCAGTGACCTCCTGCCGGGAGCCGCCCCAATTCTCGGGCGAATGATCAGCAGCGTGCCCTAATAGCCACAGTACCTGAGCCGCGACTGAATCTCCAACAGAATGGTATCGCCGGGGTCGGTCCAAATCGGCCGGGTCGTACACGACCCACCGGCCAACACGTTGATCTGGAATTGGAGTTCCACGCTCCAGTTCCAGGGGATCATGAAGTTTTCCGTCCTGGTTCCAGTGACCGTCCCCAAACGGACCCGCTGGCCGGGCCAAATCGCGTGGAGTGTGACGTCCTGGAACCCGTGGTTGATGACCTCGATGGTGATCCTAGCGTCCTGTTGAGCGACGAACGGGCTTCTACTGCCCCCCCTTCCCCCGCCGCAACCGAGACCGGCGACCACGATTCCTAGCGCCACGAATCGCCAGGCGGTAGAGGCAGGTCTCCTGACACGCCTGGGTGAGCCCGGCATTCCCACAACCTGGCCCGATCGGCAGCGCGAGGCCCCAAAGAATTTCGTCATGGTCGAGCCCCCCCCGGACGTTAACGTGACCCCTGTGACGAGCTCCATGGAGGAGCCCCTCTTAGAAATGTACTCCCGGTTACCCCTTCGGGTCCTTTCTTAGCTTCCGCGGCCAACTTCCGCCAGCCCCTTGACGGCCCGAACTGCCTCGGCCCACCCGGCAAGAAGGGTCGCGCGCTCGGTGCCGGACATGCTGGACGTGAATCGGGTGGCTTCACCCTGCGAAGCGAGAAAGTCCTCTGCGCTGGGCCAGATCCCCACCGCAAGTCCGGCCAACCCGGCCGCTCCCAAGGCGGTGGTCTCCACCACGTCCGGGCGGCGCACGGGGACCCCGAGCAAACCGGACTGAAAGTCCAATAGCCAATCGTTCTGCGCCGCGCCGCCGTCGACTCGCAGCTCCGTCGTTTTCGTGGAGGAATCGGCCTCCATGGCCTCCAGAACTTCCTGAGTGCCGTACGCCATCGCCTCGAGGGCGGCCCGGACCAGATGCTCACGGGTCGTACCTCGCGTGAGACCAAAGAGCGCTCCCCGAGCATCCGGCACCCAGTGGGGTGCTCCGAGCCCCACGAACGCCGGTACGAAGTAGACTCCGTCATTCGAATCCAATCCCGCGGCCATCGCCTCGGACTCCGATGCGTCGTCGATCAGGCCCAAACCATCGCGCAGCCATTGAATCGCGGCCCCGGCGATAAAGACCGAACCCTCCAGAGCGAAAGCCAACCCTCCTCGTGAATCACAGGCCGCCGTGGTGAGGAGGCCGTGCCTCGAGGGTACGATCCGCTCCCCGGTGTGCATGAGGAGAAAGGCACCCGTGCCATACGTGCTCTTGGCCAGACCTGCGGACCAGCATCCCTGTCCGAACAGGGCCGCCTGCTGATCACCCGCGACACCGGCAATCGGGACCTCGATCCCCAGCGCCTCACCTCGAGCCACGCCGAATTCGCCGCTGCTGGGCCGCACCTCCGGAAGAAGCGCCTGGGAGATTTCGAGCTTATCGAGAAGCCAGGGATCCCACGCCGCTAGGGAAAGATTGAACAGCAGGGTTCGGGACGCGTTCGTGGGATCCGTCGCGTGGACTTCGCCGTGCGTGAGCCGCGCGATCAGCCAGCTGTCGATCGTTCCGGCCGCCAACTCTCCCGCTTCGGCCCGGGCCCGAAGCTCTGGGTGCTCGCGAAGTAACCAGAGTAGCTTGGTCCCGGAAAAGTAGGGGTCCAGCACGAGTCCGGTTCGCTCACGAAACTCCGCCTCGTGGCCCGCCTCTTTGAGATCGGCACACAGTCCCGCGGTGCGCCGGTCCTGCCAGACGATCGCGCGATGGACCGGCTCGAGTGTCTCACGATCCCAAAGGACGATGGTCTCGCGTTGATTCGTGATCCCGATTCCTCTGATGTCGGCTTCCCCTGCCGAGGCGAGGGCCTCGCGTGCGACCGCCTGCGTGTTCTCCCATATCTCGAGTGCATCGTGCTCCACCCACCCAGGCCGGGGGAAGTACTGGGTGAACTCCGAGTAGGCCCGGCCGAGGATACGGCCATCGTCCGCGAGCACGAGGCAAGTCGTGCCGGTCGTTCCCTGGTCGATGGCGAGAATCGATGGAATGCGGCTCATGGAGCTGGAGGCCTGTTGAAGGCGAGGGGCCTGTTGGAAGTTAGGGGCCTGTTGATGAATTGGGGCGAGGCGACGATGGGAAGGCGTACTCCCACCCGCTCTCCTCGAAGAGCCTCACCAGAAGCGCCACCGGCAGCCCGACCACACAAAAATAATCTCCCCGAATTTCGGTCACCAGCGCGGCACCGAGTCCCTGAATACCATACGCCCCAGCCTTATCGAGCGGCTCCCCCGTCGCTACGTAGGCGCGAGCGAACTCGGGTGAAAAGGGACGAAATGTGACCTCGGTGGTCGAGACCCCGCTATACACGTCGCCGGACGGGAGAGCCAACGCGAGGCCGCTCGCCACGGTGTGAGTCCGGCCTGCCAACCGCAACAACATCACCTCGGCCTCCTCCGGCCCCGATGGCTTACCCAGGATTTCACCGTCCAGCGTCACCACCGTATCGCCCCCGAGCACCAACGCATCGGGACACGAGGAAGCGACGGCGGTGGCCTTGGCACGAGCGAGCCGCTCGACGTGGGCTCCGGCCGACTCTCCAGGTCGAACGTCTTCGGAAACCGCAGCGGGGTGGACCGTGAAGCTCAAGCCGAGCATTCGGAGGCACTCGCTGCGGCGGGGGGAAGCCGACGCGAGTACGAGGGGGGGTGGCCCACTCACCGGTCGATGACGAGGGTCACGGGCCCATCGTTGGTCGACGTGACATCCATCATCGCCCCGAACTTCCCCGTAGCCACCCTGCCCGGGTGGCGAGCCTCGAGAAGCTCCACGAACCGGTCGTACAGCGGTATCGCGGTCTCGGGTGGGGCGGCCTCGATGAAGCTCGGGCGCCGGCCCTTGCGGACGTCCCCGTACAGAGTGAATTGGCTCACTACCAGAATCGAGCCGTTCACGTCGGCCAGGGTGCGGTTCATCTTGCCGGCGGCGTCCTGGAAGATGCGAAGTCCTACCACCTTGTCGGCCATCCACTCCACCTCCTTCGCCGTGTCACTCGCCTTGAAGCCCACGAGCAGGAGGTGCCCCACTCCGATCTCGCCGACCACCCTGCCCTCTACGGTGACGCTCGCTTCGCGAACGCGCTGGAGCACCACCCTCACAGCCCAAAGGCTCCGCTCAAGGGACCGCCGTCACTCCACCGTGACCGACTTGGCCAGGTTGCGTGGTTGATCCACGTCCTTATTCCGATAGATGGCTGCGTGGTAGGCCAACAGCTGCAGCGGGATCGTGGTGAGCACGGGCAACAGAGCCGGAATGGTCTGGGGCACTTCGATGAGGTGATCCACCTTGCCGATCAACTCCGGCGCGTCACCGCTCACGACGGCCAGGATACGGCCGCCGCGGGCGCTCACTTCCTCAATGTTGGAAACGACTTTTCCATACACGGGATCCCGTGGAGCGAGCGCCACCACCGGCATATCTTCGTCGATGAGCGCGATCGGACCGTGTTTCATCTCGGCCGCCGGGTATCCCTCGGCGTGGATATAGCTCACTTCCTTGAGTTTCAGCGCCCCCTCGAGCGCGACCGGAAACTGGTATCCCCGACCCAGATAAAGGAAATTCCGCGCGTCGCCATACTCCGCCGCGAGCTCCTTTGTAAGCGGCTCGAGCTCGAGCGTCCGCTCCACCAGATCCGGCAACTCCTGTAACGCGGCCACCAACTCCCGTCCCTGGAGAAGGGAGAGTTGCCTGCGCCGCCCCAGGTAGAGTGAAAACAGGGCCAGAGCCACGATCTGGCTCGTGAAGGCCTTCGTCGACGCCACACCGATCTCGGGGCCCGCATGGAGGTGCATGCCGAAGTCGGTCTCTCGGGTGATGGAGGAGCCGACCACGTTGACCATCCCCATCGTCGGGGCTCCCTGGCGGCGTGCCTCGCCGAGCGCCGCCAGGGTATCCGCCGTCTCACCCGATTGGCTGATCGCGAGGACCAACGTGCCCTCCTCGAGCACCGGGCTCCGATACCGAAACTCGGACGCGTACTCCACTTCGACGGGGATACCCGCGAGCTCCTCGAGCATGTACTCGCCGATGAGGGCCGCGTGCCAGCTCGTCCCGCAGGCCGTGATCACGATCCGGCGGATCCCTGCCAACTCCTCGTCCGACAGCGTGATCCCACCCAACCGCGCATCCCCGGTCTCCTCCAACAAACGTCCACGCATGACGTTGCGAAGGCTTTCGGGCTGCTCGTAGATCTCCTTCAGCATGAAATGGTCGTATCCGCCCTT
>JADFMD010000248.1 GCA_022564055.1 Gemmatimonadota bacterium
GTCGAGCTCATCAACGTGATGGGCGGCCCCCTCGCGATCGGGCATCCGTTCGGGGCGACCGGCGGCCGCCTCACGACCACGCTGCTGAACGAGATGAAGCGGCGGGACGTGGAGCTGGGGTTGATAACGGTGTGTGCGGCGGGTGGGCTGGGGTTCGCGATGGTGGTCGAGCGGGGGTGACTGGAAACAGCTTTCTGATCCGGCTACCGGCCGCCGGAAAAGATCTCCTCCCAGTTCACGACCACGTGGATGACCGGCTCGGTAGCCGAGTCGACCACATTGATCAGAAACCGCTCGCCGTCCCCTGACACATCGTAGTAGAACGTACCGGTGACAGGCGTCCAACCGTTAACCCGTACCTCGAACAGTGGCTGTGGGTCCACGACGGGCGAGAGACCGGGACTAGGAGGTGTCCTCACCTGCGCTGCCATCATCGTCGGCTTACCCCCCGAGCCCGTGACATAAAACAGCTCGCTCCCGTCGCGGCTCCAGCGTGGCTGCTGTGTGGTTCCTGTACCGGATTCCCCCCCAGATATGCGCCACTTTCCCGTACCGGACGGGAACGCCTGGACCCACACCTCGTAGCTCCCCGTCTCATTGGAGACGTACGCGATCCACCGGCCGTCCGGCGAGACCTGTCCGAAGCTCGTGTCGAACTGGTCCGTACGAAACGAAACAGGTTCCACATTTCCTGTCGCACTTCCGTCCGGACGCAAGTACCACAGGTCGGCCCCCGTTTCCGGATGGATTTCCGTGTAGAGCAGATAACCATCCCCGGACCAGTCGGTCAGGATCTTGGGATTGCCGTTTGTGAATATGGGTTCGCCGGTGCCGGAAGCCGTAACATCGGCTATGTAGAGCTCCGTGGATTCCGAGGCAGGCGAAGAAAACGCGATGCGGCTTCCGTCCGGAGACCAGACCACATTCCCCACGACGGGGACCGCGCTATCAAAGGTGAAGGGTTGCTCCAGCCCGCGATCCAGGTTCCGCAGCCACACGTCGCCGCCGGTACCGAGCGGTGCCGTCCGCACGACCGCCGCCATGCTTTCATCGGGCGAGAGCGAGACCGGAGATAGCGGGCCGGTGGACCCCTCGGTCGCCAGCACAGTGCCCGAGCGGTCGAACCAGACGAGGCGGCTGTCGGTCAACCGGTTCCTGCCTCCCAGATATGTGAGGATTCCGCTGTCGGACACGGAAACCGCCGCGGCCCAGTTCTCTCCCCATGAGGCCCGTTCGGCCAGGACGAACGCGTCTCCCCGAAGCTCCAGAGCATTCGGATCGAAAGGCTGCGCCATCAACCGGCCGTCACGTACGAAGATGAGGTGCCCCGCCCTGCGGCCGTACGCGCCCGGCGCGAAAACGGCACTGGAAGGGTCCGGTAGTAGCAGCTGCCCGACAGGATCGTCGAGGGAGGCCACATGAATGCCGGGGCTCGAGCCTCCCTCACTCGTGTACAGAAAGTGCTGCCCGTCCGGCAGGAAGGCCGGGTATCGGTGACTGACGCCAGGCTCCACCGTCGTGAGAGCCAGTGGTTCTCCGCCGGCCGCGGGTACGCTGAAGACAGGACCCCCATCTGCTGGCGCGAAGACGATGACGTCGTCTCGACTCCAGGTTCCGCTCTCCCCGCCTCTCCAGGTTCCGCTCACCCCGCTTCCGAGGCCGATATCAGCGATGTCTTGGACCGGACCGCCGCCGACGCTCACCCTTCTCAATTTCTGGGCGTCGAAGAACGCGAGGGAGCGGCTGTCGGGAGACCAGAAAAAGTCGTCTGTTGGGGTCCCGGACAGGTGCCGCCACTCGAGGGAGTTCAGCGCCCGCACGAAGATTCCTCCGGCCTGCTCGATCACCCCGTTGACCGCGACGTATTGGCCATCGGGCGACAGGTGGTAGTGAAAATACAGACCTTCGGATTCGCCCTCCTTGGGGAGCGGGATCGTGTAACGCAGCGTGTGCCGCACAGGCCCAGATTCACCAAAGAACGACCAAACAAGCGTGAGCGTGAGGACAGTGGCTAAGCTCGCCAGGCCAATGCTCAGCCGCTTCCACGGACCCACGGCGACACCCACACCTACCGCTACGGTCTCCCCATACCGAAAATGCTCATCCCCCAGAGCCCTCACGAACTCCTGCGCCGAAGTGAACCGATCCGCTGGTAGCTTCTCCAGGGCCTTCCGAATCGCCGCGTCCACGTTGGCCGGAACCGATGGACGCTCCTCCGTCGCCGATAC
>JADFMD010000249.1 GCA_022564055.1 Gemmatimonadota bacterium
CCCTTGCCCTGATTCTCGTGCACTTCACGGCGGATCGTTTCAGCGATTCAGAGGCGTGGCATGCGGCCCGGCATGCGTATTTCGTCGTCGCCTTCGTTCTCGTAGGCGCGCTTATGGCACTCTTCGCGACGGTTGTCGAGTTTCCAGGACACCTTCCCTGGTTGGCTTTACCGGTACTACTCCTGGCGTTCCTGGAGCGCGCCGGCGTGGCCGTTCAACCCATGATGGCTGGGGCGCCTCGAGAGGCGAAGGACACCTACGGAGCCGTCACCACGGTCATGTACTTGCTGGTTTCCGCGTTCGTAATCGCCCTGACCGCCCAGGCCGTGGGCACGGTGATCGCCGCACCGATCTGGGTGGCCGGGTGGGCGACCGTCATCCTCATGGCCGCTGGCATTCGCAAGAGCCGATCCCTGTTCATCGCGGGCTATGCAGTGCTTCTCGCAGGGTATTACTACTTCCTGGTCGTACAGCCCGAGGCGCTCTCCGAGGGACTCTTCTTCTTCCTGTGGGGCGGGTTGTTTGCGCCCTCTGATTTGACGGGCGAGGTACTCTCCGCGTGGTGGGCCGGGCTCATCATCACCGTCGTCCCGCTGGCCCTGGCTCTCGCGATCGATCGGGGGATCCATGATCGAGATAGTCCAGGCGAGGAGGCTGCCGGGGGATCCGTCCTGGTGGCTTACATCACGTACGCGGTCGGGTTTCTGCTGCTCGGAGCGTTCTCTGCGCACCAGCTCCCGGCCGGATGGTCGCTGCTCATTCCCCCGGTGATGGGTCTGGTTCTGGTCTGGCGGTCCGAGAGTTTCCGGACGCCCCGCTCCGTACCGGCTGTCGTGGTCGGTGTGGCTCTTTTGCACGTGTACTTCCTGACGCGGGCCGCCGGGGGCCTCGATACGGGAGATTTGCTGTTGCCCTTGGCACTCCTCGTTGCCGTGACGCTCGCCCTGGAGCGTATGGTGGCGAAGTGGGTGACGGAGGAGCGCGACCACCCTCTCAGGCGTCCTGGGCAGTCGGTCCTCGTAGGTGTCGCCGCGGTCACCGCGATGGTGGCGATCGACGGATCATCCCTCTTTGGTGCCGTGTGGGCCACGGCGGTATGGTGGATTCTGGCCGGTGCGATGCTGGGTGCCGGCTTCGGATTCAAGTCCGCGGACTATCAGCGTGTTGCCCTCGTTGTGCTGGGTTCGTCTGCGCTCCGATTGACGAGCCCCGGCCTCGCTATCGAGGTCCTCTCCTCCTGGGTAGTCGGGTCGATAGTCGTCGGTGTACCGTTGGTCATGGCCCTCGCGATCGATCGGCGCATCCACCGTGGAGGTTATGCTGAGGAGGATCCGTTCCGGAACGCGGGTCGCGTGGCGTTCGTCATCTACGGGCTCGGCTTCTTCTTGCTCGCCGCCTTCGCGGATGTGCAGCTCCCGTTCGGATGGTCGCTGCTCGGGCCGGCACTGGTGGGCCTTGTACTGGTCCTCGGGTCGGAGCGTCTCGGAACGCCACGATTGGTGCTTGCTGTGGTGGTCGGGCTCCTGTTGTTGCATCTCCTGTTCCTGAGCCTGGCCTGGCAGGGGGCGGAGTTGGCCGAGCTTCTCTGGCCTCTCGTGCTCCTTGCGGCAACGACCCTCGGCGCCGAGCGGGCACTGGCGGAGCGGGCACCGGAGGAAGTCAAAGTCCCGACCGGGCGCGTGGTCCAAGCGGTGCTCGTGGTGTTTGCCACCATAACCACGATGGTGGCCATCTACGGGTCGTCGACGTTCGGGGCGGCGTGGACCACGGCCGGATGGTCGATAGTGGCGGCGGTGATGATGACTCTCGGCTTCGCGTTCAAGTCCTCTAACCACCGCCGGGTCGCGCTCATTGTGGTAGCCACATGTGTGTTCCGCGTATTCCTCGTGGATACGCGCGGAATCTCCGATACAGCCCGGACGGGGGCCTTCTTGGTTCTGGGCCTGAGTCTGGTGGGGATCGCCTGGCTGTACACCCGCTATTCGGAGGAATTGAAGAACTGGCTATGACGGCCCGGGATCCTCGCTCGTCAGCTCCTCGAGCATCGACTGGATGCCATCCGCGAGGTGCTTCCTCTCCCGTCAGTCGTCGTCGCGTTTTCTCGCCTCGACCCCTTCGAGCGTCACCCATGCCAGGGCTTTCGCAGCGGCGTACCGGTACGCCCGCTCCCGAAACGACTGGAAGGTCACGGCAGAGGCCAGGAGGCTCACCATGAACATCTGAGAG
>JADFMD010000112.1 GCA_022564055.1 Gemmatimonadota bacterium
CTCACGGGGCGTCTCGATCCACGGCAGGAAAACGTGCCGGGCGACATTCTGGCGTACGACGCACGCACGGGGGAGCACCTCTGGAAGTTCAACGTGATCCCCCAGCCGGGAGAGTTCGGGCACGAGACCTGGGAGAGCGACGCCTGGCAGTGGAGCGGCAATGTCAACGCGTGGGCGCCGATGTCCGCCGATCCCGAGAGGGGGATCGTCTACGTCACGACCGACGCTCCCACGAACGACTACTTCGGCGGATTTCGGCCCGGGGATAACCTGTTCGGCAACAGCATCATCGCACTCGACGTCCGGACGGGTGAGCGCCTCTGGCATTTCCAGGGCGTACATCACGACGTGTGGGACCGCGACTTTCCGCTACCGCCGACGCTCGTGGACCTCACGGTGGACGGTGAGGTGATCCCGGCGCTGGTGCAGAACTCCAAGCAGGCGTTCGTCTACGCCTTCAACCGCGTGACGGGTGAGCCCATCTGGCCGATCGAGGAGCGTCCGGTACCGCAGTCCGACGTGCCCAGCGAGCAGACCTCCCCGACCCAGCCGTTCCCGACGAAACCGGCTGCTTTCGAGATGCAGGGGCTCACGGAGGACGATCTCATCGACTTCACGCCGGTGCTTCGGTCGCTCGCGCTGGAGATCGCCAGCGAGTGGCGCCTCGGTCCCATGTGGAACCCTCCCCTCAACTCGGGAAATGCGGAGGGCAAGAAGGGCGCGGTCTTCTGCCCGGCAGCGGGCGGCGGAGCGAACATCCCGGGCGGCGGGGCGATGGATCCCGAGACGGGGATCATGTACGTGGCTTCGGTAAAGTCGTGCTCGGCGTTCGTGCTCGTCCCTGGTATCGACAGGGATGCCGTGTTGACCGGGCAGTCGGGCCGAACCGTGGTGGATTGGCACCACTCACCGGTGCCGGGTGGTTTTCGGGGACCCGAGGGTCTCCCGATGTTCAAGCCACCGTACGGGCGCATCACCGCCATCGACATGAACACCGGGGAGCACCTCTGGTGGATTCCCAACGGCGACACGCCGGAGCGGATCAGAAACCATCCCAGGCTACAGGGGCTCGATCTTCCCAACACGGGGCAGCCGTCCCACGCGACGGCCCTGGTCACTCGGAGCCTGCTCATGTATGGGGAGGGGCGTGCAGGGGAGCCCCGCTTTCATGCGGTGGACAAGCGCACCGGGGAGCGGGTGGGGACCGTCGAGCTTCCGGCTACCACCGACACGGCGCCCATGACGTTCATGCACGAGGGACGGCAGTACATCGTGATGGCGATATCGGGCCCGAACCTTCCGGGGTCGTTGGTCGCGTTGCGGCTGCCATAGGGATTCGCGACTTCCGTAGAGGTTTGCGGCTGCCGCCGGGGTTTGCGAATGCCGGAGGGTTCTACGGGGAGTTGATGGGCGCCGGTGTTCGTCGGCTGCCGGTTGCTTGCTACCGGACCTTCTCGTACTTCACCAGCGTCTCGCCCGGCACCTCGGCACCGTACACGTTGCCCTCCCGATCGGCGGTGACGAACTCCGCGTTGCTCACGATGAACGCCGTCACCCGTCCGGTCCTCGCATCGCCGACCCGGATTCCGCGGACCCAATTCGCTGGTCTCCGCTCGGCATACCACGTAGGAAGCGCACCGGTCTGCGTGTCGGTCACGTACATCACGTCATCTCCATTGACATAGATGCTGCTCGTCGGGCCGAAGTGGGTCCACTGCTCGAGGAAGATTCCGTCCCCGTCGAAGATCTGGATGCGGATGTTGCGCCGGTCTCCGATGATGATCCGTCCTCCGGAATCCATGGCGATGGCGTGTGCATCGGAAAACTCTCCGGCCGCGGGTCCCGGGCCGGACGTGCCCCAGCTGCGGACGAAATCGCCGGCGCCCGTGAACTTCATCACCCGGTTGTTGCCACCCTCGCCGTGACCGTCCAGGACGTAGATCTCTCCGTCGGGCGTGACCAGAACGCCGGACGGGCCGTTGAAGCGATCGAGCTCGTCACCCCACACCCCCGCGATCCCGAGGGTCATTAGGACGTCACCCGCGGGGCTGAGCTTGAACACCTGTTGCCCCTTCCCGACAGCCGCCGCCGCCTCCGCTCGAGCGCCGGTCGGTCCGTCGGCGACCCAGACGTTGCCTTCGCGATCGACGAAGAAGCCGTGCGGCCACGCGAAGAGTCCACTTCCGAAGTTCGCCACGAGATTTCCGTCGAGGTCGAACTTGAAGACAGGATCCAAGTCCGAATCGGTGCAACTGTTGGCGCCGCACCGGTCCAGGACCCAGATGTGCTCCCCGTCAGGGTCCGCGAAGACGCCCGAAACCGCTCCCCATGTCCGGCCCGCGGGCAGCTGTGCCCAGTCCGGCACGGCACGGTATTCGCCCGCCGCCTCGCCCGCGCGGTCGGGGGCCATGAAGGTCACCGCCCCCAGGATCGCCGCGGCGAGTAAGCCCACAGCAGCAGCCAGGGCCGGCACGCCGAGGTGTAGAGCGTTTGGGTCCGTTTCGCCGATGCCCATATCCTCGAGGGTCACATCGCCGATGTTGTTTTCGTCGGTCAAGGATCGGATAGTTTGAAGACGTACAGCGCATTGTGCCCGGCCGGGCTCATCATCTCGGGCGTGAGGAAGTTGCCGATCCTCCAGGGACTTCCGCCCCCTCTGCCCGTCGGGATGCCGAAGTACTGAACCCCGTCGATATCGAAGGTGACGGGAAAGCCCATGACGGTGCTCCCCAGCCGGCTCTCCCAGAGTTTCTCGCCCGTCGCGACATCGTAGGCCCTGACCCAGCGATCGTAATCTCCGACGAAGGCCAAGCCGCCAGCTGTGGTGAGTACGCCCGTAAGGAATGGGGCGCTCTGTTCGACGCTCCAGACCTCATCGAGCGTCCGGACATCGTACGCCGCCAATTTTCCGAAGCGTTCTTCCGTCCCGGGCATCGGGAACCACACGCGGTCGCCTCCCGTCCCCCCGCGACCCGGGTCCAGAAGGACCTCTCGGCCCGACATCTCCATGCAGCTCTGACTCAGCGGAGCGATGAGCACACCCGCGCCCGGATGGTAGGCGGTGGAGGGCCAGTTGTGGCCGCCCGCCGTCGACGGACAGACCGACATCCAGTCTCCGATCCTCGCTTCCTGGATGTCGTCCCGGTACTGAACCCGACCGGTCTCGCGGTCGACCACGGAAAAGACGTTCTGGTAGACCGTCTCCGTGAGCCCCAGGAATCGGCCGTCGCGCCGGTCGAGCTTCCACAGGATCCCGCTCTTTCCGATGGAGAGGTGAAGCGGTTGCCCGTCCACGTCGACCAGGACCTGTTCGAAGGCTTCGTCCATGTCGAGCGTCTCGCCCGGGATGTGCTGCCGGTACCAAACGATGTGGCCGTCTTCCACGTCCAGGGCCAGCGTCGAGTTGGCGTATAGGGTCGCATCGGAGGTCGAGAGTCCTCGGCTCGCCGCCACCCACGGTTTGGCCTGGGCGGTGCCGAAGTAGACGAGCCCCAGATCGGGATCCCAACTTCCTGGGATCCACACGTCCGCCCCGCCGCGCTGCTCGAGGGTCAGGTCGCCCCAGGTGTCGCCACCCGGCTCGCCGGGACGTGCCACCGTATAGGTGCGCCAGAGCTCGCGGCCCGTTCGGGCGTCGTGCGCGGTGATGAAGCAGCTCTGCTCGTTGAGGCGCGTGCAGCCGCTGATACCGTTGATGACCTTTCCGTCGGCCACGATCGGCCCCGAGCTGTTGCCGTAGCCGAGCTCGGGGTCCTCGATCACGGTCTCCCACCGGACCACACCAGTGCGGGCGTCGAGAGCCACGAGGCTGGCGTCGAGCGTCGCCACGAACACGAGGTCCTCCCACAGGGCGAGGCTCCGCAGGTGCCCCCGGCCGATCCCCAACCCTTCAGGAAAGACGCGTCGATACTCCCAGAGGAGCGTCCCGTCCGCGGCGTCCAGCGCCTGGATCACGTTGGCTTGATTCGGAAGGAAGATCACGCCGTCACGGACCAGGAACGAGGGTTGGCTGGTTCCGGGCTCCATGCCCCACACCCAGGCCAGGCTCAGTCGGTGCACGTTGTCCGAGTTGATTTGATCGAGCGGACTGTACCCCTGCGCTCCCGGTGTGCCGCGCCAGTGGAGCCAGTCGCCATCGGGTGGATTCGCCAGATCCGCGTCGGACACGGGATTGAAGTTTCGGGCGGCTCGGTAGGTGCGCGTGATTCCCGTGGCCGTCTCCGTGATGATCGCGACCTCCGGAATCGAGTTCCGCGTTCCCGGGGTCGGTCCCGTACCCACTCTTCCCGGGACCGGAGGACGCACTGGGGGCTCGACGCCACCGGCGACGTCCCCGACGGCGGTTGCGCCCACAGCCCCCGCCCCGCCGATCACCCGACCCGACGAGGAGAGACTCAGCCGCGCCTGCGTGGGAGCGACTCCGTTCTGGCGAAGGATGAACGCGGCTAGAGCGACATACTGGCCCTCATCCAGCGAACCGGGGGCTTCGGTGGGCATCGTCTCACGCATCAGCTCCAGAAGGTCCGATACCGAGCGTGCTCCCCAGGTGTTACGAAAATCGGGTCCGGCGAGCTCCGGAGCCTCGAACGCACCGGCGAGGTTCGGAAGGTGACACCCGGCGCAGGAAGCTTCATACACGACTGCTCCCGCTTCTGCCTGGTCCACCGAAAAGGCGGCCTGGCGGGTCAGGTCGGGTGTTTGCGCCGAAAGCTGGGTGGGCGGGAGAATCGCAGATAAGGCAAGTCCCGAGGCGAGCCACGCGAGGGTGGCTCGGAACCGCACACCCGCCTCATAGACCGCCCTCTTCTTACCCGCCGTCATCCCGCGCCGCAATCCGGTGCTCCCTCTCCTGCCTTTCCGCCACCATCCGCTCGTAGACTTCTTGCTCGAGGTTCGTCATGCCCACCCACATGTGGGACATCTCGTCGACGCCGCGCCTACCGAAGACCACCCACTGCGTGGGATCGGGATTGAGCGGATTTTCGGCACTGTTGTCGAAAACGGACGTGAACAGGAGCGTCGTACCGGCGGGCAGCAGAGGCCTGGCATCTTCCGCGTACTGATAGGAAAGCTGCCAGATGTGCCGATAGTCGGAGACCTTGCCGAGCATCTCCCGGCGACCGTCCGGGTAGATGGCCTCCATCGACATCTCTTTGCCCCGCATGTGCATGTGGGGCCGGAAGCTGCTGATCAGGGTTGGCTGCCGGAGCACGTGTACACCTTGGAGCACCTGTTTCCCAAACGGTGGGATGAGGATGTCGCCGCCCCGGGGCATCCCGTTGGTCCGGTCGACCCTCATGAGGACTTCCCCGCGGGTTTGGATCTCGGGGTCCTCACCCTCGGGGTAGAACCAGAGACCCACCTCGACCACGTCGTTCTCCACCCGTTCTCCAACCGGAAAGTAGTGCAGGTTCCAGACCACTTGAGCCTCTCCGGCGGGGACCAACATCCCGACACCCTCGGGGAAGGTCTCATAACGCTTCCCGACCCCGTAATGGGCGATCGCGACGGTCTGATCCGCGAACCGGAGGCTGGCGTGACCATGATGGATGACCCTCATGCCCATGGGGTAGGCCGGCTTGAACTCGTAGCTCTGGATCCATCGCGGCTCGTCCAAGGCATCGAACTCGATGCTCGGGCCCCACCACTGGTCCTGTCCGTTGGCGATCACGTCATACGGGGACGACCGGACGATCATGTCCGGGGGACGGCCGACGCGCTCCTCGAGTACCCACGCTCCGCCTTGGGGTAGGTCGGGGGGCGGGGGCATGTCGCTGGCGTCACCCATGAGTGCGCCGTCGTCGACCCACTGGACGATCGTGGCGATCTCGCTATCGGTCAGGGAGGGATCGTTCGCGTAGTCCTGAATGCCCACGGTCCGATCGACGTGCCAGGGCGGCATTTGGCGCGTCTGCACCCTGAATTTGATTCTCGACGCGTACCGGCGGGCGGTCTCGTAGTTGAGCAGCGACATCGGCGCGAAGGAACCGGTTCGGTGGCATTCCACACAATTCTCATAGAGAATGGGCGCCACGTCCCTCGTGAACGTGACCTCCTGCGCTCCGGCGGGGGCCGTCGCGAGCGCCATCGAGATCGCACAGATCGCGACGAGTGAGTGAAGTGAACGGGCTCCTCTCATGATTTGCTCCTTACCTGACGCAATTCTCTGGATGACTTGACGCAATTCTCCGGATGACCTGACGCACATCCTGGATGATAGGCTCAGCCTACTGCACAACCGTAACCGGTATGTAACCGTTCGTCCAACAGCAATGGAACTCGAACGAGGACGTCGGACTGTCGATCGCTTGTACCCGAATCAAGTACTCTCCGGGCTCACCGAATCTGGCGGTCGTCGTGGAAACGCCCTCCGCCTTCGGCACCCACATTTCGGACTCCGCGAAGGTGACACGCCCGGCGCCTTGATGGAGCGTCCACGCGACCCAACTCCGATCATCGGGATGGTCGACCCAGACGGACAGGGTCAGGGGGTCGCCCACCGCCACCGTGAGACGCTCTCCCGTGAATCCGGTACGGCCCTTGAACTCGGGTCCGTCCTCTTCGAAGCGTAGCACGGGCGCGATGATGCCCCTGCCGCCGGAGTTGGGCTCGTCGAGAAAGTATGGAAGGAGCACCTTGCCCGGCGTGGTGATCGCCTCGCCGTGGGTGTTGAGGGTCCACCGAACCTCACGCTCGCCGAAATCCGCCGGCACGTTCACCGTAAAGACGCAGAAACGCCGCCGGTAATTCGCCGCGGGCACACGGTCGAAATGGGTCGGCTGCATTCCGTCGAACTCGGCGGGCTCGATCATGTTGTCCGGGCCGAGCGGGATGTCGACGTCCTCTTCGGTGTTGAGGTTGAAATATCCGAAACAGATCTCGTAGGTGCCGTCGGGATTCGGGTAGTACCCCTCGAAGAGAGGAATCACGGGCTGCCCGGAGCGCCGGAGAACCTGTTCATTGAAGACCCGGTCTGAAAACGGGGTCACTTGCGCCCCAACCGAGGCCGCTAGAAGAAGTGCCAGGCTCATTCCGCCGACACCCGCTCGCAACCTTGTCATCGATCCTCCTGAACCCCGAGCGTTCTTGACTTGGTGCAGGATGTCCTCCATTGGCGTGATCGGCAACCATGAACCAATCTTTGGGTGGAAGGGTAGCTCCTGCCCAACCCCTGAAGGCTATTGAGGGAGTACCCAGAAACAAGGATTCCATGCCCCGGGTGACCATCACCAGAGAGGTCCACTTCAGCGCGGCGCACCGCGTGTTCAACCCCGAGTGGAGCGACGAGCGCAACTTCGAGGTGTTCGGGGCGTGCGCCAATCCCAACTGGCACGGACACGATTACGTGCTCTATGTGGCCGTCGAGGCGGACCTGAACCGGGACACGGGGTTTGTGATGGACTTCAAGGATTTGAAGTCCATCGTGGAATCCCGCGTCGTGGAGGACATGGACCACAAGAACGTGAATCTCGACGTGCCGTGGATGGATGGCATCATCGCGTCGGCAGAGAACATCGTCATCGCGATCTGGGACCGTCTCGTCGACCGCCTGCCCGAGGGTGTGAGGCTCGCCAAGCTCACCCTCTGGGAGACACCCCGCCATTACGTGGAGTACTCCGGTGAGTAGCGATCTCTCGGGTGCCACCTTCGAGGAGCTCGTGGCCGAGATGATCCGACGGCTCGGTGACGACCCCGACCGCGAAGGGCTCAAGCGGACGCCCGAGCGGGTGGCGAAATCCCTGGCGTTCCTCACGCAGGGCTATGGGATGAAGTTCGAGGACGTCATCAACGGGGCCCTCTTCGAGGAGTGCCACCGGAACATGGTTCTGGTGAAGGACATCGAGATGTACTCGCTGTGCGAGCACCATCTCCTGCCCTTTTTCGGCAAGGTGCACGTCGCCTACATCCCGAATGAAAAGATCGTGGGGCTGTCCAAGATCGCCCGCCTGGTCGAGGTCTACGCTCGCCGCCTCCAGGTGCAGGAGCGGATGACGGAGCAGATCGCCCAAGCGATCTGGGAAGGGGTCGAGCCGGAGGGCGTGGGCGTCGTGGTGGAAGCCTACCACCTGTGCATGATGATGCGGGGTGTGCAAAAGCAGAACTCGAAGACGATCACCTCCGCCATGCGGGGTTCGTTTCTCGAGGATCAGATGACGCGCGACGAGTTTCTGCGTCTCTGCATGACGGATCACAATCCTCTCTCGCAGTGAGCCCTGTGCTTGCCATCGAGCACCACTGACCCGCGTCCATCCGTGCATATCCTGCTTACGGACCGGCTGATTTGCCCCCGCTGTGGGCCGGGGTTCGGCCTGATCCTCATCGCGGACCGCCTGGAGAATAGGCGGGTGATCGAGGGCTCGTTGGGGTGCCCGAACTGTCGCGACCGGTTTCCCGTCGAGGGGGGTTTCGCAGATTTGCGGCCCCCGCCCCGTAAGATCCGGGACGACGCTCCCGAGCTCGAGCCCCCAAAATCTCCGCCGGCGATGGAGGTCGCCGCGCTCCTGGGCCTCACCGAGGGTGGGGGGAATGTGGCTTTGATCGGCGACATGGCGGGGCACGCGACCGCGCTCGCGGAGTTGGTTCCGGGCGTCGAGTTCATTGGAATCGCGCCAGGTCTTCGTGGATGGGAAGAAGGAGAAGGCGTGAGCCGGATGACCACAGGAGTTTCTCTCCCGCTCAGCAGTGGGAGCTTGCGCGGCGTGGGGCTCTTTGCGGATGGAGAACCCTCCATCGCCGGCGAACTGGCTCGTGTGCTGGCCCGCGCAGGGCGGATCGCGGTGGGGGGTGCGGGGCGAAGTGGGGGGCGGGGT
>JADFMD010000113.1 GCA_022564055.1 Gemmatimonadota bacterium
TCCTGAGCGACGACCGTGTGGAGATGACGCTTCCCACCGCGAACTTATCGCTGAAGACGATCACGTTGTTCAGGGCTCCGCCTAACCGCGCCCGGTTCTACAACAACATGACCTGGTCGGGGAGCGCGAGGTACCGGCGCAGCACGGTCGTCCGGGCTCCTCAGCTCCCCGGTACGTTCACACGGGCTCTGGCCGACGAGGTTCGTACCACCTCCAGCGTAAGCAGCGGTATCAACCTGGGTGGTTTGTCGTGGTCTCAATCGTTGAGCTTCACGGAAACCGCCGACCTCGGCCTTCCGGCCGATATCGCGTTTCCTGGAGACACGCTGGGGCCGCCACCCACGGGCGTCTTCGATCTGGCGACCGCGGACGTTACCTGGAGCACGAGTCTGAACTACCAGCAGCGTCTGATTGGCACCACCACGTTGACCCCCAGTCTGCAGATTTCGGGGGCGGCCAGGCGCTCCGACGAGATCGCCGAGGCGTCGAAGTTCGTATCCGGACCGCGGCGTATTTCATTCGGGGCCCGCATGAAGAGCGACATCTATGGATACTATGGCGGTTTCGCCGGTTTCGAGGCGATCCGGCATAAGCTTTCGCCGTCGATCTCCTACTCCTACGTGCCGAAAACCGTGGCCACGGCCCTCCAGGAGACGGTCTTCGGGGTGTCGAACGCGTTCGCGAGGAACGTCATCACTTTCGGCGTCAATCAGACCTTCGAAGCGAAGGGTGGAGAAGTCGAAGAGGACGAGGCGGCTGGGCCCGAGGATTTCGGCCTGGATTTGGAGGAGGACCTCCTGGCGCCCGACTCGATTCGGGACCTGAGGGCGGATTCGCTCTTCGACGCTCTGAACGCCCCGATCGCGCTTCCCGCGGATGACCGACGCGACGAGAATGGTCCGCGAAGGCTCCCCCCGTCGAGGGTGATCAATTTATTGGCGCTCAACACGAGTGTGGTCACATACGATTTCGTCAAGGCGCGAAAGGAGGGTGACCGGCTGGATGGATTCACCACCACCCGTCTCAGAAACCAGGTCAGCTCGGACTTCCTCCGCGGGCTCCAGCTCTCCATCGAACACGACCTGTTCGGCACCGAGGATCGGAATGGAGAGGACCATCGAGTCTTCGACCCCATACTTTCTCAACTGAATCTTTCCTTTGCGATGAGTTCCAACTCCGGGATCGTCCGGATGCTCGGCCGTCTGTTCGGCGGTGGCGATGACGGAGAAACCGTTGCGGAGCGACTCGCCGAGGCGGATTCGACGGGCGCGCTGGTGGATCCGGACGAGCTCGACCCGACTCTCGACAACATCGGAAACCTCAGCCCCACCGACGAGTCTTCGATCATCCCCGGAGCGGGGTCGAACGATGTGGTCGGCCAGGGCCCTCGGCGGGCCGAACGGAGGGGAAGCAGCGGGGAGTGGAACGCGAATTTTTCGTACTCCCTCAATCGGAGTCGTGACCCGCTCTTGCCGGCGAGTCAACTACTTCAGATGGGCCTCCGTCTCCGACCGACGGAAAATTGGGACCTCGTCTGGCGCACTTCATACGACATCGAAACAGGCGAGTTCGCAGACCACTCGATTCGCCTGACCAGAGACCTGCACCGTTGGCAGGCGAACTTCAGTTACAGCCAAACGGCGACCGGGAACTGGTCCTTCCGGTTCGAGGTTTCTCTCCGCGACAACCGCGACCTGAAGTTCGATTACGACCAACGCAGCACGGACCTCACGAACCCCTTCTAGCAACTCCCATCTCCTGTCGGCGGCGATCCGGCACGCCCTCCGTTCCCTTGTCTCCGATGGCGGCTAGAGCGTCCTCTGTAGAGGACAAGCTACCCAAACCCCTCGCTGAAAGTCCTTGTTTCATGCGGATTCCTAGTTTGGTATCGCTTATGCATTGAGTGGTGGTTGAAAGGCTGCCGAGGATCCGGGATGGGTCTCAATCAACGCCAGCGAGGAATAGGAATCATGTGGAAACGTGTGTTTGTAATGACGGGGGTGGTGCTCCTGGGGGCTTGTGACAACGACCATACCGTTTTTGTCCCGGTCGATGGCCCCGCCCCCCCCATTGGGTTGGACGCCGTTTACTACAATCGGGCGGTGACCGTGTACTGGGAACTCGCCACGGGGTGGAACGAGGAGACGTTTCGGATCTTCGGAAAGCGGGTCGGAGACGCGTCGTTTTTCCTCATCGCGGAGGTGACGAGCTGCTCCGCGGGAAGCTGTGAATACACGGACACAAACATCGTAGCCAACGTGAGTTACGACTACTTCGTGTCGGCTCTGGACCCGGATACGGGTCTGGAGACCGATTCGGACCGGACCGTCCGGGTTTCGGTGCCCTCATTTGCGGCCCCCCCCGTCCCTACGGACCTGGAAGTGGTGGCTTTGGACGCCACCAACTACATCCGCTGGGGTGACGATGCCCGCTCAGCCAGTGATTTTGCGGCCTATCGGGTTTACCTGGTGTCCGATCAGGGAGCCACCCAGGTCCTGCTAGGGCATTCGGACTCGCCGGGTTTCCTGGATGCCCTGGCCGAAAATGGTGTGACCTCCAGCTATGCGGTGTCGTCCGTGGACACCTACGGCCATGAGAGTGCCACGAGCGGAAGTGTGGAGGGGACGCCTCGCCCTGATTTCACGGGCGAGCTCGTGTATTCCTTCATGGATGAGCCGAACTCCTCCGGCTTCCGGTTTTCGGATTCCGACCAGGTGGATCCGATCGTGTCCGGCGGGTCTCTCGCGAGGCATTTTCGCCTTGAAACCGACGTATCGGGATGGTGGCTGGTGCCCGGACCCTCGGCGGAAGTATTCCCGGAGGGTGCGTTTACCACCGAGCTGAAATGTGGGGTTGCCGCCGACCCTCAGTGCCTGGACTGGACGACCGCACCGTTATCGGGGTACAGCGCCGTTGAGATTGCGGTCGAGCCCGAGTTCACATACATGTGGCGCGTCTTCGAGGGTGACGGTTTGGCACGCTTCGGGGCCGTTCGCGTGACGTTGCTCGGGACCGACCAATCCGGCGCCGCGCTCATGATCTTCGACTGGGCCTACCAGTTCCAGGGAGGGAATCCCCACCTGTTCTCACGCTGAAAACCCACGCTCAAATCCCTGGCGGCACCGTGCCCCCGGTTGCTCCGGTTGCCGGGGGCGTTGCATTTCGGTTTTGACCCTCCCTATCATGTGAGTATGGTGCCCGTGCTCGAAGCAGTTCCGAATTTTAGCGAAGGACGGGATCTCGGGTGGATCCAGGAGCTGGTCCAGGTCATCTCCGGAGAGGGAGTCGAGGTGATCGATTGGACGGCGGACCGTGACCACCACCGATCCGTCGTCACCTACATCGGAGATCCCGGGAGGGTCGAAGCCGCCTCATTGGCGGCCGCCCGCTTCGCGATTGAGGGAATCGACCTACGAACCCACGAGGGAATTCACCCCAGGATCGGTGCCCTGGACGTGCTGCCTTTCGTGCCGCTGCACGACCTGACCATGAAGTCGGCCGCCGAGAGTGCGCGACGGGTGGGGGGCCTGCTCGCGGCAGAGGGTATCCCCGTCTATTTCTACGGAGAAGCGGCCGGCGGCGGGGCCCCATCACGCACCGACCGATCGCTCGCCTCGATAAGGCGCGGTGGGTTCGAAGCTCTTCGTAAGGGCTTCCCGGCAGGCCGGGAGCCGGACCTGGCCGCTCCGCAATGGCCGGGCCGACCCCATCCAACCGCGGGTGCGACCTGCGTCGGTGCGCGTCGTGTCTTGTTGGCGTGGAACGTTTTTGTGAAGGGAATGTCTCTGGACGCCCTCAAGGAGATTGCGAAGGGGCTCCGTGAGACCGAGGGTGGGTTCAAACACCTACGGGCATTGGGGTTGGAACTTCCCCAAGCCGATCGGCTCCAAATCTCCATGAACCTCGAGGACCCGGAGGCCACATCTCCCTACGATGTGTTCGACGCGATCGAAGCGCTTGTTGAGGCGGGGGGCGGACAGGTCATCGAGACCGAGGTCATCGGCATGATTCCCGATCCCCTTGTGCTCCCGGCGGCTGGAGACAGATTTAGACTTCTTCATCCGGGCGAATCCCGTCTTCTCTCTCGTCGCGTGGCAGAATATGTGTCTACCCGGGCCATGAGTCAGACGCGAGCGTGAGCGCCGCTTTGTGAGCAGGATTGAACAACTAAAAGAACAGGCTCGGGGCTTCGAGCAAGACGAGCAATGGGGGAAGGCTCTGGATCTCTACAGCCAGGCCATCGACCAATTGTCGGCCGACGACAACCCCGATATCGCGCTCTTCAACCGCGCAGGGGATTTGGCGACCAAGGTCGGAAGCGCCGCCCAAGCCGTGGCGTTCTATGAACGGGCCGTGGACTACTATATGGACGCTGGCCTCCCCAATAATGCTGTCGCCGTCTGTAAGAAGGTGATGCGCAACCTCCCTGATCGGAACAGCATCCACCTCAAGATGGGGCAGATTCGAGCGGCGCAGGGCTTTATTACCGACGCGCGCACGAGTTTCGTGACCTATGCGGAGCGCGTGCAGGCGGCCGGGGATATGGACGAGGCCTTTCGGGCCCTGATAGAGTTCGTCAGGCTGGCCCCCGACGACTATGAGATGTGCATGATGCTTGCGGGCCAACTCGAACAGAACCAACGGGAGGACGAGGCGCTCACCCAGTATGTCGGAGCCTATCGCATCTTGCAGCGCAAGGGTTTAGGCACCCTCGCCGAAGCGGCCGCTGCGAGGGTTCGGAAGCTGGATCCCCAACTGGACCTGGAGCAAGCTGCTGCGGACCCATTCTTTAGCCGGGGCGCGGGCTTTGGAAATGAGACGGGAGGTGAGGGGAACGGGCAAACAGCCGGAGACCGCGCTGAGCCAGAGATAATTGGTCCGGTTGATCTTCCCTTGATGTCCTTCGATGACGACGAGGACACCAAGCCTGCGGAAGAGGCCGCCGCTGGCGCCGCGGAGGAGGCTGCGGCGGCTTCTGCGGCCCAGGCTGCCCAAGATGCTGCGGCCCAGACTGCTGCTGCCGAGTCCGCCGCCGAGGCTGCCGCTGCCGAAAAGGAAAAGGCTGCCGAAGATGCGGCGGCCAGCGCCGCAGAAGCCGCCGCGAGCAGCGCTGCTGAGCAAGCCGCCGAGGCCAAAGCCGCCGAGGCTGCCGAGGTGGCCAAAGCGGCCGAAGAAACGGCTGCCGAGGCTGCTGAAATGACCAAAGCGGCCGAAGAAACGGCTGCCAAGGCTGCTGAAATGGCCAAAGCGGCCGAAGAAACGGCTGCCAAGGCGGCGACCGGCCCTGCGGTGGAGGAGCCCCCGGACGGGGGTTACGTGGACCTCAGTGCCGTGCTTCTCGGCGAGGAGGTGCGAACCGAAGAAAAGTCGACTCGTTTCGTGGTGCCGTATGAAGAGCCGACCGGTGACGATCAGGCGGACTTCGAGAGGATGTTGGCGCAGTTCCGGGAGAAGGTGTCGGAAAACATCGATGCGAACGATGCCATGGCCCATTATGATCTCGGGACCGCCTACATGGAGATGGGGCTTCTGGATGAGGCGATCAGTGAGTTCCAAGTGGTGCTTCGAGGTACTTCCGACCATCTTGGGACCTATGAAATGCTGGGCCAGACGTTCTTGCAGAAAAAGGAGCCGGAAGCCGCGCTCCGATCCCTCAACCGCGGGCTCGACGCCCCCTGCGAGGTCGAGGAGGAGCGCGTGGGCATCTACTACTACATTGGGCTAGCGCATGAGACGATCGGCGACAAGGACACTGCGGTGGAGTATTACGACCGAGTTTTCGCCCTCGATATCAACTTTGCGGATGTCACCGAGCGCCTTCGGGCTCTACGCAGTTAGCCTCCCCGCCCCGCCTTCGATGTCCATGACAAACCCGGTGACCCTGTGATGGAAGCCGCTCAGAGCTCGGTTCTGAGGACCTCCCCGCCGAACCTGTCTTCGGTGCAAGCCCTCGTTGCCGATCGGCTCGAGGGGGTCCAGAGCGAATTGAAGCGAATCATCATCTCGGACTTCGATCTCATCGAGGAGATCAACGAGTACCTACTCCTCATGCGTGGCAAGCTCTTCCGTCCCACGCTTCTCCTTCTCAGCAATGAGGTCGGAGGAAGCCCGCCGGACGATGCGATTACGCTCGCCGCCGTTGTGGAGTTGGTGCACCTCGCGACACTGGTCCATGACGATGCCGTCGACCACAGCGTCTTGCGGCGTGGCCTTCCTACGGTGAACGCACTCTGGACGCACCAGATCGCGATCATCATGGGGGACTACCTATACAGTCGCTCGGTCACGGAGCTCACACGGCTCGGACGGTTGGATGCGGTAGCGGTGCTCGCGAGCGCCGCCAACGAGATGAGCATCGGTGAGATGCGGCAACTCACATCCTACGATGCGCTCGAGTTCACCGAGGCCGACTACTATCGGCTCATCGCGTCGAAAACGGCATCGTTGATGTCGGCTGCTTGTGAGATGGGAGCCCTCGCCGGCCCCGACGAGTATCGAAGGTCGCTGGCACGGTTTGGGCATCATCTGGGCATGGCCTTCCAGATCGCCGATGATCTTTTGGACTACACCGGAACAGAGGCCGTCACCGGTAAGCCGTCGGGGCAGGATCTGAAAGAGCGCAAGGTAACCCTTCCTCTGGTAGGCGCCTTGAGGAACGTGTCTGAAGGAGAATCGCGTGAGATTCGGAATTTCTTCATGCTCGTGGAGGCGTCCGACGAAGACATCGATCGTGTGATCGAGATCGTGCAGGACCGTGGCGGGCTGGATTACGCGAACGATCGGGCGGATTTGTATGCCGGGCGTGCGTGGGAGGCACTCAGCGGCCTACCGGAGGATGCTGCTGTGGAAGCGCTCCGGGACGCCGTGGCCTACGCCGTGGGACGCGATCATTGATGCCCCAGATCCGCGTTCGGTAGGGCATGCTAGTCGATACGTACCGCCGGAATATGAAGCGCCTGATATGGACTCAGGTGCTCGGCCTGCTGCTCGGTGGGTTGCTCACGCAACTCTGTGAGTCGTTTCTTCCCGCGAGCCCAGCCAAGACTTTTCTCACGATGTCGGTGGAGGCCTCGGTTGGGCCGCTGTCCGTTGATCTCGTAGTTTTCGCATTCACCATCGGTCCCCTGATACTCAGCCTGAATGTGTTAACATTAGTGGGGATCGCGATTGTGGCCTTTATTGTGCGCTCCTGGATTTGATTTAGGAACGGACGTCGAACGGAGGTTTTATCATGGGACTCGGTGGACTCGGCATGTGGGAGATGATCATGATCTTCCTTGTGGTCCTCCTCCTTTTTGGGGCGAAGCGGCTTCCGGAAATCGGTTCGTCTTTGGGCAAGGGGATTCGGGAGTTCAAGGGTTCGATCAAAGAGATCGAAAAAGAGGTCAAAGCCGTGGGCGAGGAGCCCTCGCGGGATGCGGTTCCTTCGCCATCGGATTCCTCCGGTGAAAAAGAAGAGGGACCCAGGCGTTTGACGACGACGCCGACCTATGATTCAGGCGCAAGTCAGCCTGGAGGGGTCCCCACCCAACAGGACGCGAACGAGGATGGGGCGGAGGCGGAAGGCTCTGAGGCGGAAGGCTCTGAGGCGGATGGCCCTGAGGCGGATGGCTCTGAGGCGGATGGGCTGGCGGCGGAGGTTTCGGAGGAGGAGGAGGTCCCGAAGGGGTAGGGGGCCAAGCCCCGATCTAGGGGCTCTTCGGGTCTTTTAGAAGCCGAAGCCTCCCGGTATCTGCTGGGTGTCCGCCGGATCGGTGTTCAAGACCTCATCCCTTCGATCGATAATCCGGGCTACTTCGCGAAGGCCCTGGAGCCAGTTTTGGAGCCGGCTTTGCTGGGCAATGCCGAGCAACTCATCTCGCAGCACCAGCCGCTGGTCCTCGAAGGCGGTGGAGTCCGCCGCGAAATAGTCGGCCAGCTCGATGATGAAAACGTTGTTGTTGGTTTCCACCGCACCGGTCACTTCTCCAATGTTCAGGCCGAATCCCGCCCCCACGGCCGCATTCATCCGCCCGATGCCTGGAACGAAGTCCAGGCGGGCGTACGGCCCGGCAGTCTGGATTTCCAGATTTTTTTGTTCCGCGATGTCCGCCAAGCTTACCCCCGCCCGAACCTGGGCGGCGATCTCCGCACCCTCGTCCTTGGCTCGTTCCACCTTCTTCTCGGCCCTCACCGTCTGTTCGATGGACGCCCTAGCGTCGTCGAGGGAGATCGCCCCAGCGGCCCGGATTTCGGCGAGTTCGAGCATATAGAACGCCTGCCTCGTCTCCAGGACCGGGCTGACGTCCCCAACCAGGGCTTCCTCGAAGGCCCAGTCGGATCCCTCTCCTACCTGTCCGGCTCCGGCCACGAAGGCGAATTCAGTGCTCAGATAGGCGGTTTCAACGCCGAGATTCAGAGTCAAAGCAGCGTCTGCCAGGGTACGTGATTCGCCCAGCGCCTCCAGCGAGTCGGCAAGCGTGAGGAGCTCGAGCTCGGACTCCTCGGTGCGGGCGAAGGGAACCAGGATATGCCGGGCCTGAACACTGTCTTCCGTTTGATCTTGCACTTCGATCACATGGTACCCGAACCCGGTTCTCACCGGCTCGGTGAGCTCGCCGATGGTGGCTGCAAAGGCCGCATCTGAGAACTCTTCGGGCATCCCCGCCCTCGTGAACCAGCCCAGGTCTCCCGACCCGGCTCCGACCCCAGGCTGACCCAGCATGTCCTCGAAATCGGCCCCTTCGATGATCTCCTGCCTCAGCTCAGCGGCAAGCGCTCTCATGGC
>JADFMD010000024.1 GCA_022564055.1 Gemmatimonadota bacterium
GTACGCCATGGTGATGCCCGCCCGGTCGAGCGCCATCGGCGCAGCGTAGGCGGGGCCCTGGAGCAGTTGGCCCGCGGGGTCCAGACCCGAGAACGCGTAGCTGCGGACGAAGCCCATCGGCTCGAGGCCGTCCGCCTTCGCTCGCTCCTCGGACATCATCAGGACCGCCGAGCCCCCGTCGGTGAGCGGCGAGGCGTTACCCGCCGTCACGCTCCCGTGCTTGCGGTCGAACACTGGGCGTAGCTTGGCCAAGGCCTCCTCGCTGGTGTCGGACCGGATGCCGTTGTCGGTCTCCACGACCGTCTCAAAACGCGGTGGCACGTGCACAGGGCCGATCTCCGCGGTGAGCCTTCCGTCCGCCGTTCCAGCCGCCGCGAGCTGATGCGACCGCAGCGCCCACGCGTCCTGATCGGCCCGGCTGATGCCGTTTTCCTTGGCCATACGTTCGGCCGATTCTCCCATACTTTCGCCCGTGCTGGGCTCGGCGATCTGCGGGAAGTTGGGTACCAGGTCTCTGGGCCGGATCGAGGCCAGGGTACCGAGACGCGCACCGACGGTCTTCGCTTTGGAGATGCCGATCAGTTTTTCCGCGAACGACTGCTTGATCGTGATCGGAATGTGCGTCAGTGATTCGGATCCCCCGGCGACGACCACGTCGGCGTAGCCCCGCTCGATGAGGTTGGCGGCGTCGGCGATCGATTGATTGGCGGTAGCGCAGGCCCGCGATACCGTGACCGCCGGCACGGTCTTGGGCAGGGTGGCCAGTCCCACTTCGCGGGCGATGTTGGGGGCATGCGGGTCATGCACCACGGTTCCGTAGACCAGGTGGTCCACGTCCTCGCCGCGCACACCGCTCCGGTCCATGAGCTCACGTACCGCGAGCACACCCAGGTCGATCGCGGTCAGGTCCTTGAACACGGTTCCGGACCGGACGAATGGGGTACGGACTCCTGCGATGATGGCGGTGCGGTTGGTCATGGTCCCTGTAACCTACCGCCTCCGGCCGTGGTTCCGTGAGGGGGTCTTGTGGCTAGGCGAAACTCCGGGAGCTAGACTGCTTTCCGGTCGGGGACCCGAAAATGCAAACCGAAGGCGGACGCCGGACGCCAGCAATGCCAACGAGGACCGTCGCATCGAGGGTGAGGCCGAAGAACCAACCGGACGCTGCGAAGGGGACCATGACCAGACCATGACCAAACCATGAAGGGCGTGACGTTCAACGTTTCGGTCGCTCACTTCCTTCTGGCGAAGTCGGCCGGTCGTGTCACGGATTCGGCCTTCTTCGGCTTTCTCAGCGGCGTGAAGATGCGCGAGCTCGCGGAGCCGGAGTTGCCGGGGCCGGACTGGGTCGAGATCGAGGTCATTTCAGGTGGGATCTGCGGAAGCGACATCAGCAACCTGACGTACGCCGCGAGCCCGGCGATGGAGCCCTTCGGTTCGTTCCCGGCGGTGCTCGGGCATGAGATTCTGGGGAGGGTGAAGTCGGTCGGTGCTCGAGTCTCCGGCGTGGCGCCGGGCCAGCGGGTGACGCTGGACCCGATGATCTCGTGCACCACCAGGGGATACTCTCCCGAGGAGTTGTGTGCCTCCTGCTCGGAGGGGCTTCACTGCACCTGTGAACGGGCGGGTGAGGAAGGCGTCACGCTGATCGGGGACCGGCCGCTCTCGCGGGGCCTCACCATCGGGTATCACCGCGATCTACCCGGAGGGTGGGGCCACACCGTTCTCGCCCACCAGTCCCAGGTGTTTGCCGTCGATGATGCGTTGTCCGACAACGCCGCCGTGCTGCTCGAGCCGCTCTCCATCGCGCTGCACGCCGTCTTGCGCACGCCCCCGAGGGACCAGGAGCCCGTCCTGGTGATCGGTAGCGGCACCATCGCCCTGGCCACCATATGGGCCCTCCGGGCCATCGATTTCCAGGGCCCGATACTCGCGCAGGCCAAGCGGGCCCACGAGCAGGAGCTGGCCCGGACCCTGGGCGCCACCGACGTGGTCGCGCCGGGTCCCGAAGCGCGACAGGCGTTGATCGAGACCGGGGCGTCCGCCTACATGCCGGTGGTGGGCCCCGAAGTCTATTCGGGCGGGGGCTTCCCCCTCATCTACGACTGCGTCGGCAACCGGAGCAGCATCGCGCAGTCTCTCGGTTTCGCCTCACCGCGTGGCCGCATCGTGGTCATCGGGTGCGTGGCCGAGTTCAAGAAGCTCGACCTCACCTTCATCTGGGCCCGGGAGCTTCGCATCCGGGGGGCGGTCGGCTACGGGCAGGAGACCTGGCGGGGTGAGCGCCGGCACACCTTCGAGATCGCACATGAGCTTCTGCTCGAGACGGGCGCGCCGGTCCAGGACATGGTCACCCACGTGTATCCCCTGAACCAGTTTCGGGACGCTCTGCGCGCGGCGGCCCACCACCGCAAAAGCGGTGCGGTGAAGGTGGTGCTTCAGCCGTAGAACGCAGCTATACCATCGAGCAACTGGTCAAGGTCGACTCGGAAAGGTATAATTACACCATTACGGTGTATTTACACCCCCGGGAGCGCACGATGGCCCTCAACATCAAGAATCCTGAGGTCGAACGACTCGCGGCTGAGGTTGCCGCGCTGACGGGTGAGTCCAAGACGGAGGCCGTTCGGCAGGCGTTGAGCGAGCGACATCAACGACTCCGGGTGCGATTGCCCGAGGGTGCTCGGGCTGACCGGATTCAGAGGTTTCTCTCACGGGAAGTCTGGTCAAAGGTCCCTCCGGATCAACTCGGTTGCCCCCCCAGCCGCGAGGAGCGAGAGCGCATCCTTGGCTTGGGGCGGGACGGCGTATGATCGTCGATGCTTCGGCATTGCTGGCCATCGTGTTTCAGGAAACCGGTTATGAGGACGTTCTTGACCGGATCCTGTCAGCACCTGTCGTAGCCGCCGGGAGCCCAACGCTGGCGGAGACGGGAATCGTGCTCCACGCCCGCCTCGGCGCGGGTGCGCCCGGTCTGCTGGAGAGATTGCTCGACGAGCTCGCCATCGAAGAGATCTCCTTCGGGAGTGTGCACTGGCGGGAAGCGGTGGAGGCGTACCGACGGTTCGGGAAAGGGCAGGATCCCGCGGGCCTGAACTTCGGCGATTGTCTGACCTATGCCGTGGCCCGCCTATCGGGTGAGCCGTTGCTGTTTGTAGGCGAGGATTTCCTGCAGACGGATCTCGAATCGGCCTGAGCGAGGGACCGCGTTCTCAAGAGGCCGGTGGGTACCCCTTCCTGGTGATGCCCTACGTGGAAGTCGGGGTAGGCGTTCAGATGAGCCCGCCCTACAGCGAAAGCCGCAGCAATTCCGGATGAACCCGGCTTCCGGGTCGGTGCCCGTCGACGGCCACACCCTCGATGGCGAGAAGGGCGACTTTCTGGCGGAGGCCCCCCGAGTAGCCTCCGAGCTTTCCGTCGCTCCGGACCACGCGATGGCATGGAACGACGATCGGAAGAGGATTGGCTCCCACGGCCTGACCGACCGCGCGCGCGGCGCCCGCCACTCCCATCTCGTCGGCGATGTCCCCATACGACACGATTCGGCCGTAGGGAATTTCCGTGAGCCGCTCGAAGATGCGCCGCTGGAATGGGGTCGCTCCGGAGAAGTCGAGCTGAAGATGGAAGCGCTGTCTCCTTCGGTTGAAATATTGATCGAGCTGATGAAGGGCGACCCGGAGGGTGGGGTGTGCGTCCGGATCCCAGTTACCCTCCTCGATCATCTCGGGCGTGACGCCCCCGATTCGGCGAACCCCATTGCGGGTGACCCAGACCGCGATGGCTCCGGCGGGCGTATCGTGTAGGACGCCCGAGTAGACTGCGGAAGCGCTTTCAGGCCGAGGCATCAGAGTTGTTCTCCCTCCTTAGGACTCGCGGTTGGGAACTTATCCCCCGGTGGGATCAGCCTCCAGCCCACTACCCAGCACATCACGCAGCGCATCAAAAGCGAGAAGGGCGCACCGAATCCGGACCGGGAACTTCGAGACGCCTTGCAGCGCACGCAGGTCTCCCAAGGAGCGATCGGAGGACGCCTCCTCACTGCCGTGCATCATATCAGTGAAGAGGTCGGCAAGGCCAATCGCCTCGCTCCGATCCCTCCCTTTGACCAGGACCGTCATCATCGATACCGACGCCTGCGAGATCGCGCATCCGTCGCCGTCGAAGGTGATCTCTTCGATCCGGTCCCCGTCGAGACGAATCCAAACCGTGACCTGATCGCCGCATATGGGATTGGCCACGTGAGCCTCCGCGGTGTGCTCTGCGAGCTCCCCCTTGTTCCGCGGGTTGCGGTAGTGCTCGAGGATGAGCTCCTGATACAAGGAGATGAGGGGGGCATCCGTCATGCGTTCACCACGAAAAAGGGGCTTGGCAGACCTAGTATACGGCCTCTCAGGCCGGTCCGAAAATTTCCTTTACGGAGGCGAGCCCCTCGACGAGACGGTCCACGTCGTCCCGGGAGTTATAGAGATAGAAGCTCGCGCGCGCGGTGGCCGAGATGTCGAAGTGCTGCATGACGAGCTGGGCGCAGTGATGGCCGGCGCGGATGGCGATTCCCTTGGAGTCGAGGATGGTCGAGATATCGTGGGGGTGGGCGTCTCCCATGGTGAAGGAGATGACGCCGGACCGTTCGTTCAAGTCGGTGGGCCCGTAAACTCGAACGCCGCCCAGGTCGTCGAGTCGTTCGAGGGCGTAGCCGAGCAGCTCTCTTTCGTGCTCGGCGATGGCGTCGAAGCCGACCTCGTCGAGAAAGTCCGCGGCCGCCCCCAGCGCGATGGCACCCGCGATGTTCGGCGTGCCGGCCTCGAACTTGTGCGGGATCTCGGCCCAGGTGCTTTCCTCGCGGCCGACGTTGCGAATCATCTCGCCCCCGCCTTGGTACGGCGGCATCGACTCGAGGAGCGATCGGCGGGCCCACAATGCGCCCGAACCTGTGGGACCGCACATCTTGTGCCCCGAGAACGCGTAGAAGTCACAGCCGAGCTCCTGCACGTCGACCCGCCTGTGGGGAACGGCTTGAGCCCCATCGACGAGCACGAGTGCCCCGACCTTCTTGGCCTGCTCGACGATCTCGCGTACCGGATTGACCGTCCCCAACGCGTTGGAGATATGGGAGATGGCGACCATCCGGGTCCGTTCGGTGAGGAGCTCAGAAAGATCATCGAGGATCAGCCGGCCTTGCTCATCCATCTCGATGTACCGAAGGCGAGCACCCGTGCGGCTGGCCACCAACTGCCACGGGACGATGTTGGAGTGATGCTCCAGGGAGCTCAAGAGGATCTCGTCGCCCTCGCCGAGGTTGTCTTGCCCCCAACTTCGCGCCACCAGATTTATGGCCTCCGTGGTACCGCGAGTCCACACCAACTCGGCCGAGTCCGCCGCTCCGATGAAGTTTGCCAGCTTCGCCCGCGCGTCTTCGAAGGCGACGGTGGCTCGGCGGCTCAGCTCATGGATGCCGCGGTGCACGTTGGCGTTGTCGTGCTCGTAATACGCCGCGAGGACATCCAGCACGTATCGGGGCTTCTGCGAGGTGGCGGCATTGTCCAGGTAGACGAGCGGATACCCGCCGACCTCCTGGGCAAGGGTCGGGAACTGCGCCCTCAAGGCTGTCTGATCGAGTCGAGAAGATGTGGCAGGCATGTCAGTTCAGCCCTCTCTTAGCGGACCGGGCTAGTCCTGGCGGACCACGCTAAATCTTGACATAGATGTCTTGGCCGCGGAGCTCGACGGCGTACGTAGGTACGGGCGTGATGGCCGGAAGCCCCATGGCCTTGCCGGTGCACAAGTCGAACCTGGCTCCGTGGTACAGGCACTCCAATTGATCACCATCCAGCTCTCCGTCGGAGAGCGGTAGATCCTGATGCGAGCAACGATTCTGGAGGGCGTAAAGATCGCCGTCCACGTTTGCCAGGACGATCCTTTCCTCTCCGGCTTCGAGATCCAGGAGGCTGCCCGGCGGGCATTCATCGAGGTCCGCGACCTTCACCCAATCGCCGCTGACGCCTTCCCCTTCATCAGCCATTCTTGAGCTTTCGCTCGATCGCGCGTGTCACCTTCTTTACGACCCCGCCGAGTGGCAGCCGGGCCATGACCTCACCGAGAAAGCCCAATACGACCAGACGCTCGGCTTGGTGCCGGCTCAGCCCTCGGCTCAGAAGATAGAAGAGCGCCTCGGAATCGAGCTGGCCGACCGTGGCCCCGTGTGAGCACTTCACGTCGTCGGCCTCGATTTCGAGGTTCGGGAGGGAGTTGGCTCGACAGTCGTCTGAAAGCAGCAGATTCCGGTTGGTCTGGTACGCGTCGGTCCGCTGAGCGCCGCGATGTACCCGAATCATCCCCCGGAATGCTGACTGGGCACGGTCATCGAGCGCGCCCTTGTAGAGGAGGTCGCTTCCGGTGTCGGGGGCGATGTGGTCCTGGCTGGTGCAGTGGTCGAAGTGCTGATCCTCGTCCCCGAAGTAGAGGCCGAGCAGTTCACTGTGCGCGCCGGGCCCGAGAAGTCGAGCGTTGAGGTCGAGGCGGGTGACCGAAGCACCGAGACTCACGTTCAAGGTGTCGAGCTTGGAGTCCCGATGGGCGAGCGTCCGCTGTGCCGACTGACAGAAGACGCCCCGGCCCAGCCTTTGGATGCAGACGTATTGAACCTGGGCTCCGTCGCGCGCGATGATCTCCACGGCGGACGAAGCGAGCGTGCGCTGGTCGAAGTCCTCGGAGAGCAACTCCTCGACGTACGAGACCTGGCTTCCCGGCTCGGCCACGATCAAGGTGCGCGTGAAGACCGCCGAACCGCTGTGCGAGATCCAGCGCGTGGTCCGGATCGGGAGGTCGAGCTTCACGTTCGGGGGAACGTAGAGGAGCACGCCGTCCGACCAGAGCGCGGCGTTGAGCGCCTGGAATTTGCCGTCCTCGGGCGGCAAGATCTCGGTGCCGAGCCATTCTTCGAGAAGATCGCCGTGTTCGTGCACGGCGGCACGCAGCGAGGTGAGAATTACCCCTTGCTGCTCGAGCGCTGGATCGAGATCGACGTGGACGACGCTCCCGTCGACCACCACGGTGTGACCGGCGGCGGCCTCGTCCTCGTCCATGGCAGCCGTGAGCCCCGCGGGGCGGGTGCCTTCTTCGCCCGACGCTCCGTCGGGCGCGACCCGGAGGTCGGCGAACTTCAACAGGCGGGAGACATCGGTGTACCGCCACTCTTCCGACCGCGTGCTAGGCAGGGGCGTGTCTTCGAACACCGACCACGCGTGTTGCCTGCGCTCACTCAGCCACGAGGGGGCACCCTCGCTGAGCCTCTCGACCGCACCCCCGTCCAAGGAGCTGGGTGTGTCCTCCTCCGCGCTCGGCTCCTCCTCCGCGCTCGACGCCTCCACCGCTTGAGCAGGGTTGGACATCAGCCGACCGATCCCTCCATTTCGAGCTCGATGAGGCGGTTGAGCTCGACGGCGTACTCGAGCGGGAGCTGCTTCGCGATCGGCTCGATAAATCCGCGCACGATCAGGGACATGGCCTCCTCTTTGGTCAGGCCTCGGCTCATGAGGTAGAAGAGCTGAGTATCGCCGATCTTGGAGACGGTCGCTTCGTGCCCTATCGTGGCCCGCTTCCCTTCGATCTCGATATACGGATAGGTATCCGTGCGCGAGGTGGAGTTGATGAGAAGCGCATCGCACTCGACGTTGGACCGCGCGTTGTACGCACCCTCGTAAACCTTGCAGAGGCCACGGTACGACGACCGGCCAGTGCCCTTCGAGATCGACTTCGAGGTGATCGAGGACGTCGTGTTCGGGGCCACGTGAACGACCTTGCCCCCGGTGTCCTGGTGCTGGCCGTCGCTCGCGTACGCGATGGACATGATCTCTCCGTGGGCACCCTCACCCACGAGGTAGCACGATGGATACTTCATCGTAAGCTTTGAGCCGAGGTTGCCGTCGAGCCATTCCATGGTCGCGTTTTCGTTCACCACGGCGCGTTGAGTCACGAGGTTGTACATGTTGTTCGACCAGTTCTGGATGGTCGTGTACCGGAATCTCGAGTCCTTCTTCAGGACGATCTCGATCACACCCGAGTGGAATGAATCGGTGGAGTAGACCGGCGCCGTGCAGCCCTCGATGTAGTGAGCCTGAGCGCCCTCATCCAGAATGATCAGCGTGCGCTCGAACTGCCCCATGCGCTCCTGGTTGACCCGGAAGTATGCCTGAAGGGGGGTATCGAGCTGCACTCCCTTCGGAATGTAGAGGAACGATCCCCCCGACCAGACGGCCGAGTTGAGCGCGGCGAACTTGTTGTCGGCCGCGGGAATGATGGTCGCGAAGTGCTCCCGGAAGAGGTCCGGGTGGTTCTTGAGCCCGTCTTCGATCGAATCGAAGATCACGCCCTTGGAAGACCACTCCTCCTTGAGGGAGTGGTACACCATCTCGGACTCATACTGCGCGCCGACGCCGGACAGGAGTTTCTGCTCCGCCTCGGGGATGCCCAAACGCTCGAACGTGTTCTTGATGGTGTCCGGAACGTCGTCCCAGGAGCGCTCCATCTGCTCCTGCGGCTTCACATAGAAGTAGATCTCGTCGAGCGTCGCCTCGAGATGCGAGAGGTCGCCGCCCCAGGTCGGCATCGGCTTCGACTCATAGATCTTCAGCGCCTTCAGGCGGAACTCGAGCATCCACTCGGGCTCATCCTTGTGCTCCGAAATTTCCCGTACGATGTCCTCGTCCAGGCCGGGCCTGGTCCGGAAGACGTGCGTCTCTTCATCGACGAATCCGTATTGGTATTCGTCGAGACCGAGTCCTTCGACTAGTTCATTTTCTGGCATGGTTTTCTATCCCTGCTAAATCCGACAGGTGACTCAACGATTCGTTCCCACCTTCAGGCGACGCACGCTATGCGGTCACCACCTCCTCCTGCTCCTCTTCTTTCTCTTTCCAGTCGGCGTATCCCTGCTCCTCCAGCTCAAGCGCCACCTCGGGCCCGCCGGATCGGACGATACGCCCGCCCACCATCACGTGGACTGCGTCCGGCTTGATGTAATTGAGCATGCGCTGGTAGTGCGTGATCAGGAGGATCGCCATCTCCGGATTTTCTTCCCGCAGCGTGTTCACGCCGTTTGCCACGATCTGGAGAGCGTCGATGTCGAGTCCCGAGTCCGTTTCGTCCATGAGCGCGAGCGACGGGCGAAGAACAGCCATCTGGAGGATCTCGTTGCGCTTCTTCTCACCGCCACTGAATCCATCGTTCACTGGACGTTCGGCGAATGACGGATCCATGTCGAGCAGCTTCATCCGGTCCATGAGCTCGTCCTGGAAGTCGAAGAGGTCCACCTCTTCGCCGTCCTCGAGCCGAGCTTGCAACGCGGTCCTCAAGAAATTCGCGATGGAGACGCCCGGAATTTCCGTGGGATACTGAAACGCCAGGAACATTCCGGCGAGAGCACGCTCATTGGGCTCCATTTCGAGGATGGACTGGCCCTTGAAGACGATTTCACCCTCCGTGACCTCGTACTCCGGATGGCCCGCCAACACCTTGGCCAGGGTGCTCTTTCCGGAGCCGTTGGGTCCCATGATGGTGTGGACTTCGCCGGGTCGAATCTCCAAATCCAAGCCCGTGAGGATTTCGAGGTCTTCGTCCGCAACCTTGGCACGAAGGCCAGTAATCGTAAGGATAGGTGTATCGCTCATACGTTCGGAAACGGTGCTGTGAGGGACCTTATCGAGAATGATTCTCAATTAGGTGAAAGCTAGATTGGCGGCCACACACCGTCAAGCCAGGGGATGGCTCATATATGGTACAAGCGGTGACGCACCCTAAAAATGCGCCAGAAGAAGGGCCAGAGCTCGATTCTCGCATCTGGGTCATCATGGGTGGTGGTGCGGCCAAGGGTTTCGCGCATGTTGGAGCCTGGAAGGCCATCCAGGAGGCCGAGATTCCCGTGGCCGGGATCATTGGGACGAGCACCGGAGCGATGATGGGGGCCGCCCTTTCCGGAGGGCGCACCGTAGAGGAGATGGAGGAGCGCTCCCGGCGCTTCCGGCGACGGGACGTAATGAGGGTAAGCCGCCGCGCTGTATGGGTTAACGGGATTCGATCTCCGAGCATGTTCAGGGGTGACACGCTCCGGCAGTTTATCCGAGACAGTCTGCCGACCGAGAATTGGCTTGAGCTCAACATCCCGTTGATGGTCAACGCGGTGGACTTGGCGTCGGGTGAGATGGTCTGGTTTGGTCATGGAGGGGACACGGACGCGCCCCTCATCGAAGCCATATATGCATCGGCGGCACTGCCGGTTCTTTTCCCTCCCGGCGAGGTGGGGGGGCGTATGCTCGTCGATGGGGGAGCCTTGGACATGCTTCCTCTCGGGAAGGCCGCGGAGATGGGTGCCACCCGGATCATCGCGATCGATGTGGGCGCCGGCCCACAGGCCGATGCCCGTGCGATTGTGGACGGCGGCTTGGTCGCCATTCATCAGAGGGTTTTCTCCATCATGGCCGGGCGAATGAGAAGGGAGTCGGTGCGGAATTGGACCGGGGTTCCGCTCACCTACGTGCAGCCGGCGTTTGGAGACACCGATGGGTTCGACTTCGGACAGCGGCAATTTTTCATCGAGGAGGGATATCGAGCGACTCGTGAGGCGCTCGCGGATCGTGTTCCCCCTCACGAGCCCTAGCGTACGCACGATACGCTTGCCCGAGATTTCAGCAGTGGTGACGACGATCATCGGTAGACGTTTCGGTAGGGGTCCGTGAGCCGTTCCTTACGCCGCTCGTAAATAACGGTCCCGAGGAGAAGCAGAATCCCCAGCCCGATCGCGGAGGTCGCAAGCTTCTCTCAGGGGTCGATCGCGGAGACGATGTAGAGGTATGAACCGTAGACGATCCAAGTCAGGAATCCGACGGAGAGTAGAATCCACCCAAGCGGACGCGTGATCCGCCGATGTACCGCACCCCAAACCGAGTGATCGTTGGCGAGACCGAAGGTCATGGCCTGTAGGTCGCTCTTCATGGTTCGGTAAATCACGAGGTCTCTCTGGAGCTCGGTCGATTCCGCGACGGCGGCATCGATTCGGGCACGCTCCTCGGGGGCGGCCTCTCCGTCGAGATAACGCATGAGGCTTTCGTGGCTCATTTTCTCAGTCACGACACTTTCCTCTTCGGGGTATCCGCGGGGCTCACGGGTACGCCGCGTTCGTAGCGACCAGCTCGCTTCGTCGACGCTGCCGAGCATGCCTACCGCTAGACGGAGCCCTGGGCCCTCGTAGGCTCGCACCAATGGCTCGTACGATCGGGGGTCCCCCGACTTGGACATTCGGACCACTTGGCGTTCGACCTCCGGTTGCAATCCTTTTTCGCTCCTTGTGCTGAAGGGTACGACGGCGGGCAAACTTTCCTTCATGGTCAATTCATGAGGCGCGAAAGAGCATCGACGAAAGCGACGATCTCTTCCTCGGTATTGTAGTAATGGGGTGAGATCCGGAGCACCTGGTCCACACCCTTGTCGTCGAAATCGAGGACGGCGGCCTCTCGCCCGGCGCGTGAGGTATGGATGCCCTCCTTCCTGAGTGCGCGCAGAAGGTCCAGGGGTTGGTGTCCTTCGGTGGACACCGTCACGATCGCGCAACGCTCCCTCCCCTTGTCCTGGACCTGCACTCCGCCCAGCTCGCCGAGACGTTCCCGCAACGATTCCGCGAGGGCCCAGGCACGCTCCCGAATCGCCTCCAGGCCCAGGTCCTGCGCGTATTGGGCCGCACGTCCCATTCCCAGCACCAATGCCACCGGCGCCTCGAAGTTCTCGAAGCGCCGGGCACCCGGCGCCGGTTGGTACAGATCTCCATCGATCCAGTCCGCTCCCCGGAGGTCGGGAAAAAGCGGCTCCAGTCCGAGCTCGAGAGCCCGGTCGGAGACGTACAGGAATCCGACGCCACGCGGCCCGCGCAAGAACTTTCGTGAAGTCCCGGTCAAGAAGTCGCACCCGATGTCTTCGACATCGACGGGCATCTGGCCCACGGACTGACACGCGTCGACCAGGTAGAGGATCCCACGTTCGCGGCAGATGACACCGATTTCCGCTACGCGTTGAACGAGGCCCGAGGTCATCGGAACCTGCGTGACGGAAATGAGCTTGGGGCGGCGTCGGTGGGCGAGCTTCTCGAGGGCCCGGACGTTGACTCCACCGGAGGGCTCGTCCGGCGCTCGCACGACCTCGATACCAAAACGGGACGCGAGCGAGAGGAACATGATCTGGTTGGACACATAGTCGTTACGGGTCGTAAGGACGACGTCGCCCGGGGCGAACGGGACGGCGGAGAGCGCTCGGATGAAGGCCCCCGTCGCGCTCTCGGTGATCGCCACGTTATCGGGATCGGCACCGATGAGCGAGCCGACCGAGTCATAGACGGATTGCAGCTCGGCGTGTCGGGCGGCCTCGGCCTCGTAGCCTCCAATTCGCGCCTCGAGATCCAGGTGCTCGAGAACGGTCTCTCGCACCGGATCCGGCATGAGGCTCGCCCCGGCGTTGTTCAGATGATTGACGTTGCGCGTGCCCGGCGTCTCGGCCCGGAGCCGTTCGATATCGAGGGGTGTCATTTCCCGATCATTATTTCTGCGACCGTCTGAGAGGGCGCGGGGGAACCCCTGCTGAGCTCGTATGAATGCCGCTCAACGTGAGGCTGGGCGCTCCTGATATACCGTCCTGAATCGCGACTCGCCAGGGCTGTACGGGTCCGCTGCTATTCGCCACGTTACAAGGCTTGAACCGCATTCGGGGTGTCCTCCGAAAGGGCGAATGGAGCTTCCTTGACCACGAAACCACGGGACAGGGCCGACGATGCCCCCCCCTCCCAAGCCGGGTCTCGCCCTGTTTCGGGCGGCGGGTCGCACGCCGAGGACGTGGCTCGACGCCTGGAGGAGATGCGTGGCGAGCTTCGGCGACATTCCTTCCTGTATTACGTGGAGTCACGGCCGGAGATCGACGATCGGGAGTACGATCGCATCTATGCCGAGCTTCAGGCCCTGGAGGCCTCCCATCCCGAGCTGATCACGGCGGACTCCCCGACCCAGCGGGTGGGTGCGGAGCCTCAGAGTGCGTTTGCCAACGCGGAGCACACCGTCCCTATGCTGTCGTTGGATTCGACCCAGGATCCTGCCGAGGTGCGACGCTTCGACGAACGGGTGCGAAAGGGACTCGAGGACGAGCCCCGATATATTCTCGAGCCGAAGCTGGATGGCGCCTCCATCGAGCTGGTGTATGAGGAGGGTCTGTTCGTAAGGGCCGTGACCCGCGGGAACGGCCGTGTGGGGGAGGTCGTCACCGAGAACATCAGAACCATTCCGAGTCTTCCCCTGCGACTCCGCGAGGCCGACCGGCCGGCGCCGGAGCTGCTGGCGGTTCGGGGGGAGGTACTCATGCCTCTTTCGGCGTTTGAGGCGCTCAACGAGCGGATGGTCGCGCGCGGCTCGGAGCCGTATGTGAATCCACGCAACTCGGCGTCGGGCTTCCTCCGGCAACTCGACCCCCGCCTGACCGCCGAGAGGCCGCTCGACGTTTTGGCGTACGACATCCTCACGGTCCGCGGTGCAAAGTTGGCCTCGGATTCCGAGGCGGTGCGGGCGCTCCATCAATGGGGGTTCAAGACGCCGGAACGCGTAACGGTCGTCGAGACGGTCGAGGAAATTCTCGAGTACCACGAAGCCTATGCTGCGGATCGGAACGATCTCGATTATGAGATCGACGGCGTGGTCATCAAGGTCGACCACCTCGATGCCCGGGCCGATCTGGGCGCCACGTCGCACCACCCCCGTTGGGCTCTCGCCTACAAATTCGAGCCCCGCAAGGAGATCACACGTATCGAGAAGATCGCGGTCTCCGTAGGTCGTACCGGGAAGCTCACGCCGGTGGCTCTGTTGAGGCCCGTCGAGGTCGGGGGCGTCACCGTCTCTCGCGCGTCGCTGCACAATCGGGAAGAGGTCGCGCGGAAGGACATTCGCCAAGGGGACCTCGTCAGGATTCATCGTGCCGGGGACGTGATTCCCCAGGTCGTGGAACGGGTACCGGAGAAGGGACGCAAGCGTGCGGCCGCCTTCCGGATGCCGGAACGCTGCCCGGCCTGCGATACCCCGGTTCGTGAGAACGGCCCGTTTACCGTCTGTCCCAACCGGTTCGGTTGCGTGGCCCAGCTCAAGCGCGGGCTCACCCACTTCGGATCCAGGGCGGGGCTGGACATCGAGGGACTGGGAGAGGAGACGGTCACGCTGCTCGTGGACCGTGGTCTCGTGAAGGAGCTCGCTGATCTATTCGAGCTCACGGCCGTGCACCTCGAGCCGCTGGAAGGATTCGCCGAAACCTCTGCGGCGAACCTCGCCCGAGCGATCGAGGAGAAGAAGACGGTGGGGCTCGCCCGCTTTCTCTATGGCCTCGGGATTCCGGAGGTGGGAACGACGGTTGCCTCAAAGCTTGCCGCGGAGTTCCAGAGCTTCGACAACATCCAGGACGCCACGGTGGAGCAACTCGAAGCGGTGGACGGGATCGGACCGATCATGTCTGAGCAAATCAGGGCCTTCCTCGACGACGAACGTAATCGCGAGCGGATCCAGGCGGTCCTCGCACATATGGACGCTCTGTTGCCGCCGGAACGGGCCGGTGGGCAGGGGCTTGCCGGCATGAAGTTCGTATTCACCGGGGGGCTCGAGCGCTTCTCTCGCTCCGATGCCAAGCGTTTGATCGAGGACAACGGCGGACGGGTCGTGGGCTCGGTGAGCGGCGAGACGACCTACGTGGTGGTGGGAGCGGACCCCGGGTCCAAGCTCCAGAAGGGCCGCGATCTCGGCGTCGAGATTCTGAGCGAAGAAGACTTCATGAGCGTGCTCCAGTACGCGGGGGCGTTGTAGACGCCTTGGAGAACATCGAGATTGCGGGTGTGCTCGAGGAGCTCGGGGATCTGCTGGAGATCAACGGGTCGAATCCTTTTCGTATCCGGGCCTATCGCAACGCGGTCCGCACCGTACTGGGGCTCACCCGGTCCCTCTCGGCCATGGTGGAGGCGGAAGAGGACCTGACGGAGTTGCCCGCCATCGGCAAGGACATGTCCGCCCATATCGTCGAGCTCCTCGAGACCGGTGAGCTCGCTCGTTTGGCCGAGGTGGCGGCCGAGGTCCCGAGATCTCTCGTACAGCTCGTGAAGCTCGACGGGGTGGGGCCCAAGAAGACCAAGAAGTTATGGGAGTCTTTGGGGGTCACGACCGTCGATGAGCTGGAGAAGGCTCTGAAGGACGGCCGAGTCGAGAGCCTCGAGGGGTTCGGCGCGACCAGCGTGGAGAAGATCCTCACCTCCATCGAAGATTTTCGACGTTACTCCGGCCGGTTTCTCATCTCCCAGGTGGACGAGCTGATCGGCCCGCTCCTGGCGCACATGCGAGAGGGTCCGGGCGTGGAGCGTATCGAAGTCGCCGGAAGCTACCGGCGCCGCAAGGAGACCATCGGGGACGTCGACTTGCTCGTTCAGGCGGAGTTGCCCGCTCCGGCCGTCATGGAGCACTTCACGGCGTTCGGGTCGGTGGATCGGGTCGTGGCGGCGGGCGACACGCGTGGGGCTGTGGTGCTCCGCTCGGGGCTGGAGGTCGACCTCCGCGTGATTCCCGGCCGCTCGTTTGGGGCCGCGCTTCACTACTTCACGGGATCCAAGGAGCACAATGTCGCTGTTCGCCAGATCGCGCAGCGGCAGGGACTCCGTGTAAACGAGTGGGGCGTATTTCGAATGCCGGAGGGGGTAGACCCCGACGAGGTGGGCAAGGAAGAGGGGGAACGCGTCGCGGGTGGGACCGAGGAATCCGTTTTCGACGTGCTCGACTTAGCGTGGGTGCCGCCGGTTCTGCGTGAGAACCGGGGCGAGGTGGAAGCGGCCCGCGACGACTCACTGCCGGATCTCGTGACCCTGGAAGATATTCAGGGCGATCTCCACATGCACTCGACCTGGAGCGACGGGAAGGCCTCGGTCGAGGAAATGGCCCAGGCGTGTAGGGCCCGCGGGTATCGGTATATGGCCATGAGCGACCACAGTCCGGCGCTGGCCATGGTCGGTGGTATCACCCCGGAGAGGGCCGCGGATCAGTGGGAAGAGATCGCCCGCGTTCAAGAAGGGCTGGACGGGATCACGATTTTCAAGAGCTTGGAGGTAGATATTCTCCGTGATGGAAGTCTCGACATGACCGACGAGGTGCTCGAGGCATTGGATCTGGTGGTGGTCTCCGTCCACTCGCTCATGGATATGGACCGGGTTTCGATGACGGATCGGGTCATCACGGCGATACAACACCCGCAGGTGGACATCCTGGCCCACCCCACCGGGCGCCTTCTCGCCCGAAGGGAGCCTTTTCAGATTGAAATGGAGGAAGTCCTACAGGCGGCGCGGGATCTGAACGTTGCTGTTGAAATCAACGCGAGCCCGCACCGGCTCGATCTGAACGACGTGCATGCGCACCGCGCGAAGGAGTTGGGGGTGAGAGTCTGCATCAGTACCGATGCTCATTCGGTCCAGCGGCTGGACCATATGTCGTACGGGGTGGATCAGGCGAGGCGGGCCTGGTTGAATAAGGGAGACGTACTCAACACGATGACGCTGAAGCAGATGCAAGTTTGGCTCGACCGGCGGAAAGGGACGAGCGCGTGACGCAGGACATCCTGCTCTTCCTCGGGGGTCTCGGCGTCCTGTATTTCGGGGCCGATTGGCTCGTCCGTGGCAGTTCGAGGCTCGCGGCCTCGCTCGGGGTGAGCCCGATCGTCGTGGGTCTTACGGTCGTGTCCATGGGCACATCGGCGCCCGAGCTCATGATCTCCGTCGTGGCGTCCCTGGGCGGCAACCCTGATCTGGCCATCGGTAACGTGATGGGGTCGAACCTGGCGAATGTAGGCCTCGTCCTGGGGATCAGCGCGATCGTTCGGCCACTGCATGTCTCCGCGCGGATCGTGACGAGAGAGGTGCCGGTGATGATCGTCATTACGGCACTGCTCCTCCCCCTGATCTGGAACCACCACATCGGGCGCCTCGAGGGCCTCGCGCTTGTGACGATGCTGGTTGCCTACCTCGCCTTCGTTCTGCGCACGGCCAAAGCGGAGGACCCGGAAGCGCCAGGCAGGGAAGAGAAATCTCCCGATGAGGCGAGCGGGTTTTCTTCCCGGACGATCACAAGGGCCCTCGCCTTCATCGTCTTGGGCGTCGCGGGTCTCGTGCTGGGGGCCTTTGCCATCCGCGAGTCCGCCGTCGCGCTCGCGGAGGCGATGGGGATCTCGGAACTGGTGATCGGCGTCACGCTGGTATCCATCGGCACTTCGCTTCCCGAGCTCGCCACCTGCGCGGTGGCCGCATGGAGGCGACAGGCGGACATTGCGGTGGGAAATATTCTCGGGTCGAACGTCTTCAACATCGCTGGCGTACTGGGAGTCACCGCGATCGTCGCGCCACTGGACATCAACCCGGAGGTGCTCCGTTTCGAGTTTCCCGCGATGATGTTCATTACCGTTCTGATGGTTCCGATCGTGCGTACGCGGTTGGTGATCCGGCGCAGGGAGGGTTTCGTCTTGTTGGGCGCCTATCTGGCTCTGGGCGCATGGGTCTTGTCATAGGATGAACCGAGCCGTTCAAGCCGAACCACGGGCAAAACAACAGGCAAGGAGCGGGACGTAATGCTTTCCCTCGACCTGACTGGAAAGAGGGCGTTCGTCGCGGGCGTCGGGGACAACAAGGGGTATGGCTGGGCCATTGTGCGAGCGCTCGCTCAGGCCGGCGCGTCGGTGCGCGTCGGCACCTGGCCGCCCATGCTCAATATTTTCATCAAGAGTATGGAGCGGGGAAAATTCGATCTGAGCCTTCCCGGGGGAGGTGAGATCGAGTTCGAGAAGATCCATCCGATGGATGCGGTGTTCGACACTCCGGAGGATGTGCCGGAGGAAATTCGAGAGGACAAGAGATACCGGAACCTCACGGGTTATACGATCCAGGAGGTTGCCGACAGCCTCAGGGACGAGCTCGGGGAGGGTTGCCTGGACATTCTGGTCCATGCGCTGGCGAACGGCCCGGAGGTCAAGAAGCCGCTCATCGAAACCAGCCGCGCCGGGTACCTGGAGGCCGTGAGCGCGAGTGCATTCTCGATGGTCAGCATGGTCCAGCGCTTCGGTCCCTTGATGCGGGAGGGCGGGGCGGTCGTTTCGCTGACCTATCTCGCGGGGGAGCGTGTCATTCCAGGGTATGGCGGAGGCATGAGCTCCGCGAAGGCTGCGCTGGAGAATGATACTCGGACGCTCGCCTTCGAGGCCGGGCGGCGCTGGGGTATCCGGGTCAACACGATTTCGGCCGGGCCGCTGGCGAGCCGGGCGGCGAAGGCCATCGGCAAGATCGATCGTATGATCGATTACTACCGGGCGAATTCGCCACTTCCCGACGTGAACACCGCTGAAGACGTGGGAAACGCAGCCGTTTTTCTTTGCTCACCGTTAAGTGCGGCGATCACGGGCGAGACCCTTCACGTGGACATGGGCTACCACGCCATGGGTATGCCCGCCGAGGACCAACTCGGAGGGGAGTAATTCCGTGGCCGACCCAGCGCCCCAATTCGGCGCGGTCCTCCCGTCGCTCGTGGGGCGACCTCCCGGCTCGCGCTCACGGGCGTTGGCGGAGCGTTTGCGCTCCGTTGAGTCCCGTAACGTCACCTACCTTTCCGAGGACTTTCCGGTTTTTTGGGAGGAAGCGAAGGGCGCCAACGTTCGTGATGTGGACGGAAACGTCTATGTCGATTTTACGGCGGCCTTCGGCGTCTCGTTTGCGGGTCACGGCCACCCTCGGATCGAGCGGGCGTTGGTCGAGCAATCCGAGCGCCTCATCCACGGCATGGGAGACGTGCACCCTCCTGCCCTCAAGCTCGAGCTCCTCGAGCGGCTCAGCGCGCTCGCTCCGTGGGAAGAGACGAGGACCGTGCTCGGTTCGTCTGGATCGGAGGCGATAGAGGCAGCGCTGAAGACGGCCGAGCTGAGCACCGGCCGCCCTGGAATCGTCGCGTTCGAGGGTGGGTACCACGGGCTCACCCTCGGGAGCCTCGCCGTGACGGCGCGCCCCGACTTCAGGGAGCCTTTTCGAGCCCGCGTTCACCGAGGGGTGGCGTTCGCTCCGTTCCCCCGAACCGAGGTGGAGTCGGAGGTCGCGCTCGCCGAGGTCCAACGGCTGTTGTCAGGCGGTATTCCCGGGGGTGGGGCTGAGTCCCAAAAAGCTGTTGGCGCCGTCGTCATCGAGCCGGTACAGGGCCGAGCGGGTGTCCGCATTCCTCCTCCCGGTTTCCTCGCCGGTCTCGCCGAGCTGACGCGTGCGGATGGTTCACTGCTCATTTTCGACGAGATCTTCACGGGCCTGGGCCGTACCGGCGTGATTTTTGAATACGAACGCGAGGGGGTTCTCCCGGATCTCGTGTGCCTCGGAAAAGCGCTCGGCGGGGGGCTTCCTCTGAGTGCCTGCCTCGGATCCCGTGAGGTCATGGACGCCTGGCCCGAGTCGGGGGGAGAGGCGCTGCACACGAGTACGTTTCTCGGACATCCCTTGGCCTGTGCGACGGCGCTCGCCTTCCTCGCAGTCCTGGAGGGAGAGAAACTGGTCGCGCGGAGCCTCCACCTGGGTGAGCGTATCGTTGGCCGCTTGAGGGAAGGTCTCGCGCCCCTGGCCGGCGTAAGGGAGGTTCGCGGTCGGGGGTTGCTGATCGGGATCGAGTTGGCCTCTGAAGCCGGCGGACCCGCCGCGGGCCTCGGCGCACGCGTGGCCGAGGCAGCCTTGCGCCGGGGGCTTCTGGTTTTACCGGCCGGCGGTCAGGGGGAAGTCGTCGAGCTCGCCCCGCCGGCGGTGACGAGCGATGAACAGGTCGATTTTGGTATCGGCTGTCTGGTCGAGGCGATTGGCGAAGCTCTGAACGGGTAAGGCTCGGCGCAGGCGAGGCCCTAACGCAGGCGTTAGCGCGCCGAGGTGGCGAAGTCGACTCTTTCGGCCAGCTTCAGATCCTTCTCCGTAATCCCGCCGGCGCTGTGGGTCGTAAGAGAAAGACCTACCGTGGTGTACCGAATGTCGATGTCCGGGTGGTGATCCATCTCGTCAGCGAGGCTGGCGACGCGATTTACGAACACGATAGCGTCGCGGAAGGATTGGAAATCGAAGTTCTTGGTGAGGACCTTCCCCGACCGTTTCCACCCCTTTCGGCCCTTCAGCCACCCTTCGATTGATTCGTCGTTCAGCTCGTCGGTCATCTAGTTTCAAGGCTTCTTCGAAGGTAGGGTGGAAAGGTTGACATCTGTAGAGTTAACCCAGAGACACCAGGCCGTTCCGGGGCTTGAATCGGCCTTGGTTCGTTTATATTCTTTCGGCCCTCGTCGTGAGAAGTCGGGCTTTTGCCCCCATCGTCTAGTGGCCTAGGACACCTGGTTCTCAGCCAGGAAACCGGGGTTCGATTCCCCGTGGGGGTATGAAACAGGTCGCTTAGCTCAGTTGGTAGAGCACTACGTTCACATCGTAGGGGTCACTGGTTCGAGTCCAGTAGCGACCATCGGATCCGGCAAGGAATTGCCGGATTGTTTTTGCTCGGCACGCTCGTCTTGGAGTTCGGGATGCAGGCGATGGAGGAGGCCCGAGTCATTCTGTAGCGATCGGGAGCCGAGGGTTAGGCCGTACCATCGGTGGGTGGACGGGGCTCGCCGGCGTCCAGGAAGCGCGCCGTGAGATCGGGTGTCGGCGTCATACAGGTGTCTCGCCGCCCGAACCACCGATAGCGGTTGCGAGCGATCCAGCCATAGATCGCGTCGCGGATCGGACGAGGTAACACCACGCCCACGCCGAGGAGCGCGGACGGGAATCCCAGCGCGCGTGCGATTCGCAAAGCCGCCTCCGAGCGGACGTGTACGCCATCGGAGTCCAGGAGGACGATGCTGTCGGGAAGCGCGTCGATCTCGTCCGTCCCAATGACCGTCTCCAGTTCACGACGGGCAGCCTCCGACTGGAGGGTGGCAAAACGGAATCGCCCTTCCTTGTCGCGCTCGATGACCCACTGGACCGCCGAATTGCAGAGGTTGCAGACACCGTCGAAGAGGATGATGGGCCGGTGGTCGGTCATTGGCCTACGCTTACCCCTCCCTCTCGAGGGTCTCCCTCATCTGTTTGACGAACATCGTGATTGGGGTTTCTTTCGACTCCGGCATGCTGACGTCCGGGGCCCACGCTGTTGGGCCTACGATAGACCGATGCCGTGCCCGCAAGATGCAGAAGGCTATGCCAGGGTCGAAAAGGGAGCAACCGTGCAGTGGGCGGTCCCCTCACCGGTCGGTGAGAGCCCCGAAATCTCGGCTGCTTAGCGTTCCCCAAAACGGAGGACAGAGAATGAAAACCACACTGCTCCATGTGCGTCGCCTAGCGGTGGCCGCGGCCCTGTTAGGAGTCGTTTTTTCCCCGCGGGTCGTGTCCGCCCAATCCGACCTCGACGCCTCCGAGGCCGAGGCATTCCTCGGGGACTGGATCGTCTCCGTGGAGTCGGATTTCGGTGCGTTCGATGTCAATCTCAAGATCGAGGACCAAGGAGGTAAGGTTGCGGCCAGCGTAGCATTACCCGAACAAGGCGTGGTGGAGGTAACCGACATCACCCGGTCCGGCGACGACCTCGTGCTGAGCTACGAGCTCGACACCCAGGGGCAGCTGATTTCCGTGTCGGTGACTCTGGAGCCCGACGGTGAGGATCTAATAGTCGAGTTCGACTTCGGTGGACAATTCTTCATGGACGGTAGCGCGGTGCGCGCAGGCAGCTAACCACTACCTTCAGCGGGAGCGGTATCCGGGTGGAGGGCTAGTCCGGTAAGGGGACGATCAGCTGAAAAGGGGACAGTCAGCCGTCCTCGCGGATGCGCTCTTTGATGTGGTCGAGCTCCCGGCGGGCCCATTCCCCGTGTTCGCCCTCGGGTTGGCGTTCCAGGTATCGGGCGAGATCGGGAGCGGCCCTCGCGGAGTCTCCCAGATGCGTCGAGGAGATCTCATGGATCTCCCTCACCGCCAGAGCCTCGCCATGGCTACTGAACCGTGCCACTCCCAAGGCCCTGCGTAGGATGTCGATCGCTTCTTGGTAAAGCCCCATGCGACTCCGGAGACTCGCCAGCTGAACGTAAGCCAGCGGATCCCGCCGGTTCGTCCAGATGCCCTCTTTGTAAACCTCCACCGCACCGTCGAGGTCTCCTCGTTTCTCCAACGCCTCGGCGTGGGAATAGTCCGGCCTCCTGGGCCCGTGCCAGCCACGACCTAGGCCCAAGAAGTTCGCAAGGAATTCCGCGCCTGAACCAAAGATGACGTACTCGATCCCCAGGGTGTAGATCACTCCCGCGCCAAAGGCGAGAGCCACCGCGGGGACCATCGGTGCGCCCAGGACACTGGTGAAGAGAAAAATGAGACCGCCGACTACGCCCACCTCCCAGGCCAGCGCGGCCACGGCGCCGAGCCCGATACGGTCGGCCATTGCCGCCACGACCGGGAGCAACTTCTGCTCCAGGTAGAAGAAAAGTCCGAAGCCTGCGGCCCCCATCAGGCTCCAAAAGAGCCCTGACCCTTCTCCGATGGACGGCGCGGCGAACCAACCCCACGTCACTCCCGCCAAGAGGACGAAAGGCATGCTCAGGAGAAGCTGTACACGGCGGCGAGCCTTGTAGGCTATGGTCTCCATCCAGAGTGGGCGGAGGGCCAGCTTCTTGAGGCGCATGACGAGCGTCTTCACAGGTCATTCAATACCGGTCGAGCACTCCCTGGGCAACGCTTCAGACAACGGGGCCCCACCGGAAAACCGGCGGGGCCCCGTGTCACCCAAATTTCTGCTTGGGCGATGCGACTACGTCATTACGACGCAAACGTCGAGCAGACGTCGGAGATGGTGCCGCCGTCGTGAGCCTCGGTGATGGTGACGTCTCCCGCAACCGCTGCGACGGCCACGCTCCATTGGTGATCTTCCGGGAAGTCGCAGACCCCCAGAGTCCCACCGCCGAAGTTTGAGTCGATCCAGTAGTGGATCTCGTAGGCCTCGTCTTCATCCAAGATATCCAACCATGTGAAAGTGAATGCGGGGTCCGCAGTACCCGACACGGTGCCGAGCTGCTCATCCAGCACAGCGCCGTCGCTGGTGCGGACCACGGCCACGGCGATGTCGTGGTCCGGGTGAGGACCCTGGAAGCTCGCGTCGATCGCGAAGATCAGCTGGTACTCGTTGCCGCCGCACGCCCCCAGCGTGACGAGTAGGCCCACGCAAAGGCTCGTTAATGACGAAGTACGCTTCATGGTGCGCTCTCCTGTCTGAGTGGATGCTTCATGGCTCACGCCGTCCCTTTCGAGGGAAGGCATAGGTCAGCATTGGGATCCCAATGCCTCTGGAGATATTACGCTCGGCGCGTGGTGTTCCGGATGCCGTGTCAGGCGGGTCGCATGCGTGCGTCGTCTCTTACGAGAAGTCCATCCCGAAGAAGATCACCGCGATCAGGATCGCAGCTACCGCGACTGGCGCCACATAACGCATGAAGAACCGCCACGCGCCGTAGCGGAACCATCGGGGCGTAGTTTCGTCCACCAACTCTCCCTCGGTCGCCTCACGGGTCATGAACCACCCTGCGCCCAGCGTGATCAGCAGCCCACCGAGCGGCAGCGCCCAGTTCGAGGCGAAGTGGTCGAGTGTGGAGAAGACACCCGCTTTCCCCTCGAAGATCTCGAAATTGGACAGAGCCGGCAGCGCGCCGAAGGAGAGCGCCGAGAGCACGGTGAAGACGAAGATCGCGGCGCCGCTCAAAAGCGTCGCCTTGGGCCGGGGCATGTTTCGCTCGTCGATGAAATAGCTCACGACGACCTCGAGTAGCGAGATCGTGGACGTGAGTGCGGCGAGCGCCACCAGGACATAAAAGAGGGGCCCCAGAACTGCTCCGAAGGGCACGACGTTGTAGAAGAGCTCGGGCAGCGAGATGAAGAGCATCCCGGCCGCGCTCCGACCCACCTGCTCGCTCATGCCCGGAACGGTGAAGATCACGGAGAACATGATGATCGTGGCGAACAGCGCGATCACCGTATCGAGAAGAACGATCGTGCCTGCGGCGCTCACGATCGACCGATTCCTTGCCACGTACGAGCCGTAGGTGATCATCGCCCCCATCCCGAGAGACAGGGTAAAGAACGAGTGGCCGAGCGCCTCCAGGACGCTCCGGGGCTCCAACTCGCTGAAGTTCGGGCGGAAGATGAAGGCGAGCGCCTCGCCTGCGCCCTCCATCGTGAGCGCACTGGCGAGGAGCAGGAGCAGGATAACGAACAGGATCGGGAGGAAGATACGGGCCACGCGCTCGATCCCACCGTGCACCCCGAAGTACACGATCCCCACCGTGGCCGCCATGAAGAGCCCCGAGAGGAGGAACTGGAGGCCTCCGTTTCCGATCACGTCCGTAAAGAGCTCTCCAGTCTGCAGGTCCGCCGGGAAGCCGCCGAGACTCCACCCGACGGTTTTTACGAAGTAGAAGAGCGACCAGCCGGCCACGACCGAGTAGTAGCTGAGGATGATGAAGCCCGCCATGACGCCCCAGGCGCCCACCCAACCCCACCAGGGTCCCATCGCCTCTTTCAGAGCACCCACCGGGCTCTTCTGCGTCTTCCGGCCGATCAGGAGCTCGGCCATCATGATGGGCAGGCCGACCCCCACGATGCACATGAGATAGATCAGTACGAATGCGCCGCCCCCGTTCTCCCACGTGATGAAGGGGAATTTCCACAGGTTACCCAACCCGATGGCGCTACCGGTCGCCGCCAGGATGAAGCCCATATTGGAACTCCATTGTTCGCGGGGCTGGCTCATCGATGACGCTCTCTTGTCAGAAGGCGGACACAGGAAAGGTTGGGGGCCTGGTAAGATCCCATTTTCGGCCCCAACATATCGGCGGCTTTGAACTTCGGACAAGCGAATGAGTAGACTTCGTGCACGCTCGCGGGTGTGCCGGAGTTTTTCCGTCTTCGGTGTTGGAGGTACGTTCGGTCCATGACGACGACAGGTAGAAGGTTTGCGTGGGTGGTCGGTTTGTTTGTGGCCGCGCCCCTTTCGGCCCAGATCGGACCCCAGGGAAGTAGCGTCGTGGAGGTAGGACTCGCGCTTCGTCAGGTAGACGGCGTGAAGCGAGTCCTGATGATCGGGGCGCACCCGGATGATGAGGACTCCAGCCTTCTAGCGACCCTCGCCCGGGGTATGGGGGCCGAGACGGCCTACCTTTCGCTTACGCGGGGAGACGGCGGGCAAAATATCATCGGGCCGGAATTGGGCGAGCGTCTCGGCATCATTCGTACGGGAGAGCTCGAGGCCGCCCGCGAGCTGGACGGTGGACGACAGTTCTTCACCCGCGCGTTCGACTATGGCTTCTCCAAGAGTGCGGCCGAGGCGTTCGCGCATTGGCCGAGGGAAGAGATCCTCAGGGACGTGGTGACGGTGATCCGTACCTTCCGGCCCCAGGTGATCATATCGGTCTGGGCCGGTACACCTCGCGACGGGCATGGGCAGCACCAGGCGAGCGGGATCTTGGCCAACGAGGCGTTCGATGCGGCGGCCGATCCCTTCCGTTTCGCGGATCTGACGGGAAACGCGGCGAGGCCATGGAGGGCCGAAAAGCTCTATCACTCGGTCCGTTCTCGTGGCCCCGGATCCGGGGAGGCGCCGTTGAACATTCAGACGGGTACGTTCGACCCCCTTCTAGGCCGCTCCTACCATCAACTCGCGATGGAGAGCCGAAGCAAACACCGCTCACAGGAAATGGGCGCCGCCCAGGCGCTTGGCGACCGCACCTCGGGCCTTCGCCTCGTGCGAAGTCATGTCGGCGGGCTCGACGATGACCGCGGTATCTTTGCAGGGATCGACACCACGCTTGCCGGCCTTGCGGATCGCCTACCCGCGAGGGCCGTACCGGGGGTTCAGAGCGCCATTACTGCGTATCGAAGCGCGATTCACGAGGCGGGCGCGTCTCTCGACGCCGTCCACCCCAGCCGCGCCGCTGCCCCCCTGGGACGGGCCTACCTGAGGCTGGAGTCCACGTTCGGGCTCTTGCGCGGAATCGGTGACTCCGCCGCCCCCCTTGCTGAGGCCCTCGCCGTGCGAGCTGGGCTGGTGCGGTCCGCCCTTCTGAACGCGGCCTCCGTGGTGATCGACGTTCGGGCGGGGGACGATCTCGTGGTAGCAGGCGAAGATGTGACGCTGGACGTCCGGCTCTGGAATGGCGGCCCGTTCCGCATCGAGGGAGCGGTGCTTCGGAGTGCGGGGGGTGAGCAGGACGTGGGTCTTCCGGCTGAATTTCTCGCTGTCGAGGGCCAGACCGAAGCGCCTCAGACCCTGGAGCCGGGTGAGCTCGCTCGCTGGAGCTACCGGATTCGGCTCCGCGAGAGTCTCGCCACTTCGCGCCTGTACTATCTCGAAGCCCCGCGCGACGGGGATCTGTACCGATGGACGGGGGATCCGGCGTCCGAGGGGCTGCCCAGAAACGCGCGTCCACTGCTGCGGGCGGTCGGGGAATTCGACATTCACATCCCAGAGCTGGACCAACCCGTTCACGTGGTCTGGGGGGACCACGCGGAGTACGTGGGCGTGGACAGGGAGCTCGGAGAATACCGGGAGCCGGTTCTCGCCACGCCAGCTCTCTCGGTCGCGATCGAGCCGGCTTCGATGGCTTGGCCCGAGGGGTCCCTCGAGTCTCGACCCGTGACGGTGTTTCTGCAAAACGAATCAGCGTCGGGCTCTTCAGGGGAACTCTCGTTCGAGGTTCCCGACGGGTGGGAGGTCACTCCTTCGAGTCTCCGGTTCGATTTACGGGGCGAAGGGGTGAGCCGCGGATTCACCTTCGACGTGCGCCCCACGGGTCCGGTGGACGCCGGTGAGCACGTATTCCGTGCCGTGGCCACGCGGGATGACGGCGCGCGCTTCGACGAGCACGTCGACATCATCGACTACCCTCACGTGGAACGGACGCTGTACCTGCGCCCGGCCGAGGTACGTGCCTCGGTGTTCCCGGTCCGAATGCGGGAGGGTGTTCGGGTCGGTTATATCATGGGATCCGGGGACTACGGCCTCGAGGCCTTGCGACAGCTCGGTGCGGCCGTGGAGGAGGTGGGCCCGGATCGGGTCCGCGAGGGGGACTTCTCCGGGTACGACGTCCTGGTGCTGGGCATCCGCGTCTACGAGACCCGCCCGGACGTCGCAGCCGTGAACGATCGGATCCTCGCGTTCGCCGAGGCCGGTGGCACGGTGATCGTCCAGTACAACAAGTACGAATACCCCCGGGGGGGCTTCGCTCCGTACCCGGTGAGCATGGGGCGCGGGCGGGGGGCGCCTCGGGTCACCGATGAGAACTCTCCGGTTAACTTCTTGGACCGCGAGTCTCCCGTATTCTCTACGCCCAATCGTATTGTCGAAACGGACTTCGAGGGGTGGGTACAGGAGCGCGGTCTCTACTTCCTGGCCGAATGGGACGACCGATTCACGCCACTACTGGAGTTCAATGACCCGGGTGAGGCGCCCACGCGCGGCTCCCTTTTGGTGGCGTCCGTCGGTCGAGGTCTGTACGTGTACGTGGCCCTCGCGTTCTTCCGGCAGCTCCCGGCGGGGGTACCCGGCGCGCATCGACTGTTCGCCAATCTGGTGTCGCTGACCGCCGAGGACTGGAACACGCATCAGGCGCGCCGGTGAGCGGTGAGTGACACGGAGGGTCGATCGGTGGGCGACGTGGACTCGGAGGGTCCTGTAGGCGAACCCGAGGACGAGAACGGAGCTATCGGTCCCTTTCCGAGTTGGGGCTGGGTCTATGGGTCGGTGGTCGTCTACACGATTCTAGCGATCGTCCTTCTGCACGTCTTCACCGTCACGTTCGACTACAGCCTGCCGTGAACGGCTACGCTGCGTGAGCGGACTCGACTGGGCGGTCTTCGCCGTCTACTTCGGCGTCGTAGTCGGTTTCGCCCTCTGGCAGAGCCGCAAGAATGTCGGGGTCGAGGGGTATTTCCTCGCCAACCGACGGCTTCCCTGGGGCGCGATCGGTCTTTCGGTCATGGCGACCCAGGCCAGCGCGATCACCTTCATCGGAACCACTGGGCAGGCGTTCGACGACGGGATGGAGTTCATCCAGGTCTACCTGCCCCAGCCGATCGTGATGATCCTGCTGTGCGTGGTATTCGTTCCGTTCTTCTACCGTGCCAAGATCTTTACGGCGTACGAATACCTGGAGACCCGCTTCGACGCGAAGACACGCTCACTGACCAGCCTCTTGTTCCTCGTTTCCCGGGGCCTGGCGGCAGGGATCGTGCTGTACGCTCCGGCCATCGTGCTGTCGGTGATCATGGGATGGGACGAGCGGATCACGATCCTCATCATGGGCGCCATCACGATCCTGTACACGATGGCCGGTGGAATCACGGCGGTCATCTGGACCGACGTGATTCAGATGTTGATGATGTTCGTGGGCATCGCCGCGGCCCTGGTCATTCTGTTCGGCACGCTACCGGCCGAGGTGGGCGTGGGCGACGTGGTCTACATCGGTGGCATCCAAGATATGTGGTCCAGCATCGACTGGTCCTGGGATCCGACCAACACCTATACGATCTGGTCGGGGATGATCGGGGGTTTCTTTCTGGCGCTCGCGTACTTCGGCACCGATCAAAGCCAGGTACAGCGCTATCTGACCGCCAAGTCCCTGCGTTCCAGCCGGCTGTCGCTGATATTCAACGCCTTCCTCAAGCTTCCGATGCAGTTCGCCATTCTCTCGATCGGCGTTCTACTGTTCGTTTTCTATCATTTCGAGCGTCCGCCACTGCTCTTCAACTCGGCAGAAGTCACGATGGTGCACGAGAGCGAGCGCGGCGAGGAGTTCCGGCTGCTCGAGTTGGAGCACGGTGACGTCCACTCGCTCCGCCGTACGGCTACCCTGGAGCTGCTCGACGCCAGGCGTGATGGGGAAGACCTCAGCGGGTTGCAACAGAGGATCGGGCAGTATGACGGGCAATTGCGCGGCCTGCGCCAGGACGCCAAGGCGATCGTTTCGGACGTGCGGGGGGTGTCGTCGAACGACGTAAATTATGTGTTCCCGTCGTATCTGGTCCGTTACGTGCCTGCCGGCATACTCGGCCTGATGATCGCCGTGATTTTTGCGGCGGCGATGTCATCGCTCGATTCGGAGCTCACCGCGCTTTCGAGTGCGACCGTCATCGATTTTTACCGAAGGTACTTCCGAACGGGAGCCAGCGACGCGCATTACCTTACCGTGTCCCGCATCGCGACCTTCTTCTGGGGGCTGTTCGCGTGTGCCGTGGCGCTTTACGCGGGTCGGCTGGGGTCGCTGCTCGAGGCCGTGAATCAGGTGGGTTCGTTCTTCTATGGCTCCCTTCTCGGTGTCTTCCTGTTGGCGTTCATGGTCAAGAAGGCCGACGGAAATGGAGCCTTCATGGGGTTGCTTGCCGGCATGCTGGCGGTGTTCGTAGTGTCGGTCACCACAGACATCTCGTATCTGTACTACAACGTGGTAGGGGCGCTGACCGTGTTGGCGGTGGGGACGCTGATGAGCCGACTCTCGCCACACGCTCCCTAGGGAGGCGATTTAGCGGGACATGGGAACCACAGACTCCCCTTCGGATAAGCACCGCTCGGAAAAAGGAGCCGGCCGCGACACCGATCCCGATCTCGTACTCCTTCACCGGTTTCGACGGGACGTTTGCGCAGACGGTGCATTCCCGGTCCTCATCATACAGGGCCGACGAAGTCCGGAACGGAGACTCATGTGGTCCTGATGATCCTGCCCGACCTGGGCGCCCGGCATTGTGAGCCCGAGCTCATGGACGCGCCGGGGCTGGAACCTGCACAACACGTCCAGGCCCTCCAGGCGCTGGCGCGGGTGAACCGGATTTCCGGGGTGGCAGCACGGGTGTGGCACGACGTACTGAGCTTGAGCCGGGAGCGCCGCGCCCGAGGAATGGAAAAGCCTCTGCGGCTTTTGGACGTGGCCTGTGGGGGTGGCGACATCATGGTCGACGTGGCCCGCCGGGCGCGGGCGGCAGGGGTTCCGGTGGAGGTCCACGGATGCGACGTGAGTCCCGTGGCCCTCGACCATGCCCGCCGCGAGGCGGAGCGTCGGGGTGTTACGGCGGACTTTCTCGCCAGGGACGTTCTAGACGAGGGCTTGCCGGGGGGATACGACCTGGTGTGCTCGTCCCTGTTCCATCATCACCTTTCCAATGAAGATGCCGTGAGGCTCCTGAGGGCCATGGCCGACGCGGGCCACGCGGTCTTGGTGCAGGATCTGCTACGGGGGACCCTGGGTTACGTGCTGGCGTGGTCCGCGCTTCGCCTCTTGTCCAGATCGGACGTCGCCCGAGAGGATGGAACCCGTTCGGTGCGTGCGGCCTTCAGCCTCCCGGAGGTGCGGACCATGGCCGTGGAGGCCGGGCTTGCGGGGGCGGTTATTCGGCGCGGCTGGCCCGAGCGCTTCGTCCTCAGATGGAGGGGGTCATGAACGGTTGCTCAGGAGCCGGGAGCCCTCTGGACCAGCGGCTCTGGGACGTAGTGGTGGTGGGTGCCGGGCCCGCCGGGGCCATGGTAGCGCGGGAGCTCGGCCGGCGGGGGTGCGCGGTTCTGCTTCTGGAGCGCCAGCCTTTTCCCCGATGGAAGGTCTGTGGGGCCTGCATGAATGGGGCTGCGCAGGAGGCGTTGAGTCACGCGGGCCTCGGTGGTCTGGTGACCGGTGCCCCCCGGTTGGACGAGCTTCGAATGACGGGCTGGGGGCGGTCCGCGTCCGTGGCCCTCCACAACTCCATAGCGTTGTCGAGGGAGGCGCTAGACCGCGCCCTGGTCGATGCCGCCGTGGAGGAGGGCGTCGTTTTCGCACACGGAGCTTCCACAGAGTTGGGCCCGGTGTGCGACGGAGACCGGACTCTCACGGTTCGGCGCCACGGCGGCGAGGAGCGTGTGCGGGCCCGGGTGGTCGTCGCAGCGACCGGGCTTCACCGTCTGCGCGCATCTGCCACCCCGGGCCCCGCGCC
>JADFMD010000250.1 GCA_022564055.1 Gemmatimonadota bacterium
GCATCCTCGAGACGCTGGGAAAACCCGAATCCCTCATCGAGTTCGTCACCGACCGTCCCGGCCACGACCGGCGCTACGCCATGAACATCTCCAAGATGCGCAGCGAGCTTGATTGGACACCACGCCACACACTGGACGCCGGCCTCGCCGCGACCGTCGAGTGGTATCTCGAGAACCGAACCTGGTGGGAGCGGGTGATTTCCGAGGCGTATCGGGCGGCATCCGCGATGTATCTGGCGTCCACACCTTGAGGGTGCTTCTGCTGGGGGCCAACGGGATGCTGGCCCGTGACCTCATCCGCGAGGCTCCTGGCGGCCATGATATCGTGGGTCGGGACATCGACGACTTCGACATCACCGACCCCGACGCCGTGGACGACGCGGTGCGCGAGATCCGGCCCGATCTGATCGTCAACGCAGCCGCCTACACCAACGTCGACGGCGCCGAGTCGGAATCCGACGTGGCCTTTGCCGTGAACGGCGACGCCCTCGGCTTCATCGGCAACGCGGCGAAGGCCCTAGGGGTCCCCGTCATACACTACAGCACCGATTACGTGTTCGACGGTAGCAGCAGGGAGCCCTACGGCGAGGACGAGTCGACGTCGCCGATGGGAGTGTACGGCGCCTCGAAACTCCAAGGGGAACAGCGCCTGGCCGAATCCGGCGCCGCGTCACTCATCATCCGCACGCAATGGCTGTTCGGCATCGCCGGTCCCTCGTTTCCTCGAACCATGTGGAAGCGGGCAACCAGCGGCGAGGCGACCCGGGTGGTGGACGATCAGACCGGAAGGCCCACCTACACGGTGGATTTGGCGAGGGCGACCTGGGGTGGCCTGGGGCAACCTGAAGCAGCCTGGAGTAACCTGGGGCAGCCTGGGGCAGAGATCGTGCACATCGCGAACGGTGGTACGGCAACATGGTACGACGTGGCGAAGCGGGTTTTCGAGGCGGCGGGTAGGCCGGAGCTGTTGGAGCCGTGCAGCTCGGCGGAATACCCCACCCCTGCGCGGCGACCGGCGTGGTCGGTGCTCGGCACCGAGAAATACGAAGAAATCGTCGGGGAGCCGCTGCCGGCATGGGAGCATGCGATCGATCGGTTCCTGGTAGAGCTGCAAGACGGCGCCTAGTACTTTGGGTCCTCATTGGGGCAAACGTATTCACCGCAGAGACCGCGGAGAACGCAGAGATTTGTCTGTGTGGTCATTCACGCCAATCATCTCTGCGCTCTCGGCGGTCTCGGCGGTGAATATTTTCCCCGCGCGCCCAAGGTGGACTAGCCGAGGTATTCGAAGAAGTCCGTCACCTGGCTCAGAGGCGGCAGGGCCAGGTCCTTTTCCGAGAGAATCACCTGCCCTTCCTCGATTCCCCAATCGATGCCAAGATCAGGGTCGCTCCAAATTATCCCGCGCTCGTGCTCGACGGAGTAGAAATCGGTGGTCTTGTACAACACTTCCGTGTCGGGCTCGAGGGTCACGTATCCGTGGGCGAAGCCAATGGGCACCAACACTTGCTTCCAGTTCTCGGCGCTGATCACCTCGCTCACGTGCTGCCCGAACGTGGGGGAGCCTCTTCGCAAATCCACCGCGACGTCGAGAATCGCACCACGGGCCACACGCACCAACTTGTCCTGGGCCATGGGCGCTATCTGGTAGTGAAGGCCTCGTAACGTCCCCTGCTCGGCGGAGCGGGAATGGTTGTCCTGAACGAAGGTCAGATCGATCCCAGCTTCAATCCAATCGCGACGGTTGTAGGTCTCCGAAAAAAAGCCCCGATGATCGCCGAACTTCTTCGGGGTGATGATCTTGACCTCGGGAATGGCGGTCTCTACCACCTCCATCTCATACTCCTCGTTTATCCGATCGTCCCGTCGATCTCATCGAAGACGTGCTCCGTAAACGGCAAGGCACATGAGGAAGTCCGGGTGACGATTCACTCGGGGAAGATAGGGGAGTACCGTCCTTCCGTCCTTCCGCCCGAGGGGAGTCTTGTTACGAATGGATTTCCTCTTTACTGTCAAGATATCAAATAGTAAAGAGGTTTACATATGGAGTACAGCAAGCTTTCCAGCAAGGGTCAGGTGACTATCCCGAAGGCGGTTCGCGAGGAGCTGGGGCTGGAGCCTGGCGATCTCGTGGGCTACGTGGTGGGGGACGGGGGGGTGCGGATCGAGCGGGTCGAGCCGTTCGACGCGGCATACCA
>JADFMD010000114.1 GCA_022564055.1 Gemmatimonadota bacterium
ACCATTTGGGACGACGACGTCGTCCGCGGAAACCTGGGGAAGTACGAGTGGCTCCATTTGCATCACGAGGACTTCACGGGGCAGTACTCCAAATTTTTCCTCACCTACGGGGGATCGGCCTGGTTGAAGGATGAGGTGTCCCGAAACGAGGAGATGGCGGAGCGTTTGGGGTTCGCTACGGTGCCCGACCTCAAGAAAGGCGTCGCAAGGCGGCTTCGCCAGTTCGTCGAGGACGGGGGATTTCTCTTGGCCATGTGTTCCGCCACCGAGACGCTCGAGCTCGCGCTCGGCGCGGAGCAGGCCGACATCGCGGCCTCGTACGCGGACGGAACCCCTCCCGATCCGGACGCCACGGAAAAGATGCAGTGGGACCTCACGATGGCCTTCACCGATGCCGTGATACAGATCGGCGCGTCCGTAAATGCGTTCAGCGACATCGATGCGCACCAGGTCAACACGCCGTGGCGCCTCGAGCTCGGCGCGTTCACACTCTTCGATTTCTCGGCCAAGTTCGATCCCGTGCCGACGATGCTCACCCAGAACCATGTGTCGGTGATTCCGGATTTCTACGGACTCACCACCTCCTTTCGGACGGATCGACTCAAGCCTGGAACGATCGTGTTGGCGAGGGATGGCGACATCGCGAAGTACGTGCACGGGAACTTTGGAGAGGGGACATGGACGTATTTCGGCGGGCATGATCCCGAAGATCCCGAGCATCAGATCGGAGACCCACCGACCGATCTCGATCTCCACCGCGCGTCGCCCGGGTATCGGCTCATCCTGAACAACGTCCTCTTCCCCGCGGCCAGGAAACAACGGCTCAAGACCTGATCGCTTTTGAACCGAGAGGTCGATTCTTGAACGCTCACCCGGACCCACCCGACCTGGTCTCGCTCACCACCGACCCTGAGCGCTCACCCAGGTCCGATCTCCGTCTCTCACCGGGGGCCGCCGAAAAGATTCGAACGGAGGTGAAGAAGGCCGGGGGCAGGGAAGTGTGTTTTCTCGCTCGGGTCGACCCCGATCGGGTGCTGGTGGAGCCGAGGGCGGTCGCGCGGGGCAACGCTTCGGCGGTGTTGGCCGCCGCCCGCGACGCGGATGAGGGCTCGGTCATGATCCACAACCATCCCTCAGGGGATCTGGAGCCCTCCGACGCCGATTTGAGTGTTGCGGCACGCCTGTACGAAGAGGGAATCGGGACCGCGATCACCAATAACGACGCAGATCGGATTTTCGTCGTCGTCGAGCCCCCGAAACCGAGGGTCGTTGAGCCGCTGGAGATCGATCGACTCGAGGCCCTGATCGCTCCAGAAGGCCCACTCGTGCAGGAACACAACGCGTACGAGGACCGTCCGGGGCAGCGCACCATGCTCCGCCAAGTCGCCGAGACGTACAACCGAAGCGGCGTCACGTTGGTCGAGGCCGGCACCGGCACGGGTAAATCGTTGGCCTACCTCATTCCGTCGGCGGAGTGGGCTCTGCGGAACGGGGAGCGGACCGTGATCTCCACCAACACGATCAACCTCCAGGAACAGCTGGTCGACAAGGACCTGCCGCTGGTCCGTAGGCTGGTCGGGGAGGAGGTCGACTGGGAGCTCGTCAAGGGCAGGGGGAACTACATCTCCATTCGGAGGGCCATCTTGGCGGCGGAGTCCGCCCCCCTTCTCTTTTCGGACGACCGCGGAGATGAGTTGGATCAGCTGGTCGAGTGGATTGGCGCGACGCAGGACGGGTCCCGTGCCGACCTCACGTTCGTGCCCAGCGAGGATGTCTGGGACGAGGTGAAGAGCGACGCCGACATCTGCCTCAGCACCCGCTGCCCTCACTTTCACGCGTGCTTCTTCCAGCGTTCACGGCGTAGGGCGGCGTCGGCCAAACTGCTCATCACCAACCACCACCTTCTCTTCAGCGATCTCTCGGTACGAATCGCGACGCAGAACTACAAGGCTTCGGCCGTGCTCCCCGCGTACAGGCATGTGATCCTCGACGAAGCCCACAACCTCGAGGACGCGGCTACCTCACATCTCGGACTGGAAGTCACGCGTCGCGGAATGTTTCGGATGTTGGCCCGACTGGCCCGCGGGGATGGCCGCGGGCGCGGCGTGCTTACGGCGCTCCAGGACTCTCTGGCCGGTCGGACGGAGCGAGAGCCGGCCCTGGAGCTGAGATCACGGATCGAGGAGCGGGTGCGCCCAGCTCTCGAGGATGCCAGGGCCCAACTCACGCTGTTCCTCGACGTGTTGGAGCCGCTTCTACCGTCCGACGCGATGGGCGCCGTTCGGATCGGTACCGCCGAGATGCCCGAGCCCGTGGCCCGACCCGATGTCCGCGAACGCCTCGACGGGCTGGTGTCGGCGTTTCGGCGTCTGGGAGCGGAGGTGCGCGATGTCCGGGAGCGCTTGGAGGACCACGACACCCTGGCCGAGGGACTGGAGGGACGCCTCCTGGATCTACGGAGTGCCGAGCGCCGCCTGGCGGACACGGCCCACACGTTGCGCACCGTTCTCGACGCCGACGTGGAGGAGGAGCGCTTCGTGCGCTGGCTGGAGTGGCGGGGTAAGACGCGGGGGAAGAACCGGAATCTCGTGATCGCCTCCGCTCCCATTGAAGTGGGTGATCTTCTGCGAGAGCACCTCTTCGAGAAGGTCGCGACGGGGATCCTGTGTTCGGCCACCCTCGCGACGAGGGAGTCCTTCGGCTTCCTCAGAAGCCGGATCGGGTTGGAAGAGCGCGATCTATTCGAATCTGATGTAAAGCTAGAAGTAACAGAGTCTATCATACGCTCGTCCTTTGTGTTCGAAGAACAAGTTTTGGTTGTGGTGCCCACCGATCTTCCCCATGTCAATGAGCCGGGGGGTGTTTTCGAAAAGGCGACGGCCGGGGTGATCCGGGACGCTTGCAGCATCTCCGACGGGGGGATCTTCGTGCTCTTCACGTCCCACCGCGCGCTACGCCGCGTCGCGGGTTTTCTACGTGAGGATGGGGGTGTGCGGTGGCCCCTCTTCGTCCAGGGAGAGGACACGCGGGCCCGCTTGCTGGAACGCTTTATGGAGTCGGGTTCAGGAATCCTGCTCGGAACGTCGTCTTTCTGGGAAGGCGTTGACGTACCGGGGCGGGCCCTGAGAGGCCTCATCATCCAGCGACTGCCTTTCAAGGTGCCGACCGAGCCCATCACGGCGGCGAGGATCGAGGCGATCGAACGACGCGGCGGGAACTCGTTCGGAGAATTCGTGCTTCCCCTGGCTGCCTTGAAGCTCAAGCAGGGCTTCGGGCGGCTGGTGCGATCCCGGGAGGATCGCGGCGCGATCCTGATCCTCGACGATCGTATCGTCCGAAAGAGCTACGGCGCGTACCTCCGGGAGTCGTTGCCTCCGGCTCCCTTGAAGAAGGGGCCATGGGCCGACCTGGTCCGTTTCCTGAAGGATTTTTATGCCGAGGGTGGGGTGGCCGGTAAATCGGTGCGACCATAGATTCCGCCGGTCTCCTGGGTTCTACCCGGTCCCGTGTATCTTCATGACGGATGACGTATGACTCGCGTTTTGGGCATAATGGCCGGCGTCGGGATTTTGGTCCTGGCCGGCTTCGCGTGGGATGATTCCGCGACCGGTTGGTCCGCAGGTCATTCCGATATCGGCTTTTGGTGGGCTGTAATCGCCACCTTCCTCACCATTGCTGGGCTGGCGGCGATGATCGGCACCTGGCTGCACACCCAGCCGGTCGAAGAATGAGGACAGGCGCACGCCTGGAATGACTCCTCCTCTTCCCACGAAAATCGTGTGCGTCGGCAAGAACTTCAGTGCCCACGCTGCCGAACTCGGTGGTTCCGTCCCCTCCGAGCCGTTGATCTTCCTGAAGCCGCCGTCGAGCATCATCTCGTCAGGGGAGCCCATCGTGGTTCCGAAAGGCGTCGGACGGGTCGATTACGAGGGTGAGATTGCCGTACGGATCGGGACGAGGGCGCGACACGTCTCGGAGGCCGAGGCCTGGAGCGTCATAGAGGGGGTCCTTCCGCTGAACGATGTCACGGCACGAGATCTTCAGGCCAAGGACGATCAGTGGTCCAGGGCCAAGGGTTTCGACACGTTTTGCCCGATCGGCACGGTTTCTTCGGTCTCCCCCGACGATTTTCCAGGGGTTACGCTCGTCACTCGGGTAAACGGCGAAGAGCGGCAGCGGGCCCAGGCATCGGAGATGGTGTTTTCGATACCGGTGCTGATCGCATACATCACCCGAATCATGACACTCGAGCCGGGTGACATCGTGTCGCCGGGCACACCCGAGGGCGTGGGCCCGCTCTCGCCCGGGGATGAAGTGGAGGTCGAGTTGGAGGGCCTCGATATCCTCCGTAATCCGGTCGAGGGAGAAGGGGACGTTGGCTCCTGAGCGGAGCCGGCGGCTTCAGAACCTCCCCGGGTACCCGCTGACGGGTATTCCAGAGGCCAGAAAGCGGCTGGAAGCTGCCGGCATCGAGGTCATCGATCTAGGAGCCGGCGATGCCGACCTGGATCCGCCCCCCGAGGCCGTCCGGACGTTGGCTGAGGCTGCGTCGGATCGGAGCATGTCGAGGTACCCTTTTCAGTCGGGCCTCCCCGAACTTCGAGAGGCCATAGTCACATGGATGCGCCAGCGCTTCGGTGTGAGCCTCGACCCGTACACCGAAATCTTGCCCCTCATGGGCTCCAAGGAGGGTATCGCCAAGCTACCGCTCGCCTTTCTGAATCCGGGCGATGGCGCCGTGATTCCCGATCCTGGATACCAGGTCTACCAGGGCGGCGTCATCCTGGCCGGGGGCGAGCCGTATCTGGTACCGTTGCGCCCGGAGAACGACTACCTGATCCCACTCGACGGGATCCCGGACGAGGTACGGTCCCGTCTTCGGCTGATGTACCTCAACTATCCGAACAACCCAACCACGGCGACCGCGCCGCTCGAATATCTCGAGGATACGGTGAACTTCTGCCGAGAGCACGATGCGGTGCTCGTCTACGATCACGCGTATAGCGAGATCGCCTTTAACGGGTACCGCCCACCGAGCATCCTGGAGGTCGACGGGGCCGACGGTGTCGCGCTCGAGTTTCACTCCTTCTCCAAGACCTATAATATGACCGGCTGGCGGCTCGGGTGGGTCGCGGGGAACGCGGGCTTGATCGAAAGCCTTACCAAGGTGAAGACCTTCATGGATACGGGGGTCTTCAAGGCGGTTCAGGCGGCGGGAGCCGCTGCGCTCGCCGCATATGAGCGATGGGTGCCGGGAAATGTGGCTCGCTTTCAGGCCCGCCGTGACGTGGCTGTGAAGGGCCTGAGGCAAGCCGGGTTCGACGTTACTGAACCGAGGGCCACGATGTTCTTATGGGTCCCGGTTCCCGGCGGAGGGTCCTCTTTGGCTTTCGCCGAACGGGCGCTCGAGGAAGAGGGAGTGGTCGTGCTTCCGGGCGCCGCGCTCGGCTCCGGCGGAGAGGGATTTTTCAGGATCGCCCTCACGGTGGACGAGGAGCGGATGAGGGAGGCCACCGCACGGTTGGGGAGGCTCGTCGTGGGATAGGGATGGCCTTTTCCTTCGACTTCTTCTGGAGGAACCGCCCGGGAAAGGGGGGTTAGTACGGAAATGACAGCGCCGATGAATTCCGGCCGCTCCCCGGGGCGGGACGTGCCCAGAGATCACGGCACGGCGCACCGCCGCGCCCTGGTCCTAGGGATCGGCGCGTCGGCTGGCCTCCACCTCATACTCATCCTGCTGTATTCCGTGGTCATCACCCAGTGGGGTCTTCGGGAGACGGTTCTGGCGGTGGATTCGCCTTTACGGGGTTGGAGTGACATGCGAGTGGTACAGCTCATCGAGCTCGCGCCCCTCGACTTCACCGCTGAAGCTCCTGTGGACCCTGCCACGCTCACCGCCGAGGCCGAGCTCGAGCTCACCGACGAGGGGCCGCCCATTCCGGACGAGGTCGAGCTCAACCCGCCCCCGGGACGCCGCCGTGCCTCCGAGGTGTTGAGGATACGCAGCTCCGACGCGCGTCTCTGGCGTGAGGCCATGCCCGAGCTCTTCGAGCTCACCGACGCCGAGAGGATGCAGCTCTCACTGGCCGGTCGACTCGAAGAGTGGACCGACTCGGTCGCCGGGGTCGTCGCCGCTGAGCTGGCGCTCACGGATTGGACCACCATCGATGACCAGGGGCGCAGGTGGGGAATCTCACCGGGAAAGCTCCACCTGGGGGATCTCACGCTTCCGCTGCCGTTCTATTTCAGCGGAAACGGCTGGCAACGGGACCAGGCAAGCCGCCGCGCTTGGGTGGATCAGGACATTCTCAGCGGCGCCAATGTCCAGGCTCTGAGGTCGAGTTGGAGGGAACGTGCCGAAGCGATCAGGCGCCGACGGGATCGTGATCGGGTCCCGGACCCCCCAGCGCCCGACACGACTGGCGCTTCCGGCGGATAGGATTTCCCGAAATGACAGGAGCGACCGTGGCTGACGCGTTGCCACCGCGCTTGGATCCCAAGACCATCGAAGAACCTCTCTACCGTTCCTGGATTGAGGCCGGGTACTTCCACGTCGAGCCGGGTCCGGTGACGTCCGGCAGCCAGGAGCCGTATGTCGTAGTGATTCCGCCCCCTAATGTGACCGCCGTGCTTCACATGGGTCACGGTCTCAACAACACGATCCAAGATGTGATGATCCGGTGGCGGCGAATGCAGGGCCGCGTCTCACTCTGGGTACCGGGGACCGACCACGCGGGGATCGCGACACAAAACATCGTCGAAAGGCGGTTGGCGGACGAGGGAACTACGCGGCTCGAGCTTGGCCGGGAAGCCTTCGTCGAGCGGGTTTGGGAACACGTGAACGGGACGGGGAGCCGGATCCTCGAGCAGCTCAAGGTGATCGGTTCGAGCTGTGACTTCGAACGTACCCGCTTTACGCTCGACGAGGGGCTCAATCGGGCGGTGCGCGAGGTATTCGTGCGCCTGTACGAAAAGGACCTGATCTATCGGGGGAAGTACATCATAAACTGGTGCCCCCGTTGCTTGACGGCGCTCTCCAACGAGGAGGCCGAGGCTGAGGAGGTCGAGGGCAAGCTCTACCACCTGCGGTACCCGTTTTCTCCTGAGGCAGGGGACAGCGCGGCTCGAGCCGCGGATTTGGCCCAGGCGGCGGCACGAGACACCGATGGGGAGGCCGCCATTGGGCAACTTCCCGACGGACGCTGGTACCTCACCGTATCGACGACCCGGCCGGAGACCATGCTGGGGGACACCGGTGTGGCGGTGAGCCCCGAGGACGAGCGTTACGCCGGTCTGATCGGAGCGGACGTCGAGCTCCCCCTGACGGGCCGGACCATCCCGATCATCGCCGATGGTCTCGTGGATCCAGGCTTCGGCTCAGGGATGGTGAAGGTCACGCCCGCGCATGACTCGAACGACTTCGAGATGGGTCAGAGAAGTGGCCTGGCGGTGCTCGACGTGTTGACCGACGAAGCCACGATGAATGAGAACGCACCCGAGGCATTCCGGGGACTCGATCGGCTGGAGGCGCGCAAGAAGGTCGTCGCAGATCTCGAGGCACTCGGTCTCTACGGAGGAGACGAGGCCCACGTTCACTCCGTGCCTCATTGTTATCGGTGCCACACCGTCGTCGAGCCGCGCTTGAGCCTACAGTGGTTTGTGCGCATGACACCTCTCGCCGAGCCGGCGCTCGCGGCCTCCAGGGACGGGACCATTTCTTTCACGCCGCCGCATTGGAAGAAGGTCTACGAGACCTGGATGGAGAACATTCGCGACTGGTGCATTTCGCGGCAGCTCTGGTGGGGCCATCGAATTCCCGTGTGGTACTGCGCATCTTGCGACGCAACGATCGTCGCACGGGAGGATCCCGACCGATGCACGTCGTGTGGCGGCACGGAGCTCGAGCAGGATCCTGACGTGCTCGACACCTGGTTTTCCTCCTGGCTGTGGCCCTTTTCCGTGTTCGGCTGGCCGGAAGAGACCGAGGACCTCAAGGCCTTCTATCCGACGCACGATATGGTCACCAATCCGGACATCCTGTTTTTTTGGGTGGCCCGAATGATCATGGCTGGGTACGAGTTCATGGGGGAGGCGCCCTTTACCCGGGTCTATCTACACGGAACGGTTCGGGACAAGCGGGGGCGCAAGATGTCGAAATCCCTCGGAAACGGTATCGATCCCATCGAGGTGGTCGATCTTTTTGGTGCGGATGCGCTCCGTTTTACCCTCCTGTCGGGGGCGGCGGCCGGCACCGATATTCAACTCGACCATGAGGATCTGGAAGGGTCCTTCTCGTCGGGGCGAAACTTCGCCAACAAACTCTGGAACGCCGGCCGGTTTGCCCTGATGACGCTGGGCGACGATCCCGTTCCCACGGTGGCCGACGTGAGCGGTGCCCTGGAGCTCGAGGACCGTTGGATCCTGTCGCGGCTGCAACGGACGACCCAGGCGGTGGGGGAGGGCCTCGAGCGCTTCCGCCTCCACGATGTGTCTGACCGGCTCTATCACTTCGTGTGGGGGGATTTCGCCGACTGGTACCTGGAGCTGATCAAGCCCCGCATGCGGGGAAATTCCGGAGACGAAAGCCTTCAGGCGGCAC
>JADFMD010000251.1 GCA_022564055.1 Gemmatimonadota bacterium
ACTGGCGCGCTTGGTTCAGACGGCCCCTGATGAGGTGTTGGTCACCGGCGCCGAAGCTCGTCGACGGGCATTGTTCTCCGAACTCCTGGAGGACATCCGCTACCGAGGAGGAGTACTCGACGAGTATCCGAGCCGCTTGCACTACTTCAGCGAGTGGATCAAGGACAACGGTGCGAGGGGTCTCGTGCGTGACGTGTCCCAAGAGCTGGGTGGGGTCGCCGAGGACGAGCCGATCGACTTCATGACGACCCACGCCGATGCGTACCGCCAGTTGGGCGAGCCTCCGGCGTTCATTGGGGAGGTGAGGGAGATTGAGGCCCGCCTCAGCGCGGAGCTCCGCTACTACATTCCCGAGGGTCGCATCGCCATGGTCGAGGCCGGGATCCGGGATGGCGACATCATTGCCGCCACAAGCACCGTTGCCGGGCTGGACATCGCCCACACCGGGATCGCGCTCTGGCGGGACGGCCGCCTGCATCTTCTGCACGCTCCCCTCGCGGGAGGCGTGGTGCAGATCAGCGAAGCGCCTCTGGCCGAAAGGATCCAACGGATCGGCGAGCGCCAGGACGGCGTGATGGTGGCGCGGCCCCTGGAGGCGCAGTAGGGACGCTCCACGAGCGTATCTGTCAGTCCGACTTCACTTTACATAGATGGACGTAAGGTCGTGCAGGTGTCTACTAGCCAGCACCTTGGCCTGACCGTAGCTTAAGCGGATCCACAGGCGATGGCCTTGCGCGCATCGCGGCGCGGGCCGCAAGCCCCCGCCGACTCGGAGGGCACCCCCATGAAGACGAACGCTCCACGAAGGATTCAGGTTCGACTAGCCTGGAGGAGTGTCCTACTTGTGGGCTTCCTCCTCGCCGCGTGCTCCAAGTCGGTGGCGGCCCCGGACGAGATGCTACCGCCCCCACGCCCTCACGACACACGAACGTTCTTCGTTCCCGACGGACAGCCCACGTTCACGGCGTTCGCTGGGGCGACCGCGTACTATGGAATCCACCAGGGCCTTCAGGGTGAGGCAGGATACCGCATCGAGGTACCGGATGTCTGGAACGGGGTCCTCGTGATGTATACCCACGGATACCGGGGAGAGGGGACTGAACTGCGCGTGAGTAGCCTCCCCTCGGGAGTACGAGCGCACCTGATTACGAACGGATTCGCCTGGGCAGCTTCGAGCTACAGCGCCAACTACTACGACGTCCGGGCTGGGGTGGAGGACACGAACCGGCTCGCCCTGGCCTTCGCGGCGCTCACGGGGCGGGCATCACCCACGAAGTACTACATCATCGGATTCTCCATGGGGGGCCACATCACGGGGGCGGCTGTGGAGCGGGAGACGCTCACCACGGCCCTCTACCGGGTGGGGTACGCCGCGGCGCTTCCGATGTGTGGTGTCATGGCCGACAACGAACTCGGCAACTACTTCCACGCATACACGATCGCGGCGAGTGAACTTGCGGGGATCCCCGTCCAATCCTTTCCGATCTTGGACTGGGACACGCGTCTTCCTGCCATCAAGCAGGCGCTCTGGGTCGACTACGACGTGGATGCCGGTTCGATGACGCCGCAGGGCGAGAAGCTGAGATATGCCTTGATGCACCTCTCCGGAGGTCCTCGACCGACTTTCTTGGAAGGGTTCGGGCGTTACCAGGATCTGCTCCTCGAGCGCGGGTCCAGGGACGGCACCTGGATTGGCATCCTCGGAGGGGTGGCCACGAACACGACCGGCATCGTGTACCAGCTCGATGAGGATTTGGCCCAGTCCACGGAAGAAGCTGCGTTCAACAACTCGGTGTTCCGAGTCCAGGGAGACTTCCTGACGAATAACCCGCTCCGCCCGGATGGGGTTCGAGCGATGCCGCTCATCGAGGGCCGCTTCGATGTCCCCGTGATCAGCATGCACACCTTGGAAAACCGGGTCCCCTTCCGGATGCAGCAGATCTATGCGGAACGCGCGGCAGCGAACGGGAGCGACTCCTGGCTCGTTCAACGGGTGATCCGCTCGACGACACACTGCGGATTCACGACGGACGAGATGGTCTCGGCCTTCGACGCGCTAGTGAGCTGGGAGGTGAACGGGGTCGTGCCGGCGGGCGACGATGTCCTCGACCCGCTGCTCGTCGCCGATCCGAGGTACGGGTTCCAGTTACC
>JADFMD010000115.1 GCA_022564055.1 Gemmatimonadota bacterium
TGTATTCGTACGCATCGACCGTACCGGACATGGCCCTAACCATCACGGCCGACGTCACAATCACAATCAACGAAGCGACCGAAACCGGGTGGGCTGCGACGGGCACGCACTCCGGGCTCGCCGGGCGGCAGTGCGGCATCTACATCGGCAACGCAGCCTCGAGCGGCGCGAGTCCGGCGGCGCTCCCCGGCACCGTGAGGTGTAACTGACGACTTCTAGAAGCGCCGCCCGCCGCGTCCGCCGAAGCCGCCGACTGAGCGGAACCGATTGTTGACCACGTTGTTGAAGATCGAGCCGAACTGGATCGAGAACCCGAGGGTGATCCCGTAGTTGAAGTCCGTGCCGCGCTGCCGGAGTCTCAGAAGCGCCTCCTCGTCCGTCGTACCCTTCGCGGACAGGTAGATCTGATCGTCGACCCATGCAATGTCGCCGCGCACGTTCACGCTGAGACCGCGAACCACACGGAAGTCGATGTCGCCACGTAGCGACAGGTTGTTGCGCGCGAAGTCGTGCAAGAAGTGGGAACCGCTGATGGTAAGCCCAGCGTCGCCCCAGGTTTGGCGCTGCGAGAACTCGAGCTCGAGCGACTGCTCCCAACGCGTCTCTGAGGTCTCTTGGAAGACCGTCTCCTCGATGTAGTCGCGATACGCCGGTCCGATCTTGTAGAACATCGTCAGCGAGCGCCTCGTGGCCTCTTCGTAGGGGAAGACGCTGAACTCGAGCGCAGGGGTAACCTCCACACGCAAGTTCTGATTGAACCGCGTCATGCGAGCCATCTGGCCCTGCACGCCGACAGACCAATGCTCGGCAACCGCGTACACTACGAGCTGATTGAAACCCCAGTCGGTTCGGCTGTCGCGGAAGACCCTGTCGTCGGAGAGCTGGAACTCCTGCCGACTGAAGTTGACGTTACCGCGGAAGTTGAGCTTCCAAGTCGGAGAAACGCGGGAGGCGTTGAAGCTACCGTTGAGACGTTCCGTCTTTCGAGTCTCCTCACCGTCCAGGTTTCCGCTTCCGTTGAGCCTGAACACCCAGAGATTCCACGGATCGTCCACCTCAGCCCGCGAGACGACGCGTCGCCCGCTCTGGCCCGACGCCTCCGGGTCCGGACCTTGGAGGGTCACGATCTCACGGTAGCCGACCTCGTTGGCGAACCGTGCGAGGCCCAGCCCCAGCGTGTGTGCGAGGCCGTCGAGCTCCTCGCGGTCGGTATCGGTCGGCAGTGACTGGAAGAGCATCTGATCGAGGTAGCCCTCCTGAGCCCCGCGCCCGATGAAGTCGAGCTGGTACTCGCGCCCTCCAGCGCCCGTGGTCAGGCTGGCCATGATCACGTGAACGTTGGAAACGGCCTGGTCGTTCACCCAGTTCACCCAGTCGATCTCCGTGCGGTAGTACTGGGAATTGCAGTTTCGGCCCTGGCAGTCGAAGAAGACGTTCGGCAAGAGCGATCCTTCCTGGGCGAAAACGGGACCCGCGAAAGCGACCGTGATCGCCGCTCCGGTTATCAACCTTATGAACAAACTGACTCGCCTCACTACTCTGTGCCTTCCGCTCGGCTACCGTGCGCGAGCTGGATGAAAAAAGTTAGGGCTGGGGTGGCCACTGGCCTACGTCGGCGTGGTAAGAAGACCGTACGGATCCATGTCGGCGGTCGTCGACTGCTGCTTGCTTGTGCCCACCCGTCTTCCGAGACACGAACGGGTCACGTTTAGTTGAGCGCAGGCGCTCAGCCCCCCATCCGAGTCGTCAGCTCCGGGGCGATCCTTCCAAGCGTGGCTTGTTCGAAGACGTACGCATAGGAGAGGAGCTCAGCCTCGCTCCACATGTCCCCGATGAACGCCAACACGAACGGCGTATTGTCGTCGTAATAGCTGAAAGGGACGGTCACCGTGGGCACGCCAAGATCGTTGACGATGTTGCTCGGTATCTCGGCCCAATTGTTGGGAGCATACTCGGGGCGCTCGGGGTCCTCCACGAGATTCCGGTTTGGAGTCCCCGCCTGGGGAAAGAAGAGCCCATCCAGGTCGTTCTCTTCGAGCACGCGCCGAAACAGGTTTCGCACGCTGTACCGCCACGCCTGGTAGGCGTCCCCCTGCTCCGTCGCGCTCGGGCGTGCGGGAACGGGCGGTGTAGAAGGACCACCTTGGCCACCACGCCCCCCACGGCCCCCAAAGCTTTGGACGTATCGCATATCCGAGGCGTTTGAAGTCCCGAGTGTCAGCGTGCCACCATCTGATTTAGAGGCGATGTAGATCACGCCCGTCTCGGGATCGAACGCGCCACCCTCCCAGTTGGCACCGCCGGTTTGACTGGGCATCATCAAGGTGCCCCCTCTGCCGTCGTCGTCCAAGATCGAGGGCGGTGTGTAGAGTGGCCCGATTATCAAGGTCGACAGCCTCCCCTCGGCTTCGGCTCTGAGCTCGGGTGTAAAGTCGATGAGGTCGTCGATCGTTATGCCCTGCCGGTCGAACGGCGCGGGCTTGGTGGGGAAGGGCTGGGTGGGGGAGTACCACTCGCCCGGCACGTTACCCTGCGGAACCGCGCGCTCCTCGATCGGCCAAACCGGCTCTCCCGTGACCCGGTCGAATACGTAGAGAAAGGCCTGTTTGGTGATCTGGGCGACCGCCTTGATGTCCCGGCCGTCCACCGTGATGTCCGTCAGAATCGGCGCCGTGGGGGCGTCGTAGTCCCAGATGTCATGGTGCACCATCTGGAAGTGCCAGATCCGCTCGCCCGTCTCGATGTTCAGCGCCACCAGGCTCGACGAGAACAGGTTGTCGCCGGGCCTATGGCCGCCATAGTAGTCGCCGGTGGGGTCTTCCACGGGCAGGTAGACGTACCCCAACTCCTCGTCGACCGTGAAGGGAGGCCAAACCGCGGCGTTCCCCGTGTATTCCCACGAACCGTCTTCCCAAGTTTCGTTCCCGTACTCGCCCTCCTGCGGGATGGTGTGGAAGATCCACTTCCGCTCACCCGTCCTGACATCGTAACCACGGACGTGCCCGGGAACGTTTTCCATCGAGGGCGGGCGCGAACCCACCGCCAGCGCAGCGCCCACCACGATCACGTCCCGCGCGATGACCGGAGGCGAAGACGACCCGATGACGGCCTCGATGAGGTTCACAGGTCGGTCGAGCTCCAACCTGAGATCGACGACCCCATTCGTTCCAAAGGACTCGATCTCCCGGCCCGTGTGGGCGTCCAGCGCCACCATGTGATAGGCTGGGGTGATCACGTAGATGCGGTCGTCCCCCTGCCCATCCGACCAGTAAGCGACACCCCGGCCCGAGTTCGCTCGAGGGGCGCTGCGGGCCCGCTCACCTTCGTCCATGCGCCACATCCAGAGCATCTCACCGCTACCGGCGTCCAAGGCGACCACGTTGCGGCGTGAGCCCGCAGTGACATAGAGGACGCCGTCCACCATCAGCGGTGTCGAAGAGTTCTTCGTCTCCGGGCGCGGCCCCTGGTTACGAGCGGCCCAGGTCCAGGCGATCTCGAGATCGCCGACGTTGGTCGCGTCGATCTGGTCCAACGACGAGTAGGCCGTCCCGCCCGGGCCGCCGCCGTAGTAGCGCCATTGGCCGTCCGTCGCGCCCTGCTGGGCGGCGACCGGCGTCGAAGAGAGAACCGCGACAACCAAGCCGAGGACCGCTGATTTCGTGAACGTGCCCATCCGCTACACTCCTTCAAAGTTTCCGGTCGGCACGACGTGAGCCGTGCCGACCGGGATCGGTTTCAGACCTCTATTTCGAGGGCAGCTATACCGCGAAGCAGTAGAACAGTCCGTCGCCGCCCGTGCCCTGTAGATTCTCCTGACTGCAGCCACTGCTGGGGTGGGCGGAGTTCCAGGAGGTCGGGTTGGCGCCCCCACCTTCACGGTCGAAGTGACCGACCAGCGCGCTGCCTTCCCCGCTGCTCGTCCAGTTGTCACACGTGGTGTCACCATCGCCTTCGGCCACGGTGCCGTCCAAGTTCGAGCCCGTCAGGATGTCGTGCCGGTTCGGAGTGTCGCCCCGGCCATTGGTCATGCCACCCCGCTCGTTGAGCACGGTCTCCTTCGTGAGGTTGTTGTTCTCGCTGTGCAGGTTGGCGACATCGCTCGCGACTTCCACCAGGGCCCGGTTGAGCCATGGCCCTGTTCCAATCCGGTCCCGTGCGTTGACTGCCGCTGCGTCAGCTGTGGCCGCCGCGCTCAGGTAGGCGTGCCACGTCCCGTCCGCTTCGACGGAGTTGGCCAGTGACTGGCAGTACGCGTCGGCTCCGTCCAGGCCTCCCAGAGCGGCGCCATCACCTGGACCGGCGCTGGTGAGGAAAAAGCTCATCATCGGCTCCATGGGCTCCTCTTCAGCCGGGGCACACGAGCCGACAACGGCGGCGATCGTAAGCAAGGAAAAAATTCTCAACTTCATCATGATGTTCCTCTCAGTTTCGAGATGTTCTTCTCAGTTTCGAGCGACGAAAAACCCCAAATGTCCGAAGACCGGCCCTGCATGCGGGCGCACACAGGGCCGGTCTCACGGACCCTTCAAGGTGGACCCTACGCTCAGAGTCCACAAAAAGTGTCGACTTCCTCAAACCAACTACTCAGTGTCTACACACCACTTCAGTGTTACAGGCTCCGCGTTACATACCACCGTACGTATGCGTCTCGCCCGACCAGAGGGCGCCCTGGTCTGCGTTCGGGATCGGGCCAATGCCGAGGTAAACGAACTTCTGAAGGCGTGAGCCCTCATACGTCTCGGTCGTGTAGATGTTTCCGTCCGAGTCGGTGTCGATGCTGTGCACCGCGAAGAACAGTCCGGGTTGCCGCCCGCCGTCCCCGAAGCTTGTCAGAAGTTCCATCGTCTCCCGCAGGATGATGTAGACCTTCATGTTCTGGCCGTCGGCCAGGTAGAGGTAGGTCTGGGCTGCGTCAGGCGAGAAAGCGATGTCCCAGGTCGAACCCTGAGAACGTGTATTGGGCGCGAACTGGACTTCCTGAACGAATTCTCCGTCGATCGTGAAGACCTGGACCCGGTCCGCCCCACGGTCGCAGACGTACACCAGGCCGTCGAGGCTCGGCTCGGCGCAGTGCACCGGACCTTGGAACTGCGGCGGAGGAGGCGTGCCGTTCGCGTTGTTCCATCGAGTCATGCTCGAGTATTCCTCGTCGTCCGGCACATTCCCGTAAGCACCCCAGTAACGCTTGAACTCGCCGGTGGTCGCGTCGAGGACCACGACCCGCTTGTTCTGGTAACCGTCCGCCACAAACAACTCGTTGGTTGCGGCATGGTTGGAGAGCTTCGCCACCTGCCCGAAGTTCACCATGTCATTGCTGTCACGCCCGGACCGCACGCCCTGACCGCCGATCTGCTTGAGAAACGTGCCATCGGTGGAGAACTGGAGGACGTGCTGGTCCTGGGGACCGTTACCGCCGATCCAGATGTTGCCCATGTTGTCGATGGCGAGCCCGTGGTTCGACCCTGGCCAATCGTACTCGCCGGTCTCGCTGGGGCCTCCAAAGGAGGAGATCAGATTGCCCTCCTGATCGAACTCCAGGACCGGTGGGCCCGGTTGGCAGCACTCACTGACCCCTGAAACGAGGCCGAGCTCCTGAGCCATGAACTGGTCCTCGGTATTCCGATGAACGACCCAGATGTGATCCCGCGAGTCCACCGTAACACCGATCATGGGTCCCACCAGCCAGTGGTTCGGGAGCGGCTGGGGCCAAAGCGGGTCCACCTCGAACCTGGGAGCCATGCCGGCCTCGCCAAAGTCACCGGTAAGACCAGGAGCCGCGTCGCCGGTTGTGCACCCGGCTACGAATGCTGCCACGGTTATGCCAACGAGAAGATTGAACTTGCGTTTCATCGACCTTCCTCCGTCCTCTGGGAAGCAGTTCTGTCGGGGACGCGGCTGGTTACCGGCAAATTGATCCCGGGACCGACTTCGAAAAGAAGGCGGCCTACGGGATCATTCCCGACGTGACCGAGTGTATGCTGGCCTCGGTCGCTACCCGATCTAAGTTGCTATATGTTGGTTCCGCAAGTGCCTTCCAGAAAACACCACCACCATGATCGCTCGGGAGAGGACGCCAGTGTCCGGTCGTCAGCGTAGAGTCATTTTATGGACCGCCGCCCTCACGGTGGTGGGCGGCCTGACCTTGGCGCTCCCTCTGGGCGTCCCCGCCCACGACACACCCGTCGACGTGACGGTTCAGATGTTCGTCAAACCGGAAGGACGAACACTTCGCGTACTGCTCCGGGTGCCGCTGACGGCGATGCAGGACATCAACTTTCCGACGCGTGGCCCGGGTTATCTGGAGATCGACCAGGCGGACGAGGAACTCGTAGAAGGTGCGGTGTTGTGGGTTGCCGAGCCGATGCAGTTCTTCGAAAACGGTGACCGACTGCCTTTCCCCGAGATCGCTGCCATCAGGGTGTCCATTGCATCCGATGACTCGTTCCGGGAGTACGACACCGCTCTCGAGAACGTCTTTGCGCCCAAGCTGGCCAACGACATCGACATGATATGGACGCAGGCGTTGCTCGATATCTTGTTCGAGTATCCGATTCAGTCGGAGGTGTCGGACTTCTCGATCCGGCCGGGGCTCGAGCGGTTGGCGTCCCGCGTCCAAACGGTTCTTCGTTTCCTGCCGCCCACCGGTGTCGTGCGGGCGTTCCAACTTATCGGGGACCCGGGCCTCGTCAACCTCGACCCGCGGTGGTTTCAAGCGGCTTGGCGTTTCGTGATTTCCGGTTTCCTCCACATCCTGGATGGAACCGACCACCTGCTCTTCCTTCTCTGTCTGGTGATCCCGTTCCGGCGCTTCGGGGCTCTGTTTCCGATCATAACCGCCTTCACGGTGGCCCACTCCGTCACGCTGATCGCATCCGCGTACGGCTTTGCCCCGGGTGGGCTCTGGTTCCCTCCGCTCGTGGAGACCGTGATCGCTGCTTCGATCCTTTATATGGCGCTCGAGAACGTGGTGGGGGCCAACGTGCGCCGTCGCTGGATCATCACTTTTGCGTTCGGACTCATCCACGGCTTCGGATTCTCCTTTGCGCTCCGAGAATCCCTTCAGTTTGCGGGGGGCCACTTACTGACGTCCCTGTTGTCGTTCAACGTTGGGGTCGAGCTGGGACAGTTGCTCGTCCTGGCCCTTTGTGTCCCTGCCCTCGAGCTCCTTTTCCGCTTCGTGCTCACAGAACGAATGGGGACGATCCTCCTTTCGGTGATTGTGGCACATGTCTCCTGGCACTGGGTGGCGGAGCGCTGGTTCATCTTCAGCCAATACCAGATCCCGTGGCCCGCGCTCAGCGTAGGATTCTTTGTTTCGCTGCTCGGTTGGCTGATCGTGGCCCTGGCCGTCGTGGGGCTGGGGTGGCTCGGGTTTGGTAAGCTGTGGAATCCGGCTGCGCGGAGCGAAGTAGACGAAGCTACTGCCCCTGGCGAAGCTACTGCGCCTAGCGAAGCTACTGCCCCTACCGAGGACTAGAAGGAGTCAGCCTTCTGGGTCTGCACTCGGAGCCGGTCGGGGGCAGCAAGACCTTCGCGTCATTGGGGAACACCGAAGCAGAGGAAAGGTCCGTCCCGCGAAAAATCTCCTCCATCCAGTTGTGAGCCCCAGGGGATCTCGAGCACGTCCTCAGGCGCCGTGAGGCCTTTGACGGTAACCGCGGACTCGAGCCAGAGGTTGTTCTCGTCGCTGTGCAGCTGGGCCACATCCTCGGCGATCATGATCCCGTGGTAGTTGTACCAGGGACCCTTTCCGATTCGCTCGCGTGCGACTTCGCCCTCCTCCCCATCCTCCGCGCTGCCAGTGAGATAGGCGCGCCAGGTGAGGTGCCCGAATCCTTCGGCATAACCCTGGTCGTAACAGTGTGAATCACTTATCTCAACGTCGGGTTCGTCAGGCCCCCAGGTCGGTCCTTGGATCACCAGGAAGAAGTTCATGTCGAAGGACTGTGCCGCGAGAGGCTGAGCGGCGAACAGGATTCCGCCCACGAGCAGTGCCCGCCCCACTCTGGTTACCGTTCTCGCTGCCATATCCGAGGTGTTGATCGCTTGAGAATTCATATGCAATGACTAGCGGTCGGTGTCCATCAACGTCAAGGTGGGGTGGGGGTCAAACGGTACCGCAGCCTGAGTCGGACTTCGGGGCCGAATCGGTCTGGACGGAAGCGGGAGGGCGGTGTACTATCTCCCGGCCCAACAACTGTTGGGAAGCTACTCATGAACAAGGTGGAGAGCCGATGAGGGACAGGCGTAGAGGGATTGTCGGAGCGGTGGCCGCGCCGCTGCTGGTCGGGTTGAGTGCCGCTTGTGGTCCCGGCGACAACGTACCGACCTTCGAGGTGGACGCTTTTTGGCCCATGCCGCTGGAATATCCCAACATCTTGGGGCCCGTGTCCGGCGTGACGGTGGCCGATGACGGCAACATCCTCATCGTGACCCGCCAAGACGGATTCAGCCGGGCCAACGAGGTCAACGTGGTGACCGAGACGGGCGACTGCTGCCGGCCGAC
>JADFMD010000252.1 GCA_022564055.1 Gemmatimonadota bacterium
GGAAGTTGTGACGTTCACTCCGCTCGCAGCGCCTCCACGGGATCGACCCGCAGGGCCTTCAGAGCCGGCAAAATCGCCGCTGCGGTGCACGTGAGCCCGAGGATCATGATGACCGTGACAGAGATTACGACGTCCAAACTCTCGACCTCGATCAGCGTGGCCGACATGGACTTCCCCAGCGCAAATCCGAGGGCGAGTCCAAGAGCTGAGCCCAATCCGAGCTGCAGATAAACACGCCCGAGGACGAGGCGTATGATGCTCCATCGGCTCGCCCCCATCGCAATCCGGACTCCCATCTCCCGGAGCCGGGTCGATACCGAGAAATCCATGACTCCGTACAGCCCCACCACGGCCAGGAAGAGCCCCACCACACTCACGACGGCGAAGAGGCTGCCCATTACGTTGTTGACGAAGTGCGCCTCTTCGAGAGCGGCCTCCATGGATTGAACCCAGTACAAAGGGAGGTTCGGGTCCACCCGCGCGACGGCTTCGCGGAGCCGCGGAGCCAGCTCCTCTGGCACGCCGCGGGTCCGCACGACCAGGGTCATTAACCGCAGGTCGGCGAGACCAAGAGGCCGGTAGCTCGCCTCCCGTTTCTGCTCCTGGCTACTGAAAATCTCCAGGGTCTGATAGACATTGGGAACGACACCCACAACGCGCATCCAGGGGATCGTCGGAAGCTCCTCCGTGCCCAATGCGATCCGCCGACCGAGGGGGTCGCTCCCACCCAGGTAGCGATCCACGAAAGCGCGGTTGACGATCACCACGGGCTCGCCGTCTCGTCCGGACTCGGAGGGCAAGAAGTCCCTTCCCTCCTCCACTTCGATCCCGAAGGTCTCGAAGTACCCCAGGCTGACGGTCGTGACCCCCGCAGTGGGCACGTCCGTGGCCAGCGGATAGGATGCTCCCTCCACTCGGAACCTCGAGAGGGACTGGTCTGTCCCGGGGAGAATGCTGGTGAGGGCCGCCGCCGTCGTGCCCGGACCGGACCGGACCTCCTCGAGAAGCTCGTGGAAGAACTGGCTACGGGCCACGGGATCCGGATAGTCCTGTTCGAAGAGTCCGACACGGGCCGTCATGACGGGGGCCACGTCGAATCCGAGGTCGAGTCGGTCCGGGTCCATCACGGACCGCCGCGCGAGGCCTGCTCCGATCAGGAGGGCGCAGGATATGGCCAACTCGGCCACCACGAGGCCGCGGCTGAAGCGTCCCACTCGGAGGCTGGAGGAGCCGCGGCTCTGGTCGCTGAGCACGGTCGCGACAGCTGCACCCGAGGCCCGGATGGCGGGGAACGTCCCGGCCAGGAGGGCGGCCGCGATCGTCACGCCCATGGTGAACACCAGGGAAGATGTCTTGAGCGAGTAGACCCACCAGTACGGTTTTTGGATCCCTGCTACGAGCCCTTCATACCAAGGGAATGCGAGTTGGACGAAGAGCAGTCCCAACAGTCCGCCCGCGACCGCAATGACGACGGCCTCCGCCAGCAACTGACGAATGACATGACTCCGTTTGGCACCCAGCGCGCTCCGGATGGCCACGTCCTTCTGTCGTACGGTGGCGCGGGCCAGGAGCAGGTTGGCCACGTTCGCGCAAGCCACGAGGAGGACGCCCAGGACCATGGCCATCAGGACCGCGGACACTGCGTACAGGTCGGCGACAGGCAAGAGGCCATCTACGAAGGGCAGAACCTGGGCTGTGACACCCTCGTTCTGCTCAGGGAATTCGACCTCGAGTTGACGGGCGATGATCTGGAGATCGGCCGTGGCGGCACTTGGCGTTACGCCCTCCCTCAGGTATCCCCACACGCCGAGCCCGGCTCCCTGCCCCCGCGGGAGCGTCGTCGCATCGTAACGTAGAGGTGCCCAGGCCTCGGCGGTGATGGGGAAACCGAAGTTCTCCGGCATGACGCCAATGACGGTGGCCGGCTCGCCGTTGACCCGGACGGTCCGCCCGACCACATCAGCGTCGGCAGCGTAGTGGCTTTGCCAGGTCTCGAACCCCAAGAGCAGGAGTGCAGGGGCACCTGGCGCGTCGTCCCCTTCCAGAAAACCGCGCCCGAGGATAGGTGAGATCCCCAGGCCCTGGAACGCGTTCGCGGTGACGTAGCTGCCC
>JADFMD010000116.1 GCA_022564055.1 Gemmatimonadota bacterium
CGCGCCGGACCCTCGCCAATCGCTCCTGAGCTTCGCTCAATGCCGACGATCAAGGATATCTCAGGACCGTTTCGGTTGTTCTTTTACAGCTTGGACTGCGTCGAGCCGATCCACGTCCACGCCGAACGTGATCGGGCGACTTGTAAGTTTTGGATGGAACCGGTGACCTTGGTCAGCAACCACGGTTTTTCGACGCAGGAACTTTCTCGGATTCGTCGCATTATCTTGGAAAGACAGGAACAGATCACCGAGGCATGGAATGAGCATTGTAGCAAGCCCTGAAGCCCTGATAGAAGCCGTTGAGGCCTCTGACGACGCGATCACCGCCACGTTGACCGACGGGCGCACGATCAGCGTCCCGCTGGATTGGTCTTGGCGCCTCTTCGATGCGACACCTGCGGAACGCCGGAACTTCCGTATTATCGGCAGTGGTCAGGGAGTGCATTGGCCCGATATCGACGAGGACATCAGCCTACACGGGATGTTGCACGGCATCCGGGCGATTCGACCGCCGAAGTAGGCTCAATCGACGAGCCGCTCCCGCAGCCCAGCGGCCCAGTTGACCCGGACCAACACAGTCGGTCCTTCACCCTCGGGCACACTCACCGACCACCCCCGCCCTAGGCGTATTGAGTCGGCAGCTGGTCCCCCGCATCCCGCGCGGGGTGCCAGGATCGGACATTAGTTCTCGCCCATCCGCTCGCGAAGCTCGGTGAACCAGTTGGTGACGGTGTAGATCTCGTCGGGTGGGGTGTTGTCGTCCTGAGCTACCCCGACCTGGTTTACGACCAGGACGAAGCACGAGCCGTCCGGGTGGATACCCCCAGGGAAATACCGTGGATTCTCGAAGATGACGATGCGGGAAGTCAATGCGCCGCCAGTGCCGCCCCGAACTCCGCCGCACTCGTGAACCGGTCCGCGGGCAGCTTCTCCAGTGATTTCGCGAGGGCCGCAACCACGTTGGGCGTTACCGTCCGCCTCATCATCGTGATCGACGGCGCGTCCACCGTGAGAATCTGAACCAGCACCGCCTGGGCGGTCGTGGCCGAGAAGGGCGGTTCCCCGGATAACATCTCATAGAGCACAAACCGAGCGCATAGACGTCCGAGCGTGGGTCCACGTCCCGGTCGCCCGTGGCCTGTTCGGGGCTCATGTAGTGCGGCGTGCCGAGGCTGAGCCCCGTCTCGGTGATACGCCCGCCGCCAGCTTGCGCTACGGCCAGCGCGATGCCGAAGTCCGCGACAAGTGGCTCCCCTTGAGCGCTCAGGAGGATGTTGGCTGGCTTGATGTCGCGGTGCACCACGCCGTTCTGGTGCGCGTAGTCGAGTGCACCCGCCACCTTTTGCGTGATCGCCAGTGCGTCATCCACGCCAAGCTGCTTCTCACGCTCGATGGCGTAGCGGCCTTCCAGGGCTGCGTTCAGGCGGGTGACGGCGTCGGGAAAGGGGTCCGTTCCTACCTGAGCTCGAACCGGTTGTCCGGGTCTGTCCGGAAGATCAGGTACTCGATATCGGTCTCCAGCTCGCTGAACCAATGTGCGGTGTGGCCGGGGATGATGATGACGTCCCCTTTGGTGACTCGACGCGAAACACCCCCCTCGATACCACGGCCTGGCGTATTGGGGTTGGTGTCGGTCAGAGTGCCGCCCGTGACCAGCGTCGCCACCCCTTCCACCATGTAGTAGATCTCGGTGGTGTTCACCTCGTGGAGGTTGGCGCCGCCCGGAAACTCCTTCGGACGGAACACGCCCCAGACCCCGACTTGATAGTCGCCGGTAACCTTGACGATACGAATGGCCCGGTCGCTGACGCGGTCGCGCGGCAACTCGTTGATGAACTTCTGGATGGCCGCCGACGTCACGTCGGTCGCCACAGGGGATTCCTGAGCCGCGACCGGCGGGGCCACGTGGATTACGAGCATGGCGAGCACCGCGAAAACGGCTCTGAGGAAGACAACTCTGAGCATGGTGGCTCCTCGGTCGGAAGGTTTGCCTTAAGAACCCCTGTTTCGGATCGGGATAACCTACGGGGCAAAAACCGAAGCGCCAACGTGAGTCGGGTGGGGCTGTGCTCAGCCGTCCTTGGGTCGAAGCTGTTCGGCGGCGGTGAAGAACGTCCTCCGGTAGCCTAACACGACGACGACCGCCGAGAGGGCCACCGCAGACGCCAACATGAACATCACGACGATCTGGTACCGAATCGCGATCAACGGATCGGCACCCGCGATGATCTGCCCGGTCATCATTCCCGGGAGAGAAACGATTCCCACGACCATGAGACTGTTCACGGTAGGGATCATTGAAGCGCGAAGGGCCAATCGGACCGGTTCCCGAGCCGCCCTCACCGAGCTCGCGCCCAGCGCCAGATAGGCCTCGATTTCAGCGGAACGCGTTTCCATCTCGCCCGCCAGCCGATCCGCCGCCAGAGCTGCGGCATTCATGCCGTTGCCCAGGATCATGCCGAAAAGTGGAATCAGATACCTCGGGTTATACCAGGGATCCACGTGCACCACCATCACACTCACGTAGATCAGCGTCAGCCCCGAACCGAGGAGAAGCGCGGCCCCGGTAATGCCGAACAGCCCGGCGGGCTTCGAATCCTGTCGGTCGACGGCCGATTTGCTGGCGATGGCCAGCATCAGGAAAAGGGCGCCCACGACCAGATACCACCGGTCGATCGCAAAGATGTAGACCAAGAGGTATCCGACGATGGTCAGCTGCAGGACGGTCCGCAGCGCACCCACCGCGAAGCTCCGGGCCAGGCCGGTTCGATGCCAATGGGAGACCCCGATGGCGATCAGCACGAGACCCACGGCCACAGTCAGGTCGATCAGAGTGAGGTCGAGAAGAGGCTGTTCGAGAATATCCAGGTTTTGCATTCAGCAGCTCCTCTCCGATGCCTTCGTCATGGGCTCGACGGATCCGGATTCGGAAGCCCGCTCAGGACTCGCTCCGAATCGCCCGACTCGACCACACGTCCATCCCGAAGGACCAAGGCGTGGTGTGCGTAATCCCCGGCCTCCGAAACTCGATGGGTTGCCACGACGATGGTCAGTCGTCGCACCTCGGACAGGGTCGCGATCGTCTTCATGAGGGCACGGGAGGTCTCGGGGTCCAGGGCCGACGTGGGCTCGTCCAGGAGGAGGACTTCGGGGGACGTCATCAACGCCCTTGCGAGGTTCACCCGCTGCTTCTGGCCCACCGATAGCTCCTCCCCCGGTCGTTCGAGCAGGGTCGGGTCGAGCTCGGCGAGAAGCATGACCTGGTCTGCCAGCTGATCGAACTGACCTTCCTGAAGGCCGGCGAGCTCAGCCGCCACCGCCAAGTTGTCCGAAACGGTTCCCGGAAACATCACAGGGGTCTGGAAGACGAGCGCCACCCGGCGTCGAAGCTCGGTCACCGCATAGTCGACGATCGGTCTACCGTCGTAGAGAATGTCACCTCGGACCGGATCATCGAGCCGGTTGAGGAGCCGGAGCAGTGACGTCTTGCCTCCGCCGGATGGACCGACCAAGACGGTGATCAGATGGCGGGGGATGGTAGCGTCGACGTCCTGAAGGACCGTACGTCCGGCCCTTTCCTGGCCAACGCCTCGAAGCTCAAACGAGGGGGTATCTACTTTCAGCTCCAATTATCCGTGCCTTGTCCTCGGGTACGGTCGTCACCGCACGTGCCCTGCCCCCTCGACCACGAACCGCTGCGACGTCAACTCCTCCAGGCCCATCGGCCCGTACGCGTGCACGCGTGACGTGCTGATCCCGATCTCGGCGCCCATGCCGAGCTGAAACCCGTCGTTGAAGCGCGTCGATGCGTTCACCAGCGTGCAAGACGACTGGACACGCTGCGTAAACGCCGCGGCCGTCTCCGTGTTGTCGGTTACGATCGCATCGGTATGATCGGAGCCGAAGCGGCGGATGTGATCGATGGCGGCGTCCATGTCGGGCACGACCTTCACGGCCACGATCATATCGAGGAACTCCCGGCCCCAGTCGTCCGCGGTAGCGGCCGTCACGTTCGGCGTGATAGCCTGCACCGCCTCGTCTCCGCGGACCTCGACGCCGGCTTCCTGGTAGGCGGCGACGAGGTCGGGCAAGAACGTCGTCGCCACGTCCTCATGCACCAGGACCGCCTCGGTAGCGTTGCACGTGGCCGCTGCCGAGGTCTTGCCCGTGACCGAAATCTCCAGGGCACTGGGGAGGTTCGCGTCGACGTCGACGTACACGTGGCAGATCCCGTGGAAGTGCTTGACGGTGGGAATCGAGGAATTCTCGCTCACGTAGCGGATGAGCGGCTCACCGCCGCGCGGGATGACCAGATCGATGCAGTCGTCGAACGTCAGCAACTCGGCGACGGCCTCACGCCCACCGGAGCCCACGAGCACGAGTGCCTCCTCCGGAAGGTCGTGCTCGCGCAGCGTGGCGTGGATCACCCGTGCGAGCGCTTCATTGCTGTTCTGGGCCTCTTTGCCGCCCTTGAGGATGCAGGCGTTACCCGATTTGAAGCAGAGTGAAAACGCGTCGATCGTCACGTTCGGGCGTGATTCGTAGATCATCATCACGACGCCGAGCGGACAGCGCACCCGCTTGACGCGCAGACCGTTCTCGAGCGTCTGGTCCCGGGTGACCTTCGCAACCGGGTCCTCGAGGTCCGCGACCTGCCTGAGCCCCTCGGCCATCTGACCGAGACTCTCTGCCGTGATGCCGAGTCGCTTGAGCTTGGGCGTCGACAGTCCATCGTCTTCGGCGCGGGCCATATCCGCGGCGTTGGCCCGGAGTATGTCCTCCTCCCCGGCGAGGAGCGCTGTGGCCAGATCGCGCAGATAGTCGTTCTTCTTCTCTGTGGTCAGCGTCGCAACTTGCCGTGCGGCGTCCCGTGCGGCCTCGGCCGCCCTCCGTACCTCACTCATCCCCTTTTCCCCGTCGTTCAAGCGATTCCGGTCGGTCCCCTCAGTTCCATCGGTTCCCCCATTCCCATCGGTCGCTTCAGTCCCTTCAGCTCTCGCGTCCGCGGTTGCGAGGGGCTCTCGGGCGCTCGTCCTCACGTCGAGCAAAACCAGATCCTCTCGGTGCACTATTTCCTCTACGTATCTGTAACCGAGCACTTCATCGAACTCCGAGCTCTGCCGTCCCTTCATCCGCTTGATTTCCAAAGCCGGGTACGACACGAGACCCACGGCGAAGGCCTCCCCGTTTTCATCGAGCAGGTCGACCCGCGCGCCGATCCCGAATTCGCCTTTGACCTCGACGATGCCGATGGGTAGGAGGCTAGCCCCGCGCTCGACCAGGGCACGCTTGGCGCCGTCGTCCACGACGAGGGAGCCGCGCGAACGGGTCCGGATGGCGATCCACCGTTTCCGCTCGCTGAGACGTTTCACACTCGGCACGAAAAGCGATCCGATCTGCTCGCCGCTCACGATCCGAGTTAGGAGCCCCGGTTCCTTTCCCGAGGCGATCACGGTCGGGACACCCCAGTCGCTCGCCAATCTCGCCGCCCGGACCTTGGCCCGCATCCCTCCGACGCCGGTCTCAGTCTGGTCATCGGTGATGTGGTCGTCGATCTCGGAGCCCACCTCGATCGTGCTGATCACCTCCGCGATCACCGCTCCGTCGCCATCCGCGGTCCCGTCGTCGGGGTCGTCGCCGAACCGAAGCACGCCGGCGACGGTGCTCAGGATCACGAGGAGATCGGCGGTGATCAGACTCGTGACAAGCGCAGCGAGATGGTCGTTGTCTCCGATCTTCGCTTCGTCGTCCGCGAGCGGGTCGTTCTCGTTGATGATGGGGAGGACGCCGCGCGACAGGAGCTCCTGAAGCGTGTGCCTGGCGCTCAGAAAACGGCGCCGGTCCTCGATATCGTCCTGCATCATGAGGAGCTGCGCGACCACCGTGTGGCACTTTTCGAATTCGCTGGCGAACATCGTCATGAGCTGATACTGGCCAACCGCGGCAGCGGCCTGGCGCTCGACGACGGCCGTCGGGGGCTGCTCCCTTCCCATCCCGAGGTAACCCGCTGCGACGGCACCCGACACGACCATTACGACCTCGAGGCCCGTGTCACGGAGCGCGGTAACGTCCTTGGCAATCCGCTCGATGCCGAGAGGATCGAGCCGTCCCGCGGGCGCTATGATGCCGCTGCCCACCTTGACCACGACCCGGCGGAGCTCGCCGAAGTCCCGGCCCGTATCCGGCCCTGAGGTCACGCAGCGGTCCCGTCGTCGAACAGCACACCGGCCTTCCGGGCGGAGAGCACGAAGCCCTTGATCATCGCCGAGCTGAAGCCCTGATGCTCCATCTCGTTGAGCCCCGCGATGGTGCAGCCCCGGGGCGTGGTGACCCGGTCGATCTCCGACTCGGGGTGCTGGTTGTCGCGCAGGGCGAGCGAAGCCGCTCCCCTGGCGGTCTGCGCGGCGAGCAAGAGCGCGTCCTCCGGGTGGAAGCCGATCTCGATGCCTCCCTGGGAGGCGGCCCGAACGGAACGCAGAAAGAACGCGATGCCGCACGCGCACAGTGCTGTGGCCCCCACCATCATCTCGTCCTCTATACGGAGCGTGAGGCCTACCCCCTTGAACAGGGCTTCGGCGTCATCGAGCGCGTCCGTGGATTCGGGATCGGCCGAAAGGCACGTCATCGATTCGCCGATCGAGACAGCCGTGTTCGGCATCGCCCGAACGACCTGTACCGGAGTCGGGATCATCTCCCGCAACTGGGCCACGGTGACGCCGGAGACCACCGAGATCACCTTGTGGCGGTCGGGATCGAGGTCGCCCCGGATCTCGTCGAGGAGCTCTGCGATCTGCTGCGGCTGAACGGCGATCAGGATCGTGCCCCCACCCGCAATCGCGGCGGGATTGTCGGTTCCCACCGGGAAACCCTCGGAGGCCAATCCCTCCAGCCCGTCCGGACGACGGCAGGTGACGTGGATCCGCTCAGGCGGAAGCGTCCCACTGCGTACTAAACCGCGTGCGAGGGCTTGGCCAAGGTTTCCGCCACCCAGAATAGCCAGGCTGGCGGGCGATGATTCGGATACTTTTTTTGCTGACATCGGCAACCTCTCGGAAACAAAAAAACCGGCTCCTGGAATGGGGGCCGGCGAACGTCAGGTCTCGGGTGTGGAAGGTGGTTCTATCGAATTCCCCCACGCAAGACAGGACGCGCCCGCTCCCTAGGAAGTGGACGGCTGATTCGCGGTCGGCGTCGCGGTCGTGCGTGCTGGCTCACGGTCGGTCCGGTCTAAGTGGTCGAAAAGATGTCGAAAAGATCGAAAAGGTGATGTAACCCACGATAGCGAAGCTGGGTGGCATGTCAATCGGGGAGTTCGACACCGTCTAAACTGGGACCCCGCGTTCGTGAAGGAAGCCAGGAGCCACATCTGCTCCGTTCGGCCACTCCACTGTTCCGGTCTCGGCGTTCACCGACGCCTGGAGAAAGAACTCGGGGTCCCTCATCGGTTCGAAGACTTCTCCCCACAACTCGCCGGAGAAATCCACGTCTTTGATGGTTTCATCATCGAACCACACCCGGAGCGTGCAGGGTCCGACGCATTCCACCGCTATTACATGCAACAACATGTTCGTGATCACGTAAGAGGCTCCACAGGCAGGAGGTGCCTGTGCTCTCGGGCACGGGTCCAATTCACCTCGAGCTCCACCCGATGAAGATCAACCCACTCGAGGAGGAGGCGCAACGGTCGATGGGGAAAGTCACCGGTCACCTCGCCGGATGCGATGTCGACCACGAGCTCGGCTTCCTGGCACGCAACGAGAACGTCATCTTCCTCGGCCCTCCGGGCTGCAGCAATGGCCAGGCTGGACGAGTTCAAAACGACCAGGTTAGAACGACCAGTTCACGATCGGTAGGAACTGGAAGCTCTCCTTTCCACTGATGATATTGATGAGTCCGACCTGGATCCCGCGCATGTTCCCGGCCCAGTTGACAATGCCGAGCTGAAAGCCGCTGATGTCGTCGGCCCGATTGAAGAAACCGAGCTGGAAAGCCTCGCCGTGGCCCATACGGTTGTATATACCGCCGCCTTGGAGTCCGTTGAACTCACCTTGGACGATATTCACGATGTTGTTTTGCCACCCCGAGAAGTCACCCTCGGCGATGCCGACAATTCCGAACTGGGCCCCTTTCGAAATACCCCCGGTGGTGTGGTTGACGATGCCGAGATCCAGTCCCTGAATCGAGACGTTCCTGTTGTAGAGGCCCAGGCGTAGAATCCGGATCGCCGAGTCCTCGCCCCTGAGCTGGACCGGAGGGAAGAGGGACAACTCGAAGTTCTCCGGCACGGTAGCCGTGTCTTGTGGGGTCTCGGCCTGGGCGACCAGGCTCGCCGGGATCATGGTGGCGGCCCAGCCCAGCCCGAATGCGAAGAATAATAGAGAAGTTTTCAACGGTTCC
>JADFMD010000117.1 GCA_022564055.1 Gemmatimonadota bacterium
GTCAGCACCACCACCACCCCCGCCCGAGGGCCTGGGCAGGTCGTCGAGCGTCGTGACCCAATCCGGATCGAGTGCACCGCTGAGCGCCGGATCGTGCACGTCCTCCTCGGTGCTGAGAATCAGGTCCGGCCCGATCGCGTCGAGCGCCCGCTCCATGGCCGCCGCACCCAACCTGGGATTGAGCGGCGCGACCACGGCACCGCTGCGGGGCACCGCCCAAAGGGCCTGGATGGACAACGCGTTGGGGTGGGCCACGAGCGCCACCGTCGAGCCCGGCCCGGCCCCGAGAGGCGCGAGGCGGCGGGTCATGCGGCTCACCCCGGCGTCGAGCTCGGCGTACGTCCAGACCTTTTCGCCGTCGTCCAAGGCAGGAGCGTCGGGGCGGGCCTGTGCCGCAGCCCTGAGTGGATCACTCACCCGAACGCCAGTCCCGCGGCGAGGAGCACGCCGTATAGCCCGACCACACGGGCCGTGCCCGCCAGGGCTGGGCTAAGCTCCCGCGGATCGTCCTTGGTCATGATCAGCGTCAGGGGCGAGACAGAAGCCGCGCCAGCCACGAGCGCGACCAACGCCGCAGCCGGCCACTGGTAAACGCCCACCCCGAGGACCGGAACGCCGAACCCCACGGCCATCAGAATCGCGTACTCGACCCGGCTTCCATTTCGGCCCAAACGCACCGCCAGAGTCCGTTTGCCGACCGACGTGTCGGTGTCGAGGTCCCTGAGGTTGTTGGCCACCAGAATGGCCGTACTCAGGGCGCCCATGCCCGCGCCGGCCAGAAGCACCTCGCCGGGGAGGGCGAGTGCCTGCACCCAGTACGTGCCGCCGACCGCGATCAGACCGAAGAACACGAAGACGAACGGATCGCCCAGGCCGTGATACGCGAGCGGGTAGGGTCCGCCGGTGTAGGCGACCGCACAGAGGAGTGAGGCGAGCCCTATCCACACGATGGGCCACCCACCCACGAATACCAGGTAGACGCCGACCGCGGCGGCAGCAGCGAGCACCGCCACCATGCCCCGCCATACGTGTTCGGCAGGAATCAGCCCCGCCTGGGTCACGCGCACCGGACCTACCCGTGCGGACGTATCGGCACCCCGCACGAAATCGTAGTAGTCGTTCGCAAGGTTGGTCCCGATCTGGATGAGAATCGCGCCGGTCAAGGCAGCGAGCACCGGCAACAGAGCGAAGGCTCCATGGGCTTCCGCCAGACCGGCCCCAACGAAAACAGGAGCGGCGGCGGCGCTCAGGGTTTTGGGACGCGCCGCCTGGAGCCAGGCGGAGGCCCGGCTCACGGGAGGACCGTTCCTACCAGGGCAGCCATGGGAATTTGCGAAAGTCCGGCTTGCGCTTCTCCAGATAAGCGTTCTTCGCCTCCTTGGCCTCTTCCGTCATGTAGAAGAGGAGCGTCGCGTTCCCGGCGAGTTCCTGGATCCCCGCCTGTCCATCGAGTTCGGCGTTGAAGGCGGACTTGAGCAAACGGATCGCGAGCGGACTCTTGTCGAGGATCTCCTGGGCCCACTTCCAGCCCTCCGCCTCGAGCTCGTCCAAGGGCACGACCGCATTGACCATCCCCATCTCGAGTGCCTCGACAGCGGTGTACTGACGACACAGGTACCAGATCTCCCGTGCCTTCTTTTGGCCCACCATGCGGGCCAGAAAAGACGACCCGAAGCCGCCGTCGAAGCTGCCGACCTTGGGGCCCGTCTGGCCGAACACCGCGTTGTCCGCGGCGAGCGTGAGGTCGCATACCACGTGCAGAACGTGCCCACCGCCGATCGCGTAACCCGCTACCAGGCAGATGACGGGCTTGGGCATGCTCCGGATGTAGCGCTGGAGTTCCAGGACGTTGAGACGGGGCACGCCGTCCTCCCCGACGTAGCCCTTGTCACCGCGTACACTCTGGTCCCCGCCTGAGCAGAATGCGTAGCCGCCGTCCTCTGCCGGACCCTCCCCGGTAAAGAGAACCACCCCGATGCGGGTGTCTTCCCCGGCGTTTCTGAACGCCTCTTGTAGCTCTACCAGCGTACCGGGGCGGAACGCATTCCGTACCCGAGGGCGGTTGAACGCGATACGGGCCACCCCGTCCGCCTTCTTGTAGGTGATGTCCTCATATTCCTTGACGACCTCCCACCGCGGTTCGCTCATCGAATTGCCCCACCGGGTAAGTTCATGCGTTAGAATAGCGCCCTGACCGCTCCGCGCACCGCTTCGCCCACGGCATCCCGCCGACGCTGGTTTTGGTCACGGTCACTGAGAACCTCCAGGATCCGCGGTCCCGTGCCCGCGAGCACCTCCTCGAGCGCCTCCCCGATATCGTTGGCAGCGCCGGCCGCACCGTCCACGCGCCGGTATGGAATCCCGTACAGTTCGGCTGCATGGCGAAAGTCGAGACCGTGCGGAGTCGCAAAGTACCGCGTGAACTCCGGCTCATGTTCGCGGATGGGCAACATGTGGAAGATGCCTCCCCCATCGTTGTTGATGACGACGAACACGATGTCGAGCTGATGTTCGGCGACGACGAGAAGTCCGTTCATGTCGTGGTAGAAGGCGACGTCTCCCACCACGGCGACGATCGGCGAGGACCCGTCACTCGCCGCGGCAATCCCCGCCACCGTGGAAACGATCCCGTCGATTCCGCTCGCTCCGCGGTTGGCGTATACACGCAGCCGCTTCCCTCCCCCCCCGAAAGCGTCCAGATCCCTGACCGGCATGGAGTTGGACACGAACAGCGCTGTGCCCTCCGGGATCCCGGCGACCACGGCCGCCATGATGTCGCCCTCGAAGCGCTCTCCAGAATCTGAGGTCCGACATGCACAGACGGCCTGGCTCGCGACTCGATCGATCTCCGTCCACCGGTCCCGCCAGGTCGAAAGCGCATGGGGAGTCGGTGATTCTCCGGTGCCCGCGAGCAGAGCGGAAAACTCCTCCGTGACGGCCCGCACGAAGGAGGCCACCTCCGAGTGAACGTCGAGTGAGGTCACCCCCAGGTGGTCCTCACCGGAACGTCCCGAAGTGATCCTCACCTGCGGGACGGTCCCGAGCGCCCCAAGGAACGCCAACAACGAAGCGGACGTCGGCGCCCCTCCAATCCGGCACACGACATCGGGCCTGAGGACCTCATCGAGTATCACATCCTTCGACGATTCCCCCCGAGGTGATCCGTCCCCCGCAACAGGCCTCCGAAGAAAGAGGTCGTACGCCACGACCGAAAGCTCGGCGCAATGCTTACTGAAACGTACGCCTGAAAGAGGATCGCCGAGCACCGGAAATCCCGTGGCCGCAGCCAGATCCGCGATGGCCGCGCCCACGGCCTCGGGATCGGTGACCGGACCAGCGACGATCAACCCACGCCGGCCACCTGCCAGCGTCGACGCCACCGCACGTACATCGTCCTCGATGGGGCTGGCGTCCCGCTCCACGGCCGGCACCAGGGGCTTGCCATCCGCGTTTCCGTCCAGCCCCACCGGATCCGCCGCACGGAGAGTAGCCGCCTGGTCGGAACTGAGCTCGGCCGGCTCCAGCGGCTTGTCGAAGGGAAAATTCACATGGACGGGGCCGGGATCGGTCCCCAACGTCGCCGCGACGGCCCCGCACGCGAGCGTTCGCACGGCCCTGAGCTCGCCCGCCGAGGGCTCACCGGCGTCGAGGCTTTCGCGGACGAAGGAACCGTAGAGACCGGACTGGTCGATCGTCTGGTTCGCGTCGGTCCCCCGCAGCTCACGGGGCCGGTCCGCAGTGAGCACCAGCAGGGGGACTCCAGCCCGTGACGCCTCGATCACCGCTGGAAAGAGGTTGGCGGTGGCTGTGCCGGACGTCGTAATGACCGCCGCCGGGCGTCGAGTGGTCTTGGCGAGCCCCAGGGCAAAGAATCCGGCGCACCGCTCATCCAAGAGGACCCACGTCCGGATTCGTTCTTCCCTCGCACACGCCATGACCAAGGGTGCCGATCTGGACCCCGGGGCGACGCACGCATGTTCGACTCCCGCACGAGCCAACTCATCGATGAAGGCCCTGACCCAGGCGGTGGTGACCGCCGGGTCGCTCACCGTACTCCGCTCGCCGCGAGCGCCCTCAGCATCGGCTCGAACTTGATGCTCGTTTCGTCCCATTCGAGGCCGGGATCCGAGCCCTCCACGATTCCCGCCCCCGCAAAAAGCCTCCACCGCAGGTCCCGGACCACCGCACAACGGAGCGCCGGTACGAACACACCGTTCCCGTCCAGATCGAACCATCCCATCGGGCCCGCGTACCACCCGCGCTCGAAAGACTCCTCTTTTTCGAGGAACTCGAGGGCGGCGTCCCGGGGAAGGCCGCACACGGCGGGGGTCGGGTGGAGCGCGTCGAGCACCGTGAGGGCCGACGTTCCTTCGGGGAGCCGAGCCCTAATCTCCGTCTCGAGGTGCTGAAGGCGAGCGAGAGTGAGCACGTGGGGCTCCGGCTGGGCATGAACCTCATCCGTCAGGACGCCCAGCCGGGCAACCATGTCGTCGAGTGCGATGCGATGCTCGACGCCCTCTTTCTCACTGGCCAAAAGCTGTTTCGCGAGCCGCTTCCGCTCGCTGGCCGTCTCGCCGCGCGGCACCGTCCCGGCGACCGCAGTAGCATAGAACAGGCCTCCCGACACGGTGGTTATGGTCTCAGGGGCGGCGCCGAGAAGCGCGCAGCCGTCCTCCGGTTCGAAAAAGAACACGTGACTGCCCCTATTCCCCGTCCATAGATGCCGCACGACTTCGATCGGATCCAGACGACGTTCAGTGATCACATCCAGGGTACGGGCGAGAACAACCTTCGAGACTCGGCCCTCGGCGATCGCCGCCAGGGCATCCCTCACGGCAGCGTCCCAGCCTCCCCGCTCGGACTCGACCCGGGTGAACGGAACCCGGGTTGAGGACCCCTCCGCGGACCGCTCTGGATCCCCCCATGTGTCCCCCTCCGGCTCGAGCTCCCGGCAAATTTGCGCGGCAAGAGTCCTGAGACGGGTCAGCATGGATTCGGCTCCCTCGCCCTCCGCGCCAACGAGCGCCCGGACCGTCAGGACCGGGTCCGCCCCCTCTACGCTCTGGAGCTCCAGCTCCGGAACATGGAAGAGGGCCGGTGGAAACCCCGCCCAAAAGTCGACGGTCGCGTACTCCGGCCGAAACGCGAACCCCCCGTAAAACCTCAATCCCGGAGCGTCACCCAAATTCTGCTCTGAGCCGGAAGCGAACAGGTCCAGAGCATTCGCCTCGATCCCGCGGAAGACACCGTCCGGTTGAGTCCCTTCCGCGCTCACCGTCGCCAGAGCCCCCGAATGGGCGATCCAGCCATCGGACCTCGCCCAGAACCCCCGGGGCCCTCCGCCCGCACGCAGAAGAAAACGCATCGGGTCGGCACCCACGGCCGGCGCCGTCACAGCCAGCACTCGTGCCTGTGCGATCGCAGCGGTGTTCGCCGGGTTCATGGCTCCGGGGTTTCGGACAGGCGGGCGGCTTCCCCAACATTGGGGACCCACGCCAAGTTTCTCACGACGAGCCAATATACGGGAATGAGGCGGATGACCAAGGAGGATCCCTCGAAGAAGGGCTTGCGCCAGCGCGCGCTCGGCTATTAACGAGGTGAAGTCGGATTCGGTCTCGTACGATCGTTCTCTCCGGCGCCGGGTATCAGGCTGGCGTCGGGTCCCAGGCTCACGAGTGTCGGTTTATGGTCGAAGCAACCTCACCGGAAGGAATCCGGTTATCCGCCGTGGCGGTCCTCGCGCTTGCCCTGCTCGCGCCGCTCGCCGTGGAGGGGCAGGATCGCCCCCGGCCCACACAGGAGCCGGAGGACACCGTCCTCGTGCCCGTGGGACCCGTACAGCCGGATATCTATCTGGCCGACCTCTCGATCCTCGACGGTCTGCATTACGTGGGCCCTCTTCAGAACATCACCAACCGGATGTATTCCTACGACAATCAGCCGGCGTTCACGCCGGACAGTCGCTCCCTCCTGTACACCACCGAGTATGGTTATGGGGACCGGGTCCAGACCGAAATCCACCGCTTTTACCTCTCGTCCAGACGCGAGACGCGTATCACACGCACCGACCAAAGCGAATATTCGCCCACACCCGTCCCGGGAGATCGAGCGTTTTCGACCATACGCGTCGAGGCCGACTCCACCCAACGCATCTGGCGTTTTACCATGCAGGGGATGGACGGCGAGGTGTTGTTCCGCAATTTGACCAACGTCGGATACCACGCCTGGGGTAATGAGACGACCCTACTCCTCTACGTGTTGGGTAGCCCTCCCACCGTCCGAATCGCCGACCTCACCACCGGACAGATCGAAGTCGTGGCCGGCGGAGTAGGCCGCTCCCTTCACAAGATTCCCAATAGGAACGCGTGGAGCTTCGTCGAGAGGGTCTCGGCCGACGAGGCGTGGATCAACGAAGTCAACATTGGGACCCACGAAGTCCGTCGACTGATCGCGACCGTCGGAGGAGGTGAGTTTCACGCCTGGACCCCGGAGGGCGTGCTACTCATGGCCCTCGGCAGCCGGATCTATCAATGGGATCCCGAGTTGGGCCGGGCTTGGCGCCGAATCGCGGATCTGGAGAACGAAGGGATTACGGTCAGCCGCATGGCCGTCAGCCCTGACGGATCCAAGATCGCGATCGTGGGGCACCCGTTGCCGGAGCTCGTGCCGGAGAGGTAATGCCGGAGGGCGCGCCGTAGGTCATGCCGTAGGGCGGGTTTGGTCGGATGTGGGATCGACCGGCTAGGCCAAACGAGGGTCGTGGGCTACGCCTGCGGTCACCATCTTGTCCCCGCAACAGAGTCACCCATCCGCAAACGTTTCGAGGAGGTCCAAATGATTCGCATGTTCGTGCGCCACCAGGTAACCGACTTCACCACGTGGAAAAAAGCCTACGACGATTTCGACGATGAGCGTACGGGGATGGGTGTAGCCCGTGGCGCGGTGTTTCAATCGGCTACCGACTCAAATGACATCACCGTCTGGCATGACTTCGAGACGTTGGACGCGGCACAGTCGTTTGTAGAATCCGATCGCCTTCGAGAGGTGATGGCCTCGGCTGGTGTTGCTGGGGAGCCGCAGATCTGGTTCACTAATCCGCTATAGGCTCGAGCTTTCTGACCTCACAGGCGCTGAGTAGAATCGCGCGAGGAACCCCAAAGAGAACCCACGCGCCTGTTGATCTTCGTGTTGATCGAGATCGGGCTGGCCTCTTTCCAGTTGGTGGCGCTCCCCTGGTAAACCTTCGAGCTCTGGCGCTTTGACATTCCCAAAGGGATCTCGGACACGGCGTGTGAGCCCTTCTTCGCCAGGATGATCATGGACGAGGCGGGGACCCGACCGGACGAGGTGGCGGTCCGGCTCGCGCGTTTCGCCCGAGGCCGGCACATTGGTCCCGCGGCAGATTCCCGAGACCGTTCTGCCGCGTGGGTCCTCGGTCCCGAAGGACGCCGGGAGGCGAACGTATGAACTCATCGATTTACGCCGGCTTCGTTGCTGTTGCACTGGGTCTGGTTTCCTTGGGTCCGCCGATGGTGGCGAGCCAAGTGCTGCCCCAGAGGGCGGCGGATGTCACCGTTCGCCGTTTCGCCGCGAATCCGATCATCACTCCCGACTTGAGTCCAGGAATCGGGATCAATATTCAGGGCCCGTCCCTGATCCGTGTGCCGGAGTGGATTCCAAACCCGCTCGGGAAATACTACCTCTACTTCGCCGACCACAAAGGCAGCTACATCCGCCTGGCCTACGCCGATGAGTTGGCCGGCCCCTGGACGATCCACGAGCCGGGGGCCCTTCATCTCGAGCAGTCACACTTCAGCACCGACCCCGCTCGTGTGCCCCCCGAGGTTCAGGAGGAGATCCGGCTCGGTGGCTGGGCTCCGGGGCCCATCGAGGGGGTTCCCGATCGGCTGGACAGTGCCACCAAACCCCACCTCGCTTCTCCCGATGTCCACGTCCGGGAAGACCGGCGCGAGATCGTCATGTACTTCCACGGCCTCGAGGACTTCCGTTTTCAGCGAACGCGTGTCGCAACGTCCAAGGACGGCATCCACTTCGAGGCGCGCGAGCCTCTCCTGGCCAACTCGTACCTTCGCGCCTTTAGGCATGACGGGCGGTGGTACGCGATGGCTATGCCGGGGATCTTCTATCGGTCGAGCGATGGCATATCCGATTTTGAGGCCGGCGATGTCCGGCTCTTCCCCAATACGATGCGCCACAGCGCCCTTCTCAAGCGCGGTGACACGTTGTATGTGTTTTGGTCCCGTGTCGGCGATACCCCAGAGCACATCCTGCTTACCGAGGTGGATATCGGCGGGGACTGGTCCTCGTGGTCGGCCCGCGAACCGGTGAGCGTCATGCGCCCCGAGGAGCCGTGGGAGGG
>JADFMD010000025.1 GCA_022564055.1 Gemmatimonadota bacterium
CTCACGCGTCGCAGAGAACTTCGGAATGGCGATGGCCGCCAGGATTCCGATGATCACGACCACGATGAGGAGCTCGATGAGGGTGAAACCCTTGTTGTCCCGCATGGTGATATCTCCTGATTGGATGACACTTGTGAACATTCGATATGCCCTTGTATGTGCAAACGCCGGTCCAAAAGTCGCCATAATTAATTAAGTCGTTGTGTCTTAGGGACTTGCGACGATCCACGGCCCTGCTGTCCGCCTCCCTCATCGCCCATCAGGTGCCGGATTTTGCGAAGCATTGGCATTTTCAGACGCTCCCAGCAGCGCCTGGAGTCTGCCAATTTGGCCAGGATCATCCGGAGGCCGCACCTTGGTACGAGCGGTGTCGAGGGATTCAAGCGCTCGAACCGTGTCCCCCGACTGAGCGTACGCCTCCGCGAGCCAGAACCACTGCTGCCAGCGATGTCCTTCACCCGCCTCGATGGTCAGACGGCGAGCCTGGACCGACTCTTCCCAGCGGCCTTCCGCCGCCAAGGAATGGGCCAGGAGATGGTTCGAAAGGAGGTCTTGAGCATCGTAATAGGCGATGGCAGCCCGAGCAGCTACGATCGCGGCCGGATAGTCCCGCTCGGCGTGATAGATACCGGCGAGAAGCTGGGGGGCGATCCCCTTGTTCGGGTTCTCGTCCCAGGCCCGGAGGAAAAGGGCCTTGGCGGCATCCCTCTGCCCGTTGACGAGGAGCCGGCGCCCCACCTCCACGAGGACGGGGTAGCTCCCGTTCAAGAGACTGATCGTAGTTCGGTAGGCACGGTTACCCGCTTTCCTGTTGCCGACCATGTACTGGGCATCTCCGACGAGCCATTGCGCCCGCCCCGACTCAGGGTGCTCACGGATCAGGGTCTCGAAGACGGTAAAATTGTTCCGCCAGGTAGCGTTCCGGGTGACGGTCCGGATGGACATGAGCACCAAGACGACGATCAGCAAGCCCTCGGTTACACGGCGTCGCTCCTTGTACAACTCCCCTCCGATCCACGCGACCAGCGCCACGAATCCGATCGATGGCAGATAGAGCGTCCGCTCCGCGAGGAGGACCCCGGAGAGGAAGAGCACGTTGGACACCGGCGACAAGGTGATCACGAGCCAAAGGACACCGAACGAGAAAAGACGGGGCGGAGTCCGGTCCACGCCGAGCGTTCGCGTTCCCCAGAGCCGCAGGGCCAATCCGAGCGTCCCCAGAAGCAGAAACGCCCCCAGGACACCGCTTCCTGTCCAGTCGAAGGCGAGAGGAATTACTGCCGGGGCGTAGTCGGCGCTCAAGTCGAGAGGGAAAAAGAGTAGCCGGAAGTAATGAGGCCAGGTCGAGGCCACCGTCCAGATTCTCGCAACGTCATCCTGCAGGAGCGCAGCACCCAACGGGGCCAACGGGCTGGCCACGCTTCCGAGTACGGCGTACCGCGCGATCAGAATGAGCCCAGCTGCAGCAGTCAGGCTCAAATAGATCGCCCACCGCCGCCGAGCGTAAGAGAGCACCTCCTTGAGATCGACATTGTCCCGCGCTCCGTCCAGGAGAAAGAGAACCCCGAGGAGCGTGATGGCGCTCTCTTTGGTGAGGAAGGCGAGAACGAACAGAAGCGTGATGGCCGCGCCACGCAGAAGCGCGATTCGCTGCCCTGCCCGGAGAAAGACGAGGCAAGCGCCCAGAAAAAAAGTCGACGAAAGAACCTCGGCCAGCCCTACCACGTTTGCCACCGCCTCGACATGAACCGGATGGGCTGCGAAAAGCAGTCCGGCCACGAACGCGAGCCAGAGAGGCGCGATTTCGGCCAGCACCAGTACCACGAGTGCCGTAACGAGCCCGTGGAGCAACACGTTTATCACGTGAAACATCGCGGGATTCTCGCCCCAGACGGCCCACTGGAGGCCATAAGCCGCGGTAGCCATCGGACGCCACAGACCCAGGTCCTTCCCGTATTCGTTCGGCCAGTAGGGAGAGATCACGGCCTCCGGAAGGGTGGCGAGATCCTGGATCGGCGTATTCGCGATAATTACGGGGAGGTCGTCGAAGGCGAAATCGTTGAGCACGGTGTTCGCCGATAACAGGACCGCGGCCGCACCGGCCAGAAACGCGGCCGAGCGAATCGACCGGAGCGGAGAATCCCAGGTCCTCATGGTTGGCGGACGGAAGCCCGTGCTCCGCCCGCGGAGGCCGCGCGCTCCTGGCTTTCGAGAGCATCCGCACGCTGGGAAGCGTCGTCGGCCTCTTGGGAGCGGCCGGCCATAGCCATGATCTCGCTCATGCGACGCCATTCCCCGGATTCATCGTCCGAGACACCGAAGGACGCCCATCGCGCCCGAATGGCCGCGTCGTAGTCGCCCTTCGCCACGTAACTCTCGGACACGAGCTTCCAGAGGTCTCGATCAGATCCAACGAGAGACAGGCCCTGAAGCGCCACGGCATGTCCTTCCCGGCTCCGGCCCTGGTTCAACCGCTGTTCCGAGAGCACCCCCCATGCGACAGGATGCGTGGGGAACAGCTGTATGGCGTGGACGAGCAGCGGCTCCGCCTCGGCCCACCGCTCCCCCCGGCCATAAAAACGCGCGACCTCGACAAGCAGACTGTACCCGTTGGGAGCCAGCTCGAGCGCCGTCTGATAATAGCCGGCCGCCGCCTCGTACTCGCCCACATTGTCGAGCCCCTGGGCCCGGGCCCGGACCGCCATAAAAGACTCTGGATGTTCCTCTCCTAGGGTCGTCAACATCACAAACGTGCTCATCCATGAGGGATTTCTCAGGACGGTCCGCACCATGAAGGCACTGCAAACGATAGCCGCGCCCACGAGGAGCGTACGCAGAGAGGTCCTGCGTTCACGCGCTGTCCAGGCCACGACCCCCGCCGCCACGAAGGCGAGCCCCACCGACGGCAGGTAGAGCGTTCGCTCGGCCAACAGCACTCCGGTCGGGACGAGTAGGTTGGTTACCGGCAGGATCGCGATGCCGAACCAGACGATGCCAAACGCCACAAGCCGTTCTCTTGGCCAAAAGAAGATGACAGCCGCGGCACCACCAAGAATCGTGAGAACGCCCAGGATTACGTCGGGCCCCCATGTCAACGCTGGAAAGAGGACTGCGGGCGTGTAGTCCACCACGAGGTCCAGCGGGAACACCAGGAGCCGGAAATAGTGGGGCCAGACCGCCAGAGACGTGAGTATTCTTTGGCCCACCGAGAGACCCATCAAGGCCGGGGCGGGCGCTTCGCCCGAAACCGAACCCAACATCAGCAATCGGGCACCCAAGAACGCGGCCAGAAGGACGCCGGTGAGAAGAAACACCGGGAAATCACTTCGAATCCGGTCTCGTACTCGCCCCTCGTCGGTGCCCACCACGGCCAAGAGAACCAGCAGCGCCGGGAGCGTCGCGGCCATTTCCTTGGAGCCGAGACCCAGCACATAGAGCGCCCCGATCCCGAGGAGGCGGGCGGCTCTCCATGAAGGCGAAAGCCCCCTTCCCTTCAGGAAGAGCAAACAGGCCCCGAGCACGAAGAGCGCCGAGTACAACTCCGCCCGCCCCACGACGTTCGCCACCGCCTCGCTGTGGACGGGATGCGCGGCGAAAAGTGCACCCCCGACCAGAGCCGGGAGCGTGGCGGACCACGGCAGAATCAGTAAGAACACCAACACCGAAACCACGGCGTGAACGGCCAGGTTTACGAGGTGGAAGCCCGCCGGATGGCCGCCCCACAGCCTCCATTCGATCGCGAAGCTCGCGAGGGTGACCGGCCGATAGAGACCCGCACCGCTCACCGCCTGAGGCCAATAGGCGGAGGTCAGGACATCGGCGACCCGTCCCTCTGTCACGAGCGGGCGTCCCACGATGATGGTGTTATCGTCGTAGGCGAAGCCGTTGAGCGCCGAGTTGGCGTATGTCCCCACCGCCACGAGTACCACCAGAAGTGCGGCGCGCCACGGCGGGATCGGTCCGATCAGCTTCACTTGTATGCGAAATCCGGATCAGTCCGGATCGGCCGCAGGAGGGACGCCGGTCTCCGACGCTTCGCCTCCCTTTGGAGGGACGGGGAGCGCAGGGTGTTGTGCGTCCACCGGGGCCCGCCCCTCCCAAGGCTGCACCTCGGGCACCTGCCAGGGATCGACTCTCGGGCCGAAGAGATTGCAGCGAAGGATATAGTAAAGGGCGGACACGCCGTCCTTCCAGCTGATCTTCTTGCCCTCCGCGTACGAGCGCCCGTCATAACTGATCGGGAGCTCATAGATACGGGCCCGTGCCTGAGCCAATCGGGCCGTCACTTCCGGCTCGAATCCGAAGCGGTTCGCCGAGAGAGGCAACCGTTTCAGAAGATCCGCATGAACGACCTTATAGCAGGTCTCCATGTCCGTGAGGTTGAGGTCGGTGAGCATGTTGCTCAGCAACGTCAGGAAGCGATTCCCCACCATGTGCCAGAAGAACAGCACCCGGTGGGGTCCTCCGAGAAAGCGTGACCCGTACACTGCATCGGCCTTCCCGGCCAGAATCGGCTGCATGAGTGCCGGCAATTCATGTGGATCATACTCCAGATCCGCATCCTGAATCGCGATGATATCACCGGTTGCCCGCTCGAACCCGGCGCGGAGCGCGGCACCTTTGCCCTTGTTCACCTCTTGGAACACAAGGATATCGATCAGACCCTCGTCCTCCAGGCGTGAAAGCAGATCGCGCGTGCCGTCGGTGGAACCATCGTCTACCACGATCACTTCGACGTCCAGGCGGACCTCACGAACCCGCCGAATCAGGGTCTCGACACTCCGGATCTCGTTGTAGGCGGGGATGACCACGGAGAGCCTCACCCGGTCCCAAGCGAGATCATCGTGCCTTCTCTTATCCAACCCCCGGAAACCGCGCGTCGTCATGCTGATCAGACCTCGATCCCGTACCGGTTGAGCTTCCGGTACAGCGTCGAGGGATCGATGCCGAGAACCTCCGCGGCCTTCGATTTGTTCCCCCCCTCGGCGGTGAGAACCCACTGGATGTACGCCCTCTCGATTACCTCCATCGAAGGATTCGAGGGTAGATGGTCCGTGACCAACGGTTTCGCGTCCGTGGCCCGAACTACCTCCGGTAGGTCGGCAACGGCGATCTCCTCTTTGGGCGCCACCACAGCTGCCCGTTCCAAAGCGTTTTCCAGTTCCCGGACATTTCCTGGCCAGTCATAGGCACACAACACCTCCAACACGTCGTCCCCCAGAGTTTTCTGTCCTTCTCGCGCCGAGAAAGCGCCGAGAAAGCGGAGGGCCAGCATGGGAATGTCGTCCTTTCTTTCCCGGAGCGGGGGGAGATGCAGCGCGATGACGTTGAGGCGATAGTAGACATCACTCCGGAACGATCCGCGTCGGATTTCCTCATTCAGGTCGCTGTTAGTCGCGGCCAAAATCCGAACGTCGATGAGACGGACCTCGGTCGAGCCCACGGGAATGACCTCGCGCTCCTGCAGTGCCCGGAGAAGTCTGACCTGCGTGGCGGGAGACATCTCGGCAATCTCGTCCAGAAAGAGCGTTCCCCCGTTGGCCGCCTCAAAGAGTCCGATTTTGTCCCTGACAGCACCGGTGAACGCTCCTTTCACGTGGCCGAAGAGTTCGCTCTCGAGAAGCCCCTCGGGAAGCGCCCCACAGTTCACCGAGAAGAAATTGGCTTCGGCCCGGCCACTGAGCGCATGGATATAGCGAGCCAGCACCTCTTTCCCGGACCCGCTCTCCCCTGTGATCAGTACCGTGGACTCCGTCGGCGCCACCGTCTCCGCCAACTCGAGGACATCGACGAAGGACCGGCTCTTTCCCGTCGGGCGGTCGGTCGGGGCCATAGACTGCCGGCGGATCTCTTTCTTGAGCGCCTTATTCTCCACCCGAAGTTGCCTCGTCTCCGCGGCCCTACGGCAGATGGCCAGGAGCTCATCGTTGGCGAAGGGTTTTTGGAGGTAGTAGTACGCCCCCTCGTTGACGGCCCGGACCGCTGTCTGAAGCGAAGCCTGAGCGGTCATCAAGATCACGGCAGTTTCAGGATCCACCTCGTGCGCCTTCGCCATTACCTCGAGACCGGTCATTCCCGGCATGCGAATGTCGGTCAGGACGATGTCGGGCAAGGTGTCGGGAAGCATTTCGACGGCCTCCCGCCCGCTGAGCGCCGTCACCACTTCGTAGCCGTCACCCTGAAGCAGGATGCGAAGCGTTTCGAGGATTCCCGTTTCATCATCCACCAAGAGAATCTTTCTCTTCGCGCTCATACCGCTGCCTTTTGTTCGGTCTCGGCGGCTACGTCCGTACCAGGCAACAGAACCACGAAGCGAGTTCCACCCCCGGCCACCTCCTCAGCGTAGACAGCGCCACCGTGCGCCTCCACGGCACGATGCACCACCGCCAGGCCGAGCCCACTCCCCCCCTTACGCGTAGTAAAGAAAGGGGCGAAGATGCGCCCGACATCCTCAGGCGGAATCCCCGGTCCGGAATCCTGGACGCTGAAATACACGGGCTGGGAAACAGTGGACCCCGGAAGCGGATTCTCGTCCGCCCGATTCTCGAGGGAGATCTGGACCGCACCGTCGGCGCCGCTGAACTGAACCGCGTTGAGAATCAAGTTGAAGACCAGGCGGTGAAGGAGATCCGCGTCGCCCGGCAAGATCAGACGGCCTTCGAGACCCGCCTCTCCGAAGCGAATCCCGGTGTGGCAGTCCGGATGTTGTTTCACCAAGGCGATCGCATGTGTGACCACGCCGGTAAAGTCCACCCTGGCCTTCGCGCTGAGGCGCATCACCGAAAAATCGAGAAATTCGTTGAGCAGCCGGCTCAGGCGATCCGACTCAGACAGGACCAGCCGCTGAAGGGTCGAACGATCCTCAACGGGAAGCTTGGGGCTGTCGAGTTGTTCGACGGCGCTCCGAATCGAAGCCAACGGATTCTTGATTTCGTGGGCTAACGAAGCACTCAGTTCGGCTACGGCCTCGAGCCTTTCATTTCTCCGATTGAGGGCCTGGATACGTTCGAGATCCGTGATGTCCTGAAAGATCGCGGTCACGGATGGTCCTTCTCCCTCGCGACTTTCGAGCAAGGTCGTGCTGATGCCCAGCACCAGGTCCCCCGCCGGTCTCTTGACGGCCGTTGTTTGGCGGGTAACGGGGCAGAGCCCGTCGATACTCCTCCGGAGGGCCTTGGCGAGCCCCGGCGCCACCTCCTCCACCACGTCCAAAATGGGAGCGCCGCGCCACTGCTCGAGGCTCAGATCCAAGAATCGTTCGCCGGCTCTATTGAGATACCCGAGTCTCCCGCCATCGACGACGGTAAGCACCCCCGTCGAAATATTCGCAAGGATGTCCCCCGTATCGAGCCGCAATCGGACGAGCTCCGACTGCACCTCTCCTAGAGCAAGCCAGGTCCGCTGGACACGGTCCCCCAGCCAACCCGTGATGAGGGCGACCACCGCGAAGAGCCCGATCTGGAGGCCAACCGTGTCCAACAAGTCCAGCGTCTCGGCACGGTACGCGAGATCCGCGAAGTAAAGAACAGAGGAGAGCGCCCCGATGAGGACACCCCCCGGCAGGGGTAATAGAAGAGCCCCCTCTGTGATTACCAGGATATAGAGCGGGGCGAAGACCACGTCGCCGCCGCCCGATGTGATATGGATCACTGCGGTGACGAGTAACGCGTCAAGAACCACCTGGGCGTACATGAAATTCCGGCCCGGGATGCGGGCCCGCAGTTCGGTGTGCCACACGGAGGCGAGGGTGACGGCCAATGTGGCCAGGAACATGAGCGTCGCTATGCGCGTGGCCTCGGGAGGAGCCGAGAACCAGGCCACCATCATGCCCACAAAAATTCCGACGGCCAAAGTCATTCGGCCGACGTAGACCCAACGAAGGAGTCGGCTTCTGTTGAATTCGTACCTCTGCGACGTCTCCGGCCTCAAAACCATCTCCAGTCAGGACGAGTCAACCGTACCACTTGGGAAGCCTATCCCACGCTATTACTCGGCATGGCACAGTGCAACACTTCTGTTTAGCGTTTTGCGAAAAGGGCTTTGGGGAACGAACCGACCGCGTGGTCGCGTCTCAGACTTCCGGCCGTGGGAGGACTCGGACCTCTCCGAGAAGCGTGTAGTTGAACCCCCAAAGTCGTCCGACCGGCCGGAGCCCCTCACTGTCCACAAAAGCCGACCCCTCTACGATGGGAAGCTCTGGATCCAGGCGAACCCCCTTCACCTCCCCGAGCACCAACCCACCGGCGCTGCCCAAGTCCAAATGTTTGTAAAGCTCACACTCGAGGACCGCAGGACAATTCGCCACAAATGGCGCGTCCACGGTCTCCGCCTCCGCCACGGCCAGTCCGGCGAAGGCAAACTCATCACCCTCCGGAGGTAGATTTGCGGCGGTCCGGTTCATGGCCTCGAGCTGGCCCTCCGTGACAACGTTCACACAGAAGGCGCCTCGGTCCAGAATGTTGCGGAGTGAGTCCTTGGCCACTCCTCCACGCGTCCCGATGGACAGGCTCACGAGCATGGGCGAGGACGCCACCGCCGAGAAGAAGCTGAAAGGAGCCACATTGAGAACGCCGTCGGCGCTTCGAGTGGAAACCCAGCCGATGGGGCGCGGCACGACGAGGGAGGTGAGAAGCTGGTAACGCTCACGGGCATCGACCGCGTCGGTACGGATTACTCTGTGCCGAAGAAGCCCTTCAGGGTCGCCGGCCAAAGCGTCTAGCCCGCGGGCACCGTCAGGAGCTGACCGGCGTAGATGCGGCTGCCTCGGATATGGTTGGCGGCCCTGAGCTCGGGTACGGTGGTACCGTGGCGGCGGGCGATGGCCCACAGCGAATCACCGACCCGAACCATATAGCGTGACGTAGCCGCAGCTCGGCCCCCTGAACGGGCGGTAGCCAATACCTCGCTGACGTAGGCCGCGTAGGGTTTCGGAAAAACCACCACATGATAGTGCGAAGGCCGCCGTTCCCTCGTTGCTTCCAGCACGCCGGCCGCCTCCAGGTGAAGCAGGGTACTCTCCAACCAATACCGGCAAACGGAGTTCAAGCTCGTACGAAAATCTACCGCCATACCCGTGGGATGAACGGAAAAAATCGAGGCGTTATGGGGCTGTTCGCTCAACGGTCGGGTGAGGCTGGTGACGACCAGCTGTTCGCCACAAGCACGCCGGTACTGGCCACCGAGACGTTCCACAAAAAGCTTCACCTCTGGGCGGCCGTACGGGAAGGACACGTCGTGTAGTACGAAGTCCCGACTACTCCTCAACCCGACCAAGTAGCCCGCAGCGACAAACCGCTGAACCTGTGCCCCGTTCCGCAAGAAGGTGAAGCCATGGTCCTCCGCACGCGCAAAGGCACGGGTTACCGAGGCCTCGGAGCCCCGAAGCGCCTGCCCCTGGATCTCAACGCCGAGCGCCATGAACACCGAAAGCCAAACCAGAAGGCTGAGGCGTCGCACCATCGTTGTCCTTTCGAAGTTGGGGTCCTGTCGGGTACCTGCCTATCTGTAAACATATGTATTACGAAACACAAGGCTCCCGTTATGCTCGTCGGTGGTGGAGCATGTCACTCCGTGGCGTTGGCGTAGTTGGTCGCAACCACATCCCAATTCACCACGTTCCACCACGCAGAAATGTAGTCGGGCCTCCGGTTTTGATAATTCAGGTAGTAGGCGTGCTCCCAGACATCGACACCGAGAATGGGGATCAACCCCTCGGAGAGTGGATTGTCTTGGTTCGGGGTCCCCGACACGGCGAGGTCGCCGGAGGGTCCCGCGGTCAGCCAGCCCCAACCCGAGCCGAACTGCTTCCCAGCGGTGGCGCCGAGAGAGGTCTTGAGCTCATCCAACGATCCGAAGGCACCGTCGATGGCCTCCGCCAGTTTCCCAGTGGGCTCATTCGCACCGCCCGGAGCCATGATCGCCCAGAACAACGTATGGTTTACGTACCCGCCTCCGTTGTTTCGTACAGCAGTGCGAATCTCATCGGGGAGGTCGGCCAACCCCACGAGGAGCTGTTCTCCCGAATGGCTGTGCAAGTCCGGATACTTTTCGAGAGCGGCGTTCAAGTTGTTGGTGTATCCCTGATGGTGTTTCCCGTGGTGGATCTCCATCGTACGTGCGTCGATGTGCGGTTCCAGGGCGTCATGGTCATATCCCAGTGCGGGCAGTTCGAACGGATATCCCATCGGTCTCTCTCCTTTGGTCGGCGAGTCGCTCTAATTTGCTGCCCGGTCGCCGCGATGGCGTCGTGGTCGGACGGCGACGGGGATTGTACCCTACTTGGATTCCCCTTCGCAACATAGGTGGGAAACCTTCATGGCACCGGAAGAGTCTACGCAATCACAAAGGATCCTTCTGGTCGATTGCGACGCGTTCTTTGTTCAGGTCGCACGGCTCGAGGATCCGGAGGGCGCCGGAAGAGCGGACTTGCTTCTCGTCGGCGGGTCCCCCACAGGACGTGGCGTCGTGACATCCGCCTCCTACGGGGCACGCCGGTTCGGCGTTCGGTCCGCTATGCCCACTGCCCAAGCGCTCCGCCTGTGCCCGGACGCAACCGTCGTGGGCGTCCCGCGGCGGGCGTGTGGCCAAAAGAGCCACGAGATCCGATCCTGTCTGGAGACCCTCGCACCCGTAGTGCAGGCCGCGTCGATCGACGAGTTCTACTTGGACCTCGCGGGCACCGAACGTCTCTTCGGCGAATCGCTGGAAGTGACGGCCCACCACATCAGGGAGACCGTGCTCGAGGCGACCCGCATCTCGGTGTCCATCGGAGGCGGAACGCGTCGAATGGTGGCAAAGCTCGCCTCCGCTAAGGCCAAACCTGGGGGCGTGCACATTGTACCGCCGGGCCACGAGGCAGATTTCATGAGGGGGCTGGATCTGGCCGAAATCCCGGGTGTGGGCCCGGCGCTGGTCGAGGCGCTGCGAAAGAAGGGGTTGGTCCGGATCGAAGAGGCGCTGGGGGTCCAGCAGGCGTGGCTCGAGCGGTGGTTCGGGGCCCACCGGGGGCGCTGGCTCTACCGCCGCATGCGAGGACTGGATGCGTCGAGGGTGGATCCGCGGGAGCCCCGCAAGTCCATCAGCTCCGAGCATACGTTCTTCAAGGACTTGAGCTCGGATGAAGACCTCGAGCGCATGCTCCTCCGCCTCTGCAGGTCGGTCGCCCACACGCTTCGCAAAGCCGGCCTTCGGGCCCAAACCATCACCGTCAAGCTCAGGGATGGCGACTTCAAGACGCGTTCACGAGCACGGACGTTGGGGGAGCCGATCGAAACCGACTCCGCCACGTACCGGGTCGCTCGAGAACTCCTGGCGGAATTGAGAAGCCGACGCAGGACCCCCGCGCGGCTCCTCGGAGTGGGCCTCAGCAAATTGGGCCCGGGAGACGATCCAGTTCAAACCGGCCTGTTCGAAGAAGAGGATCGGCTTGAAGGCCACCGAGAACGAACCCTCGGCCGCGTGGTGGACGGTCTACGCAAGCGCTTCGGAGACCGCGCCGTCCTGCCCGGCCGCATCATCGGGGACTGACCCGACACGCCTCCGGAGCCGGGCCAGATACCGTCCGTCGGGACCACTCCAGAGCACCTCCATGCGCCACCCTCCGCGCCGGGCCCTAACCTCAAGCGTTTCGGGATCGATGAACAGCTGTGGAAAAACCTCGCCCACGTGTTCTCCGACTGAAAGCTGGTAGTGCAGCTCCCCGAAGTAGCGGTCGTCGTGCTCGGGCCCGAGCTCCAGATCAGTTCCCGGCTCGGACGCGGACTCGTGCGGAAGGTCACGCAAGTCGGTGGAGTCGAGGATGAGCGCACCCTGCGGCTCGAGCACCGTGGCCGCGGCTGCGAGCAGCCGATCGAGACCCGGAAGGGTCTCCGCGATCATCGAACCGTTCATGAGAAGGATCACGGTGTCGTACACACTTCCCGGCCGCAGCTCGAAGAGGGTCCCTTCCCGCGCGTCCTCCACCCCCCGCTCCTTCATGATCCGGACTGCCTCCGGGATCAGGTCCAGCGCGGTGACCTCATGCCCCCGCCCCTGAAGCACCAGGGCATGGGCGCCCACCCCCGCCCCGATGTCGAGGACCCGTGGGCCACACTGGCTGAGGGCGATCGACTCCCACTCCTCGAACGCCTCCTCTGTGCGAAAAAAAAACGATCCGTGAATCTCTTCCGTCCGGCCAAAGTCATTTCGAACCGTGACCGCGACGTCCTCTCCACGGGCGTGGTAGGCCTCCAAAGCCGACCCGAGCGGAGACCAGGGACCGAGCCGCCCTAGTGTGTGGGCCACATCAGACCTTGCCGCTCGTCTTCCAGGGTTTTCTCTCGAAGTAGTCGTTCGTCAACCTCTTGATCGTACCGGATAACAGGACCAAGGCGATCAGGTTGGGGAGGATCACGATCCCCAGGGCGATGTCTCCCATTTCCCACACGAGTGAGATGCCCGCTGCCTGGGCGACTCCCGCCCCCAGGAAGTGCATGAGCAGATAGACCATCTTGTAGGGCAGAACGGCTCGCTCACCAAACAGGTAGATCGCGCAGCGGTCCCCGTAGTAACTCCAGGCTATGGCCGTGGAGATGCCGAAGAGGAATACCGAGAAGATCACGACGATGTGACCCCAATCGCCGAGAGGTGAAAGTCCTTTTCTGAAGGCGTACATCGTGAGCGGCGCCCCGCTTTCCACCGCCATCCCCCAGAGCGACGCGTACACGGTGCCCTCACCGTCCACGGCTTCGCCTCGGGCGGGGAACACCGATCCCGTGAACGTTTGCGTCATCTCCTCGTCCGTGAAGAACTGTTCCACTGCCACCTCATGCCACGCAACCAGGACGGCACTCCCGGTGGGCTGGATTCCATTTTGAATTTGGATCTCGGCCGGTGCTGCGACCTCCTCGTATCCCGCTCCCGCGTCTCCGGACACCCAACTGAGATCGCCACCGGTGAGCGTGAGCTCCGTGGGGACACGCTCAGTGTATACACCGGTCACGACGATCACGAGCGCCGTCATGGTGCAGATCATGATGGTGTCGATGAAGGGGCCGAGCAGCGCAACGACCGCCTCCGACACGGGCTCTTCCGTCTTAGCGGCGGCATGGGCAATGGGCGCGGAGCCCTGCCCCGCCTCATTGGAAAAGAGGCCTCGATTGACCCCCCAGGTCATGGTGACCAGGATGGCGCCTACCCCCGTACCCGCCACACCGGCCGTGGGATTGAACGCCTCGCTGAAGATGGTCGCGAACGCCGGGATCACGTCCCCGAGGTGCAGGAGAAGGATAAGTAGGGCGCACAGCACATATATCGCGGCCATCACAGGCGCCAGGATGCTCGTGATACGCCCGATGCGCTTGATACCACCCAAAATCACTGCGGCCACGATCATGACCAAGGCGGCACCCGTGATCCACGGGTTGAGCCCGGTCGCGGCCTGGAGCGTATCGGCCACCGTGTTCGCCTGAATCGCGTTCCCCGTGAGAAAGGCCGTGAATCCCAGCATCCCGGCGAAGAAAACAGCCATCCACTTCCACTTCGGCCCCAGGCCGTGCTCGATGTAATACATGGGTCCGCCCGAGACGGTGCCCACCACTTGGTCCGCGTCTTTGTGTACCGCACGGTAGTGCATGGAAAGCGTGACCTCGGCATACTTGGTGGCCATTCCGAGGATCGCGGTCAACCACATCCACACCAGCGCACCGGGGCCTCCCCAGTGAATGGCCAACGCGACGCCGGCGATGTTACCGATGCCGACCGTGGCCGAAAGCGCCGTCGAAAGCGCCTGGAAATGCGAAACGTCGCCGGTGCTTTCCGGGTCATCGTAACGGCCCGTAGCAACCGCGAGGCCATGTCCGAAATGGCGTAGCTGGATGAACCCGAGGCGGAGCGTCAGGAAGGTGCCCGCCCCGATGAGCGCGATAACCACGAAGGAAATAGTCGAATCCCCCACAGGAATTCCGAACTCCCATACGAAACTCCGGACCGCGCTGACGACGTTTTCGAGAGTTTCCATTAGGCATCCCTAGAAGGCTGTGGAAGAGGAAAGCGAGGAAGATTGTGTGGTGGGATCACCCGGGCAAGGTGATCTGAAGGCGCGGGGGGTTCCTCGGACTCCGACAACATCCTACCGAGGGGGCGACCACCGAGCAGGTGCAGGTGGAGATGATAGACTTCCTGGCCGGCGTGGGCTCGGCAGTTCAGGATGAGCCGATACCCCGCCTCGTCGATCCCCTCTTCCTCGGCAAGCCTGGCGGCCACCCGGATCATGCGGCCGAGCGCCGCCTCGTCCGCATCGGTGACGTCGGCAAGGGTCGGGACCGGTTTGTTGGGGACGACGAGAATGTGGGTCGGCGCTTGGGGTTGGATATCCCGAAACGCCGTCACCAACTCGTCCTGATACATGAGATCAGTGGGGATTTCGCCTCGAACGATCTGCGCGAACACCGTGTCCGTCATTCTGAACACCGTCCCGCGGCGGGGCAGCGTGGCGTGGCCATGAAGTGGAGCGGCTGCCGGCTAACCCACCGCGTTGATCATATCGAAGATAGGCAGATACATGGCTACGATCATGCCACCCACCACGACGCCGAGCACCACGATCATGATCGGCTCCATTGCGGCCAGGAGCACTTCGACCGCCGCATCGACCTCATCGTCGTAGAAGTCGGCGATTTTGGTCAGCATGGTGTCCAAGCCACCCGTCTGCTCACCGACGTTGATCATCTGAACTACCATCGGCGGGAACACCCCCGACTCCTTGAGCGGTCCGGCGATCGTTTCACCGCCGGCGATGGAGGTTCGCGAGCTCATGACCGCGTCGTGGATCACCCGGTTACCCGCCGTCTTGGCCGTTATCTCGAGTCCTTCCAAAATCGACACGCCCGAAGACACGAGAGTCCCCAGCGTCCGCGTAAACCGCGCGACCGCCGCCTTTCGCTGGAGATCTCCCAGGATCGGCGCCGCCAGCATGAGCCTGTCGATCGCGAGTTCCCCCCCGTCGGTAGCGTAGATCGCCCTGATGGCAAAGAAACCACCTATGATCCCAATGAGGAGCGCCCACCAGAATGCCTGCAGGAATGCTGACATGCCGATCACGATTCGCGTCGGGAGCGGGAGCGGGATACCCGCGGATTCGAACATGGTCTGGAAGGTCGGGATCACGAAGATCAGGAGAATGACGATGGCCATTCCGGCGACCGAGAAGATCACGGACGGATAAACCATCGCACCCTTGATCTTCCGTAGGAGGGCGTCATTCTTTTCGAGGAACGTGGCAAGACGCAGCAGAATCGTATCGAGAATACCACCCGCCTCACCGGCGGATACCATATTGACGAATAGTTCGGTGAAGATCTTGGGATGCTTCCCCATTGCGGCGGCGAGCGTATGGCCAGATTCGACGTCGTACAGCACCTCCCTGAGGACCTTGGCGAAGGAGGTGTTCTCCGTCTGCTCAGCCAGAATGTCCAGGCTCTGCACGAGCGGAAGGCCCGAGTTGATCATGGTCGCGAACTGTCGCGTAAATATTACGATGTCGCGAGTGGTGACCCCCGTACCAAATTGAAGGGAGAACTGCTTCGGCTGCTCCCTTACGGCAACCGGGATCATCTTCTGCTTGTGCAAAAAGGCGAGCACGTCCTCCTTTTTCGGAAGATCGATCTTGCCCTCTTTGATGTCGCCACCCGCCGCAGGGCGGGCACTCCAGTCGAAGGTCGGCATCTTGGTTTACCTACCCCTTCTTTAGGTTGGTCACGCTGAGCCCGTAGGCTTTTCACCCACGGCGCGCAGAAATTCGTTCGGATCGGAGGAGCGCTTGAGTGCCTCCTCCTTGGTGATGGTGCCCTCCATATAGAGCACCTGAAAAGCGTCGTTCATCGTTTGCATCCCGTGTTTCTTCCCGGCCTGCATGAGCGAATAGATCTGATGGATCTTCGCGTCCCGGATGACGGCACGGATCGCAGGAGTGCAGATCAGGACCTCGGTCGCGCAGACTCGGCCGCGCCCCGTCGCCTTCGGAAGCAGCATCTGTGTAACCACTCCTTCGATAACGAAGGCGAGTTGCGCGCGCACCTGACTCTGTTGGTGAGACGGGAACGCATCGATGATCCGGTTGATGGACTCGGCGGCGGAATTCGTGTGGAGCGTGGCGAGCACCAGGTGCCCGGTCTCGGCGATCGTGAGTGCTGCACTGATCGTTTCCAGATCCCGCATCTCACCGATCAGGATCGTGTCGGGGTCCTGCCGAAGGGCATATTTGAGCGCCTTCGTGAAGCTCTGCGTATCGGCCCCCACCTCCCGCTGGTTCACCATACATTTTTGGTGCCGGTGGATGAACTCGATGGGGTCCTCGATGGTGATGATGTGCCCGCAGCGTTCCCTGTTGATCTTGTCCACCAAGGCGGCCAAGGTCGTCGACTTTCCTGAACCGGTGGGGCCCGTTATGAGCACGAGCCCGCGCGGACGATCCGCCAGCGAGGCAACGATCGGAGGCAGGCCGAGCTCTTCGACCGTGGTGATTTTGTAGGGGATCTGCCGAATCGCCATCGCCACGCAGCCCCGCTGCTTGAACACGTTGCCCCGGAACCGTGAAAGGTTCTGAACGCCGAAGGAGAAGTCCAACTCGTCTTCGGTTTCGAACCGCTTTTTCTGGTTCTCCGTGAGGATCGAATACGAAATCTGAAGTGTGTCCTTCGGCGTCAAGATGTGATCGATCGAGGAATCGCGGAGTTCTCCGTCGATCCGAATCTTCGCCCTCACTCCGGCCGTGATATGGAGGTCGGAGGCTCCTTTCTGGATCATCTCCTGAAGGAGGAGCCGTAGATTGATCTCCGTGGGGGCCACAGCTGGCTTGGGTGCTGCAACCTTCGTGGTTGGGGTCGGTTGGCTCATTCGGTTCGCTTGATCCGTAATCAGAAAGTGTTAAGGCTCACGTCGAGACCGTGGTCTCCTTGATGACCTCTTCCAGTGTCGTGGCACCTCTCTCGACCTTCTTGAGGCCGTCCATACGCAGCGTGAGCATGCCGTTGTCGAGCGCTACCTGTCGAAGTTCGTCGGTGCCGGAATTCGTCATGATCGCCTTTCGAATCGATGCATCGACGAGCAGGACCTCATACAACCCCTGGCGCCCCTTGAACCCGGTGCCACCGCACGCATCGCAGCCCTCTCCCTTATAGAAGGTAATGTTGCCGGCCCAGTCGAGCGGGACCTTCGCAGACGTCAGGAATTCCTCTGTATATGTGGTTTCCGCCTTACATTTCTCACAGATCTTACGCAGGAGTCTCTGGGCCGTGAGGCAATTGAGGGCCGCGGCCAAGTTGAACGGCTCCAACCCCATGTCGAGCATTCTCGTGATCGTCGAGGGCGTGTCGTTGGTGTGCAAGGTGGAAAGCACGAGGTGACCGGTGAGCGCGGCCTTGATGGCGATGCCGCCCGTCTCGAGGTCTCGAATCTCACCGACCATGATGATGTTGGGGTCCTGCCTCAGGAACGCCCTGAGCGCCGTGGCAAAGCCCATCCCGATCTCGTTGCGAACGAGAACCTGGTTGATCCCGTGAAGGTTGTACTCCACCGGGTCCTCGACGGTCATGATGTTCACCCCCTCCGTGTTGATCTGGGAGAGAGCGGAGTAGAGCGTTGTGGTCTTTCCGGATCCGGTCGGCCCCGTCACCAGGACCATGCCGTACGGATTCGAGATCGCCCCCATGAATTCTTTCTCGGCCTGGGGCTCGAACCCGAACGATCTGAGGTCGAACGTGAGGTTGCCCGCGTCCAGGATACGCAGCACGATCTTTTCGCCGAAAATCACAGGGAGGGTAGAGACACGGAAGTCGACCACCTTGCGTTTCATGCGGAGCTTGATGCGCCCGTCCTGGGGGACCCGGCGCTCCGCAATGTCGAGGTCGGCAAGAATCTTGATCCGAGAAACGAGTGCCGCCTTCATCTTCATCGGCGGCTTCATGACCTCGTACAGCTCCCCGTCAAGGCGATACCGAACTCGGATTTCCTTCTCATACGGTTCGATGTGTATATCGGAAACGCCCTTGCGAACCGCATCCGTGAGAAGTCCGTTGATGAACCTTACGACCGGCGCGGCGTCGACCTCGGCTTGGAGAGCCGCGAGATTATCCTCCTCTTCGTCGTCTTCGACGAACTCGAGGTCTTCTTCCAGAAAATCGCCGAGAAGGTCGTCGACCTGGTCTTCGGAGACGCCGTAGTACTTTTCCAGATGCTTACGGAGAGTGTACTCCCCGACGATTACCGGCTCGATATCGTACCGCGTCTTGAACCGGAGGACGTCGATGGCCTCGATCTCGGACGGGTTGGCCATCGCCACCGTCAAGGTCCGGCCCACCCGGCGCAGTGGAAGCACGAGGTGTTTGTACGCCAACTCTCCGTCGATGAGCTTATAGATCTTGGGGTCGACCTCGACCTTTTCGAGGTCGACCGCCGGAAGGCGGTACTGCTTGGAGAGCATCCGGGTCAGCTCGTTCTCGCCCACGAAGCCGAGCTTGACCAGAGAAAAGCCTATGCGGGTTCCACCCTCCTTGGAATCCGCAAGCGCGGCTTTGAGCTGGTCGGCATCGATGAGACCCTCTCGAACAAAAAGGTCACCGAGGCGAAGTTCTGCGACGTTGGTTGCCATCGCTGGAGCCCTCCCGCAGGGCAAATTTCAGGTGGAAACGCTTGGGTCCCTAACGCCAAAGTTAGAATCGGGTGCCCCCGACTTGCAAGAACAAAAAACTCAGCCTCCGATCATCACGACCGACCTGATGCGCTCAATCATGGCCGGGCCTATTCCCCGAACGGAGCGAAGCTCGTCCACCTCTCGGAATCGACCCAGCTCCTGTCGTAGCCTCAGGATACGCTCCGCTATTACCGGGCCGACCCCCGGAAGGCTCTCCAAATCCTCCTGGTTCGCACGGTTGAGGTCGAGACGGAGGGGCCTGAGAACCGCCGTTTTCCGGGCCGGGCCAGCGGGTCGGTCGGCACCGCCGAACCGGGGCTGGGTCGACCATTCCAGGTACGGCGTGATTCTGGCGAGGGTCGCCGGTCCCACGCCCCGCACCGAGAGAAGGTCCTGGGGCCCGGCAAACGGCCCGCGGTCCCGCCGCATTGCAAGGATTCTCCCGGCCAGGGCAGGACCCACCCCGGGCAGGCGATCCAGATCCTCCTCTCCGGCGGTATTCGGATCGATCCGTTCACCGGCGGTCAGCGGAAGGGAACGCCTCTCGGCCTCGTCCAAGCTTTCCCGGCTCTTTTCCAGGAGAACCGCCAGCTCGGACGAACCCTGGACCGCACCTGTGTCGGTCGTCACCGGGCTCCGGACGATTTCCGCTGCGGTTCGAAGTAGGGCGAGGCCCAGCACCAAAAGAGCGGCGTGCCTGAGAGCGCGTGTCTCGGAGAGAGTCATCCGCCAGAGTGTGGCCGACGGCTGGGCGTCGCCATGGCTACCTGAGCAGCGCGTCGTCCGCGATCACAAAACGGCCAAAAAGGCCGAATTGGAATTGGGAGGACCCCGACCGGAGCCCAACGAAAGATCGGCGATCCGTGTACGAGAGTTGGAGCCGCACGTCCATGCGCGATACGGCAGATTCGACCCGAAAAATCAGACTCCGAATCAGCTCATCCAGGAAAGGGACGCACTCTGGGCGTGTGGCGGTGGAGCGGCAGTTTCGATCCGAAGCGTATTGCAAGAGCGCGGATATGGTTATCGGGCGCGTCAGGCGGGCGGCCAAACCGAAAGGGGGCCGCATCGACCCCGTGACCGACACCGTATGGTTCTCCCTTTTCCTTTCGGTTTCTCCCGTGGGGTCACCTCCCTCGCCGGTCGTGAACGACCCTCGATAGCTCGTCGACAAGCCACCCACCCACACGAGCGCGATCTCCACCGGGATCCGTTCGTCCCGCTGAAACCTCTTTTGCAGCCCCAAGCCACCGAAGGCGGTCTTTTGCCTGATTCGCTGGAAACCTGCGGACAAGCTCACACGCCTGATCAACCCCTGGTCCGGGAGGGGCAGACTCGCCAGCGAAAGGTTCACATCGGGCCAGGTCTCCCGCCGGAGCGTGCGGTCACTCCGGGTGTCCAACGTGTTCGCCGTGGTAAGACGGTAGTTCACGCCCACGCGGAACCCAGCGGGCAGGCGCACGTTGGATCGGACCGTCCAGGCCGCCCGGTCCGTAAACGTCGTCGCGGTGTCGGCCCCCAACGCGGCATACCCGTCCCGACCGACCAGGCCGTACCGGTAGAAGAATTGAGGATTCACCGGATCCCGATCGAACCTCGACGTCACACCGCTTTGGTAGGTGACCGTAATCGGATCGATCGCATTCATCAGGGCCCGTACCCCCCGCCTGGACACAGAACCGCCCAGGGGGATCGTATCGGACGCTCCGACCAACGTAGCCGGGATCACGGTGATCTGGCCGGTGAAATCCCGGCCGCCGTCGACGTTGCGCACTAGCCCCACGACCGTGTCCCCGACGAGGTCCAGGGAGCGCTCCACGAAGGTGCCCGTGCGATGGCTGGTGTAAAACGACTGCCAACCGAGTGCCGTGCGAATCCAATCGCCGAATCGTGGCTCAAAGTCCATGCGCGTTCTCACGACCTTGTCCGTCTCCCACCCGAGGTCGACTCCCAGGAGATTAAACCTCTCGTTGGAAAGCAGATCTTGAACGGCTGGGTCCACGACGGTTTTCTTGGGGTTGAGAAGGTCCCGGACCGTCACGATGTCGGCTTGCGCAGAAAAGGTCTGGAACGGCCGAAAAACGATCTCGAAGGCACCCTCCAGGGATTCTCGGGGCGACCGTGTGGGCCTCACCAGGGAATCGCTGTCCTGTACGAGTATATGGTCGAACCGTAGGGCCTGTTGACTGGTGGCAGCGTATGACGCGCCGAACGAGAGGCGTTCGGGACTCCACCGAAAACGGCTGTCCATGACGGCGTCCTCCCATGAACGTGGGAGCAACCAGCGAAGCACTGGTTTCAAAAATCCGGGGACGATCCCGAAATCACGACGGCCCACGGCCCGGCCATATCCGAGGTGCCCGTCCACGCCCCTCGCCGCCCCCTCCGCGGCGATCGTCGTGGAGCTGGAGGTGAAGTATCCAGCCCTCGCTTCCAAGCCATCGAGCAGGAGGCCGATCACAGGGTTCGCGGCAGGCGTCCGTTTCCGAAACGCCACGTCGATACGTGTTCTTCGCGAACCAGACTCCCTCAGGTTCACAACGTTGTCCGCCCTGATGTCGCTCCCGGCGAGGAAGCGGGGGTCCCGATCGCTTCTGACGTGGGTCACCGTGACGGGAATCTCGACCCCCCAGTCCGCCGGTGCCAATCGGTCGAGATTGAAGGTCGACCCAAGGTTGATGATTCGGTCTCCCTGGAACGTGGGGTTCTCCACCAACTGTCGGAAAAGCGCGCCGCGGCTTCGGACTGCAAGGTGGGTAGTCCAGACGTCGGAGGCCTCTATGTCCAGCGCGAGATGGGACGCGAACCCCGCATCCCGGAGCGGAGAAGAAAGCCTCATTTCGTTGATCCACACCTCCCCCGTCGTCGGGAAGCCCGCCTCGTTCCAAATGCCCATCGACAGTTCTCGGACCGCCGCGAGGTTCGGTGCTCGCGCCCGGTCCTTGAGCACGATCGCGTACGTGGAATCCTGGGCCCAGAGTTCGAGCGGTGGGTCGCTGGGGTCGCGCGGATCGAAAATGAGGCTCTCCTCCGCCTGTCGTCGCAGGTCGATCCACTGGCCAAAATCGATGACGATTTCGGGGAGCCAATCCCCGGGTGTGACCATTCCCGGATTCGGCACCGGCTCGAGCCGGGTTCGATACAGGTAGAAGTTCTCAGCGTCCTCCCCGACCTTCACGAAGAAGGAGACGGGCACGGTGGCCCCCCAATCGCCCGTGCGCGCGAGCGCCCATATCTTGAGCTCCCGATACGAGAGAAAATCTCTCGGACGCTGTGGAAAACGGTTGAAGACCTCTGCCCTGGATCCGGGTTGGACACCTTCGTACTCCAGCTTGAGACCCTTCTCGTTGAACTCCCGCCCCAATCCACCGAACGCAGCCGATGGATCATCCAACTCCTCGATCACTCCGGGGGGCGCCTGGTACGCGTCTCCCTCCGTGACGGAGCTCACGGGGCCCACCTCTAGGCGCCCGAGAAAGCTCGCCGTATCGCCGACGATCCCGTCCAGGACGCCCGAATCGGTGCGTTTGACCCAATGGGCTCCGACCAAGCGCATCCGAAACAGCGTGACGCTTTGCGCGAGCCGCCCCGCGACGGTCATCCGCATGTGCTTCACGGCTCGAAAGTCAGCCTCCGAAAAAGCTCCGGGCACCTCGGTGACATCCGCCCCACGGAGCGGAATTCGATAGAGCTGAAACTCGGTTCCTGTTTCCGACTGGTTGCGTACGAGAAAGGGGGAGGATCCGTCGAGCCGTACCACGAATCGTATGTATCGTTCGAGGTTGTCCAGGTTACCGTCCCCGTCCAGATCTTCAGAGTCCTGAACACCATTTCCTCGTGTGCAGTTCGCCCTTCGGTCACCGAGATCGTACACCGTCCCGGCCTTCGCCTGGCATGTCTCTCCCCACACGCCTCTCTGGTCGGCGTCGTCGCTCCAGACTTCTCCGAGCCGCGGGTCCGCCTCGTGATCGAGACGCCCGAGGCCCCATGGGGTACCGTTTCCCTTCACCCCGGCGGTTCGACCCTGGGCATCGATGAACAACGCATCCTCGCCGGTTACGCCCAGGTCGATTATGAGGGTCAAGGAATCACCGTCCGCCGCGTAGAACTCCAGCGACTCCGTTTTGCTGAGGTCCATCCCGGTGGCACTCAAGCTGGTCGTAATGGACCGCCAGGATGGCTCGCTCGGGCTGCTGGAACTCGGAGTGAACGTCAGGACCATTCCCGACTCACGGGCCTGGCTCCCGATGACGTTGATCTGCTTATCGACATCTACCTCGGGAAGGAAGCCAGCAAAAACACCGACGCTGTCCTGTCCGGATCCCCGGATCACCCAGGTATGTTGCCAGACGAGACCGCCCGCTCTGGACTGGTCTACCGCGACCGGTAAGACGCCTTCAGCTCCGTCGCGGAAGGCCGGGGCGCTTCCCAGAAACCAATCGGGGGTGTCGAGAGAGAGATTCAGTTCGTTGGAGGCATCGAAATCGTCCAGAAACACATCGGCACGAATGTTCGGGTTGGGGAGGGAGAGGGCGACCTCCCCCTGCAAGGCAATCCTGGAAGGCCGCCCCACCCGCAGCGCCGGGATCCTGTCGAGAAACCGGTCGAGACCGCGCGCCGGAAAGTCGAAATCCATGCTGAGCCCGGTCAGCGTGATGGCGGCAGCTTCGGTTCCCAACTGTGGCCGATTGACCAACGCCTGCTCACTCTGGCGGAGAGCCAGAAGATTGAACTCCCCGAAACGACCGGCCTGAACGCGGCCGTTGAAGCCGAAAACAGAGGTCGGGGTGACCTGAAAGATCGCTTTCTGTTCCCACGAGACTCGTACCACGGGCTCGGACGCCGTGGCGAAAAGTGCCTCCGGCTGGGTCAGCGTCACCTGTCCGATCGCATTGTCGATCGTATAGTCGATGTCTCGAACCAGGAGACGATCTCCGAGGAAGACTCTTTCCGACCCGTCACGGATACCCAAAGCGCCCAGCGAGAAGGACGAGATGACGCCTCGACTTCGCAGTTCGAAGGGGATGGTCAGTCGGTAGAGCCCGCCGCTCTCCCGCAGGAAAGGATCCTCGGCTTCGTAGATCGTCGGGTTCCCGTCGGAGCCGAGAATCTGCTCCGTTTCCGTCGCCGTGAGGCCGAGCACCGGTACCGGCGGTGGGGTCTGGAAGGGGCGAAGCGTGGGAAAAAAGATGAAGACGCCCGGAACCACGGGCTGCTCCTGAAGAAACTCACCGCTCCACTGGTAGAGTCCTCCCGCGTCGAGGACATCGACGGGGGACTCTTCGTCCAGCCCGAAGAGCCGAAGGTACGTCACGTCCCTCCCGGCAAGATCCCGAGTGAAGGTACGACCCGCGCTGAGCTCGCCCAAAGAAATGGACAACCCGACCGAGGACGGCTCCACGTCGGGTGACGAGGAGACACGGTAAACCTGATGCATCTCCTGGTCCCAGGTCGGCAAGCCCGGCCTATGGTTGGCCCTCGACGCCTGGAGAAGCTTGAGGGAGGGGCGCCCCCCGGCGTTGTAGACTCGCTCAGGATTGTACGTGCCAATGGTGTCGCCTGTCGCCGAAACGTAGGTGACGGCAAGCATTTCGTCCGGGCCGAGGGGACGCCTGAGCGCTACCCACAATCCGCTCGAATGAATCGAATAGTCGACGCCTGGGAGAAGGAAGCGAAACCACCCGGACTCATTTACGGTAAGCCCGTCCCGGGTAGCGAACGCGTCCGCCTGGATGAGCCCGTCCACCTGCTGGCGCGTCACGGGATCTGTCTCGAATCGATAGATCTGAACCGGGTCCACGCCCGGCGCCACGTTCAGCGGCACGAAGGACGGATCCAATCCCAGAACATCGATGTGCGGGCTACCATCGATTTCAGCAGGGTCGATGAGAAAGAAGAATTGGCCCCGCACGTAGTCCGCATCGTCGAGCACGAGCGTGTCGACCTGCACGAAATTCTCTTGGCCAGGACCACCGCTCAGACGGAATTCTCGACTCGACACGTCACCCGTTTGTTGAGCCCAAACACTTCTGAAATCCAGCGGGCCGGCCTGGCCCGTCACCAGAACACCGAAATTTCCCGCGGGGACGCCTTGCGTCAGAAAGCGCGACCGGGGAAGAGCGAAGGTGACGTCTCCCAACTCCACGGTCCTCAACACCGCGTCGTCATCACCCCGGTAGAAAATGTTGAGGTTGTTGGCCGCCGAAAATTCACGGGCCTGATCGAAATCCACGTCCAGGGTGATACGTTCGGTGATGGATCCCGCGGCACGAACCGCAAACTGAATGTCGGGGCTGAGCCGGGGGAGCAGGCCGGGATCGCAAGAGAACTGCACTTTTGTATCGCAGGGACGAAACCGGGTCCATTCGCCGCCCAATTCGCCCTGGCCTACGATCTCGAACTCCAGGTCGGCGAGGCCCGTCGCCAAGCCGGCGTCTGCTAGGGCACCCACCGGGAGTGAGCGGGCCGGTGCGGAGGGTTCGTAAAGGGTCCTCCGCGCCAGAGCCATCCGCCGCCTGATCAGCGTCGCACCTCGAGCCACCACCCAACGGGACAGATCGGGCGTGGGCCCCCCGGTGACGATCGTGGGAGCCCTAAAATCGATGGCCACGAGGAGCGGAATCGGCTTCAGGCCTATTTGGCCGACCGTGTACCCGCCCTGCCCTGTCCGGCCTGGAAAGGGTGAAAGAAACGCCGGAAGGTCGAGTTGGGGTAGCTGAAGACGCACCGTGTCAGGAAGCGTCGGAAATGCTTGCCCATGTGCTGCCCGGGGCGCGATCATAGTGAAGGCCAAAATGGCCAGCATCAGAGCCATGAATTGGCCGCTGGGCTGGGATCGGATCTCGCGGTGGGGTGTAGGGGTGTCGACATGAGAATCATCACCAAATATCTAATCCGCGCGCACACCGGGCCGTTCCTCTTCGCATTCTCGGCTCTCACCGGGCTCCTTTTTCTGAACGCAGTCGCCCAACGGATGGACGACCTCGTCGGAAAGGGACTCGCCTGGACCGTGATCGGGGAGTTCATGCTCTTGTCTCTCCCTCACACGATCGCGCTCACGCTCCCCATGGCCATCTTGGTTTCTGTACTGTACACATTCAGTGAGCTTACTGCCGCCAACGAAATCACCGCCATGGCCGCGGGGGGTATCCGACCGCTCCGGATTCTCGTCCCGCTTCTAGGGGTCGGTACAATCCTCGCAGGCGTGATGTTGTTTTTCAACGACCAGGTGCTCCCGGAGGCCAACCACAGACTCAAGAACCTGATCATCGACCTCTCCCAGAAGAGTCCGACGTTTCAGCTGCGCGAGCGGGTCATCAATCCGATTGACACCGACGATCGACGCGGAGCGGTTTACCTCCAGGCTGCGACCATCGACCGCGAAACGAACGAGATGACGGAGGTCGTCATTTTCGATCTGAGCGACCCACGGGCTCACCGAACCACCTACGCCTCGCGGGGGACGATGGCGTTCAGCGAGAATCGCACCGACCTGTACCTCACCCTCTACGGTGGCTACGTCCTCGAAGCGGACCAAGGCCGCTCCGGTGAGTTCAACCGATCGGAATTCGAGGTCCAGATCGTTCCTTTACGGGGGGTCGGAGACGAACTCGAGCGCAGAGAGGGAGGCAGCGTACGAAGCGACCGCGAGATGTCCATTGCGTTGTTGAGAGCTGAGATCGCGAGCCGGGCCGAGGATCTCGACCTCGTGCGCCAACAGAGCCTTGAGCAATCCCAAAAGGCGATCACGGACGCCTTGGGGTATCCGGCGCCGGGGTCGCCCGAAGTTGAAAGAGTGGTGGCGCCGAACCGAACGGGAGCGAGCGCGTTGATCGCGCGAGGCCTCAACCGACAGGTCCCGACCACTGCGGATGACCTCACCCGTGTGACGGCGTTGACCGGTCGCCAGAACCTCGGCCGCCTTTCGGCGCTTCAATCGGCGTCGGATCAGTTCCGTGTTGAGATCCATAAGAAATACGCCATCGCCTTCGCGTGTATCGTGTTCGTCCTCATAGGCGCCCCACTGGGCATCCGATTCCCACGGGGGGGAATCGGTATGGTCATCGTCGCCTCGGTCGGCATCTTCGCCGTGTACTGGGCCGGCCTGATTGGCGGAGAAAACCTGGCCAATGAGGGCGTCGTAACACCGTTTTGGGCCATGTGGACAGCCGACCTCGTTTTCCTCGGTTTCGGCATTGCCCTGGCTGCGAGGATGAGCCGAACCGCGGGCCCCCATCACGGGGGCGGCATCAGCGAGATGCTGTTCAACCTCTCGAGTCGAGGGCGCAGGATGGCGACGCTCGATCACGAAGCATGATCAGGATTCTCGACATGCTGATCGCGCGAACGTTTCTGCGCATTTTCCTACTTTTCATCCTCGGTGCCCCCCTCTTGTTCATCGTCGGCGACCTTGTCGAACAGGTGGACCGGTACTTCGACCGCGGACTTACGGTGGGCGAGGTGGCTACCGCCTACGTCTACATGCTCCCCGAATTCATCTCCTGGTCCTTCCCCATCGCGGCGCTGCTCGCGGCGGTGTTCACCATCCACTCCATGACCCAGCACCGAGAGGTCCTGGCGGCCAAGGCCGGGGGAATCTCGTTTCACCGCTTGATGGCGCCGCTCGTGGTGGTGGGCATAGTCCTGAGCGGGTTCGGACTCATCCTGAGCGAGGTGGTGCCCGTGGCCAAGCGACGCTCGGGGCAGATTCTCCGCAGCGAAGAGGTCGGACGCCAGTGGCGCACCGACTTCGTGTTCAAGACCGACGACAACCGGACGCTGACGGTGAGAAGGCTGACCGTCTTTCCACCGTCCATGACCCAGGTGGTCCTCGAGGTTTCCGCCGACTCCAGTGGGCGTCCCGCAGAGCATCTCCAGGCCATGCGAGTTCCCTTCGACAGCGTGCGGGGATGGACGTTCGAGAACGGCTATCTTCGCATTCTCCCCGACCGGGCCGCTCCGTTGACCTTTTACTTCGACTCGCTCAGGTCGAGTACCTTCGGCGAGCCCCCGAGGGGTCTCCTCGCGCAGGCCAACGACGAAGACGAGATGACCGACGCCGAAATCGACCGGATGGTGGCCAACATCACCCGCTCCGGCGGCGATGCGAGCAGGCTGTTGGTCGAGAAGGGACAACGCAAGGCCATCGCCGTAGCGACGTTGGTGATCATTCTGTTCGGTGCACCGCTCGCGACAAGCTCCCAGCGGGGGGGAACGGCCCATGGAATCGGAGTCGCGCTGGGGTCGACGATCCTCTACCTGCTCCTGTTCCGCTTGGCGAAGGCCGCAGGCCAGTCCGGAGCGCTCTCACCGGTACTCTCTGCCTGGCTTCCCAACCTGCTGTTCCTGGCGTGCGCAATAATCCTTCTCAAACGCGTGAGGACTTGAGGACCACTTCCCATGGCGGGTCTCTAAAAGGGCCCGCGCAGAAATAGCTTCCGATTTCAGATGTGGCCGGCCGACGCGATCGTGTAGTTCCATTTTGCGTGTGGAAGGGAGAGGAATCGAGCCATATGAAAGCTACCCTTCTGGACTCATAAACGAGTGAGCCATTAGGGGGTCGTCATGAACCCCTGCCATGGTGAGAGAATAATCCAGGCGTCGGTGACGGTGCAGTCCAACGATGTTGAGACTGCGCCGTCCAAAAGATTATTGCACCGCACGATATGCGCACCGCAAAATGCCAGATGGGAGAGTTACTGGGATTCTTGTTGCGCTCAGGGTGGGGGCCACTCATGATCGGGCGGGTGAAGAAGTACAATCATCCGTTGGACGGCTCGTAAACAGGAAGCCCGGTGGCAATGAATGAAGACCTGAGTGGGTTCGTGCGGGACGCCCTGAATCAGGGGTTGCCACGCGACCGGATTCGCGATGTGCTCCTGCGGGCCGATTGGTCTGAGGAGGAAGTCGCATCAGTTCTGCTCGGGTTTGCGGAGGTCGAATTCCCGGTGGCCGTGCCGAGGCCACGACCCTCCCTCTCAGCGCGCGAGGCGTTTCAGTACCTGCTCCTGTTCGGCACGCTTTATCTCAGCGCCTTCAGCCTCGGGAGGCTTCTCTTCCAGTTCATCAACCTCGCGTTCCCGGATCCACTCTGGCCTCCCTTCCGCGTCGATGCGATATCAGGGGCGATACGATGGTCGGTCTCGTCGCTGGTTGTTGCGACTCCCGTGTTCCTCTATACGGCATGGACCAATAGCCGCAGCATCGCCCGATCGCCGCTAAGGCGTAGGTCCCCCGTCCGTCGTTGGCTGACCTACCTCACGCTTGCCGTTGCCGCGTCCCTCCTCATTGGCGACTGCACGAGCCTCGTCTACAACCTGCTCGGTGGAGAAGTGACGGTGCGCTTCCTTCTCAAGGTTGCGACGATTGCCGCCATCGCAGGTACGGGCTTCGTCTACTACCTCGTCGACTTGCGCGGAGACGAGAAGGAGGTGGACGGGTGAATTTCTCGCTTGGCAGGACCCTTCTGGCCGTTGCCACGACGGTTGTCGTCGTCTCCATCGTTGCTGGGATCGCAGTGGTTGGATCACCGAGCGAGGGTCGTCTCCAGCAGCTTGATTCGGGGCGGATCGCGGACCTCAGGCGGATCATGGGGGCCACGGACCAATACTGGTCCCGCAACGAGCGCCTGCCGTCATCTCTCGAGGAGCTTGCTGAAGATCCGCGGACGCAGGTGAACACTATCGATCCCGGCTCGGCCCAGTCCTACGAGTACCGGGCGCTGGACACGGAATCGTACGAGCTGTGTGCCTACTTTGACCGCGAGTCGCTGGAGCCACCGGGTCGGGCAGTGGCGGATTTCTGGACCCACGGGTCTGGTCGGCAATGCTTCGAACTGGATGTTGATACGGGCGCCTGAAGGGCGTGCGGGAGAGCCGTCCAAGCGATTGCCGCAGTCGCGGTAGCCGTCCCGTCGGGCTCGCGCGCTCCGCTTGCGGTCACCATTTTAGCCGCGCAGCATAGAATCGCAGATCCGCGTGGTGCGACTACCGATCGACTGTCTCGCCTGAGTTCAGGGTAGCGTTTGACGATCTGCTTACGACCCATAAGTTCGGATCCGCGGGGGATTTG
>JADFMD010000118.1 GCA_022564055.1 Gemmatimonadota bacterium
TCGACCGAACGGTGCTGCATGCGCGATCGAGCGCTCGACGTGCGACTCGGCGGCAAGGTGGAGGACGGCGTCCACCTCCCCCATCAACTCGCCCACCAGGGCGGCATCGCAAATGTCGCCGTGCACGAAGCGGTAGCGTGAGTCCGCTTCCAGCCCGGCGAGGTTGTCCAGGTTTCCGGCGTAGGTGAGAAGGTCCAAGTTGATCACCTCGACGTCCTCGTGCTCCTCGAGGAGGTACCGGACCAGGTTGGACCCGATGAATCCGGCGCCACCGGTGACCAGCAGCTTCAAGGGCCGCCCTCTTCCGGCGGTGACGCCCCGATCTCGGGCATCCGGAGCACCGGCGCATCCCCGGCCGCCGCGACCAGCTGCGTCGCGTGATACAGCGACGCGATGGTACCGGCGTCGGTCCACCAGCCGTCGACCACGTGATGGCGAAGGGTGCCCGACTCGGCGTAGCGGTTGTTGACATCGGTGATCTCGAGCTCGCCCCGCTCGGAGGGCGAGAGCCCGCTCACGATCTCGAACACACGACCGTCGTAGAAGTAGCAACCGGTCACGGCCAGATTGCTCTGGGGCTCGGCGGGCTTCTCGACGATGCTCACGATCCGGTCCTCATGCAGCTCGGCCACCCCGAACCGCTCGGGTTCCTCGACCTCCTTGAGCAGGACCATCGCACCCTCGGGGTCGGCCCGATACCCGTCCATAGCCTCCCGGATGGGAGCTTCGAAGATGTTGTCTCCCAGGATCACACAGATCGGACCGTCGTCCGAAAAGTCCTCCGCGAGACCTAGGGCCTCGGCGATCCCCCCCTCCCCCTCCTGGTAGGCGTAGTTCAGCCGGCGCAGGCCGAACTCCTTACCGTTGCGCAACAGCCGAAGGAAGTCACCCGCGTGATTTCCACCCGTCACGATGAGGATGTCGTCGATCCCGGCATGAACGAGCTGCTGAATGGGAAAGTAGATCATGGGCCGGTCGAATACCGGCAGAAGGTGCTTGTTGGTGACGCGGGTCATGGGCAGGAGCCGGCTGCCCAGCCCTCCGGCGAGTACCACGCCCTTCATGGGGTTTCCGACTTCATAACGTCTCCGACAGGTAGGTGTGCAGTGACTCACGCCAAGGCGTCATGTCACGGCCTAGTATACCCTCGGCCTTCTCGCAGTCGAGTACGGAATACGGTGGACGCTGTGCGGGAGCACCCCAAGCGAGCGTGCTCGTAGCCGTGAGCTCGAGGTCGAGTCCGGCCTCTTCGACCACCGCCTGTGCCAGTGCGAGCCACGAGGCCTGGCCCGCGTCGCAAAGGTGGTACGTTCCCGTCGCACCCGCTTCGACTAGATCGACGATTCCGGGAGCTAAGCTGCCCGTCCACGTCGGGCAACCGACCTGGTCGTCCACCACGCTCATCCCGCCGCTGCGCTCCGCCTGTTCCAGGACGACGTCCACGAAGTCCCAGCCCCCGGGCCCGTACAGCCAGCTCGTGCGGACCATGATCCAGCTGCACCCGGACACCGCGAGCACCTGCTCGCCGGCCAACTTACTGACGCCGTACGCGCTGACGGGACTCGTTTCGTCGTCCGGACGGTACGGGGTGCCCGCCCGGCCGTTGAAGACGAAGTCGGTGCTGGGATATACGACCGTGGCACCGATCTCGGCGGCGGCCATCGCCACGTTACGCGTACCGTCACGGTTGACGCTCATCGCCTGATCCGACTCTTCCTCGGCTCGATCCACCGCCGTGTATGCGGCGCAGTGTATGACAACCTCCGGCTTTTCCGCCCTCAAACGACGATCCACCTGTCCGGGGTCCGTAACGTCGAGGGCGGATCGGGGAAACGCCCGGACATCGTGGCCTCTCTCGCCGGCAGTGCGCACCACGGCGCTCCCCAACAGGCCGGCCGCGCCCGTGACCAGAATCCTCAAGACAGAATCCTCAAGACAGCACCCTCAAGCCGGCACCCTCAAGAATAGACCTTCATCCAGTTTCCGCGGAAATCCTCGAGGATCCCCGAACTGGCAGCCATCAGATTCGGAAACCGCGGCACCGGCTGATTGAACACGGGCTCCGTGCCGTCGGCGTGTATTACGGACCCGCCCGCCGCCCGGACCAGCGCGGTACCAGCCGCGACGTCCCACTCACTCTTCGGCACGAGTGTCCAAGTGCCATCCACCTGTCCCGCCGCGACGAGCGCCATTTTATAGGCGACGGAGCCACACGGCCGTACCTCGCAAGGCGCTTCGTCGAGCACGCCCCATTCGCCCCTGCCGATCTCACTCCGGCTGGCCACGATCACGGCGCCCTCGAGATCGGGAAGGCCCGTGACGGATGAGGGGCGCCCCTGGTACTCCACTCCGGTCTCCAGCGAGCCGATCACCAATTCCGTTGTGACCGGATTGTAGATGCCACCCGCGACCGGGAGACCGTCTTCGACCAGGCCCACCGAAATGCACCACTCCGGGATCCCGTCGATGAATTCCCGGGTTCCGTCGATCGGGTCGACCACCCAGACCCGCCGGCACCCGAGACGGACCGGGTCGTCGATCGACTCCTCCGAGAGCCAACCCTCTCCCTTGGCGGGGAGTAGGTCGCGGAGTACACGATCGGCTGCCGTGTCCGCCTCCGTCAGCGGGTCTCCCCGTTCACTCTTGATCTCGAACTCGATATCACCCGGCGTGAACTGCTGAATCGCATCGGCGGCGGCCATGAGGGCTTCGTGGATCCTGGTGAGGTCATCCGACCGGGTCATGTACGGTCTCCTCGAGGGTCTCGTTCACGGTGCCCTTCACGGTCCCCTCGCAGGCCATCGATAACAGCCATGATCCTTCATCTTTCGTTTCAGTTCCCGAGGTCGGCTCACTTCAGCGCGTGGGCAACCTCATCATCCTAAACAGAATACACAAGGCAGCCCGGCCGTAGGCTAGATCGAACGTCTTCCACACTCTGCGGGGATCAAGCCTAGGAAATCGGCGAGGAATCCCTTGGCTCTCGCATCTCCTTCCTCTTGTGTGATGTGATGCCGCACCGAGAGGCTCTGTGCTAACTGTTGCTGGAAAGGTGCTTCTCCAGGAGCAGTTCAGCTTGTTCCCTTCCTCTGATTGGGTGATTCCATAGGTCGATCATGAGCTGGAGGTCAGATACTACCGGTACTCCGTCGTGCTCCCTCACCCCTCCCCAAACCGACGTCTTGTAGTACGGCAGAAGAAACTGAAACTGGCCGCTAGAATCCGATGGCCAATCGAGCCTGCGGGTTAGATCTGCCAGCCTGGCTTGTGAACGGAGATCGACATAGAGGTGGATTTGTTCGACTGGGGCGTGAGGTAACAGGAGGGAGGCACCAGCCTGGAGTGTGACAGCGTAGGGAGGCAGAGAAAGTGCCCTCAACCGCGTAAGAAAGCGCCGGGGCGACCCGATTGGCGCGTGTACCCTCAAACGCACGTTGTCTCGCCAGTCATACTCCTTCGCCCACTGTGCGATCAGCTCTCGATGCTCCACCAGCCGTATCCTCCGTTCGCGCCCGCTGGCCGTGATCTGCACCAAGTGTCTCTGTTCGAGGTCTTGAACAGCGTAGGAGGCAACGGACGGGGAGACCCCGGCCGCCGCCGCCAGACCTGTGATCGTGGATTGTGTGCTAGCGGGTTGGTAGAACAACCACCGAGCGATTAATGAAGCCCGGTCCGAGAAGGCCGATCGCTGGCTTGGGCGGGTGCTTTTAGCGGGGAGTGTCAGGTCGGTGCGATCGATAAGCACGCCCGGTGCCTGGATCCGAACCGCGCCGTTGAGCGCAACAAATGACTGGCCTTTCGCCCTGAGGTCCTGGAGTTCCCTTCTCTTGGGCCGGCGAAGGATCCAAAGAGTCGGAGTCAGGCCCACGGCGGATGGGTCGTCCTCCCGCCGGAGAACCATTCGGAGAGTGAAGCTGGGCCCCCGGTTAATGGTAATCCGGACCGTCTCGGGGTCCTCCCAATGGAGGGTCCCAGATTCTCCCAGTGCCTCGGCGACAATGGCCAGACCTTTCTCTTGAAATTTATTCACAGTATTAATATCGTTTCACATTTATGTGAATGGCGATATAATATGTGAAACGTCGGACCTCTGCGCAAGGGAAAGTCAGATCACCTTCCACCAGGGCACGGCTAGGATGCCCTCTGCCAACCAGAACACTTCTTCGCCGCCGTAAAGGACGAGCCCACCCAGTACTGCCTCGCCGTACTCCGCTCGGAAGGTCTGGAGGTGCCGGGCATCGCGTGGTGTGACGCGGCTGGCCGCCTTCACCTCGACGGGCAGCAGGCACCCACCCACCTCGATCAGGAAGTCCACCTCTTCGCCGGAGTGGGTGCGCCAGAACAGGATCTCGGCCCGGGGCTCACTCGCGTCACGCCAGGCCAGGAGATCGCCGAGGACGAGGTTCTCCAGGTAGGATCCCGGGAGCTCCGAGACCCCGGCGAGATGGGCCGCAAGTCCCGTGTCGCTCCAATAGAGTTTGGGCGTCTTCGTGAGCCGCTTGGTCCGGTTCACTGAATACGGTTCGAGACGGATCAACTGATACGACGTCTCGAGCAGGCTCAGGTACCGGGAGGCGGTCTGCCTCGGGAGTCCGACGTCGCGGGCGAGATCCGTCTGGTTGAGCAGCCCGCCCAGACGGAGACACGCTGCGCGCATGAGGCGGCGAAAATCGACGAGATTGTCTATGGAGGCCAACATTTGGAGGTCCCTCTCCAGGTAGGTGCGAACGTACCCATCGTACCAGAGCTCTCGACCGGCACGGTCCTCCAGTTCAAGCGCTGGTGTCGGGTACCCACCGCGGAGGGCGAGGGCAGACCAATCCTCGTGGGGCGCCACCTGTGAACCTACGAGATCGAGCCAATGCTCGGGTTTCGTTGCCAGCAGCTCCGACCAGATGCCCGCCGTGCCCAACCCCAACTGCTCGCGACGAGTAAAGGGCCAGAGGGGAACGTACGTGGCTCGACCCGCCAAAGTCTCCGAGACACCCGCCATGAGCAGCAGGTTGGCCGAACCGGTCAGCAAGAACCGGCCCGGACGTCGTGGGCGGTCCTCATCCACGGCCGCCTTCACCGCCAGGAGGACGTCGGGCTCCCTTTGAACCTCGTCCAGAGTCAACAGCGGCGCCCTGCGAACGAGGTCGGAGGGCGAGGTGCGGGCCTGCCCGAGTACGTCGTAGTCATCGAGCGTCACGTACGAACGGCGGTCCGCTCGGGGCGGCATTCGCGCCAGCGTGCTCTTTCCCGTCTGTCGAGCGCCCATGAGCACCACCACGGGCATCGTCGCCAACGCCCGCTCGACCAGGGTTTCGGCTGTTCGCGGCAAGAATGGGGGCACAGGCTTCACCTAGACTTCGTAAAACCGCCCATATCGTGGGCGATAATCGCCAAGCACGTGGGCGATTATACATTCGGGGGTAGCCAGGCGCAAGCCCACTCAACGTCCCAGGCCTCACGTTTGCCCGACTCCCGCCCGCTTCAACAGATCCGCATACAGCCGCTCGACGTCCTCCACCAACCGTCGGATCGAAAATCGCTCGAGGGCCAGCTTCTGCGCCCGTTCCCTCTGCTCGAGCGACGGAGGAGACCCCAAAACGCTCTCGAGCCCGGCGGCAACCTCATCCTCCCGAGCAGAATGCACGAGGTACCCCAGCTCGCCGCCGTCGAGGATCTCCGCCACACCCCCCACGGCGACCGAAACCACGGGTGTTCCACTGGCCAAGGACTCGATCAAGGAGACCGGCGTACCCTCGTCGAGGGACGTGAGCGCCGTGACGTCGAACGCGGGAAATACTTGGGGAAGGTCCTTCCTCCAGCCGAGCCAATGTACGACGTCGTCGAGACCTCTGTCCTTCACGTAAGCCCGCAAGGTGGGCTCCCGTTCACCCGACCCCACCACGATCAGATGGGGTGCGGGATCCATTCGGCGGCCGAGCAGCGCCATGGCGTCGAACAGCAGCTCATGATTCTTCACGGGCACCATTCGGCCCACGATGCCGACGACGGGACGGTCCTGATCGATCCCCAGCTCGGCCCGGAGCCGAGAGCGGGCCGCCGCTCGATCCACCTCCACGAACGGCTGGAGGTCCAGCCCGAGCGGAATCACGACGAATCGGTCCGAAGGTGCGACACGCAGACCCTCGGACATCTCGCGGGCCTGATCGTGCGTGAGCACGACCAGCTTGTCGGTGGCCCTGGCCAGTTGCCGCTCGATTCCCAGGAAGAACCGTGTCTTGAGCCGGGAGAAGTAACGACCTCCGAGAACGTGCCCGTGGAAGGTGTGCACGATCACGGGGACACGAGCCACGTAAGCGGCCAGGCGCCCCACCGTGCCCGCCTTGGCGGTGTGGGTGTGTACGATCGTAGGCCGCTCGCGACGAAAAAGCCGAACCAGGGTCAAGAAAGAACGAAGGTCCCCGAACGCCGAAAGCAGCCGGGACATTCCTGCGACCTCGGTGACCTCCACGCCTCGGTCCCTGGCGTAGTAGGTCATGTCTCCTTCGTCCTCGGTGATACGGCCGGTGATCAGCCGCGTACGAAAACGAGTGGGATCCAGGGCTTCGGCCAGATGTACGACGTGTATGGCGGGTCCGCCCGTGTTGAGCCGTGCGATGAGACGGTGAACGAGTACCAGTCGATCAGCAGCCGCAGGCTGCGGTTCAGTCGATAGGGGCTTCACACCTCTCCAACCCACCCTGATGCGTGAACCGCGAGCCCCTGGCACACGGTATCAGCGATGGGCAAGGTTCCGCACATGAAGGATCTCGCGGGCATCGATCGGACGCAGGTCATCGGCTGAGAGCGTGACTACGGCCACCGTATCACCCTCCCCAGATACGAACTCGACCTCGAAAGAAGTCTCGCTGTGTCGATGGACGATCGCCCCAACGTCGCCGGCTTCGAGCCCCGACTCAGAAAGTCCTCGGCATAGCACAACAGAGTCTAGTTCCTTCATTTACCTATCCCCCGCCGGGTAAGCTGTCACCAGCATCGGTAGTCGCTCGTCAACATCGATCCATACGGTGGCGAGCCTAATGGGGTTCCCATCGGGTGCCCGTACAGTCCCGATTACAAGATACTTGGTGCCCCACTCTGTCGCCTCCGCGGAGACCACTTCTCCCCCTAGAGCAACATCCGTCAAAGACTCTTCGAGGACCTCCGGAGCGTCGACGCTGTAGCCCCTCGACTCGAAGTACCGAGCTTTCGCACCGCCGACTGGGTGCCCAATCGCAAGCAAGTATCCAGTGACCTTCCGCCTCGATATGTCGACCTCAGACCATCTTGGCAGCGGCGTATCCACTACCTCACCCCGGCCCGCCCTTCACAATCCATGCGCCCGCCCCTGAACCGCTCTTGCCCACTCGCGAGCCGCTCCCGTCCAGGAACGCCGCCGTGACGTGCCGGGCGTCCACCAACACGGCCGCGTGCTCGAGCACCTGTGCGTAGTCGACGTCCGTGTGGTCCGTCACGATCACCACGGCGTCGGCGTCGGAGAGGGCTTGATCCGTCAGCGCGACCGACGACATGTGAACCCCCTCTTCGGCCAACTCCGGCACGAACGGATCGTGGTAGACCACGTCGGCACCATCGGCGGCGAGAAGCCCGATGACGTCCAGGGCCGGGGATTCCCTGACATCGTTGACGTCCCGTTTGTACGCGACGCCGAGCACCAGGATGCGGGCTCCGTTCACGGCCTTCTTACGGGCGTTCAGGGCGGCCCGGACTTTGCCCACCACGAACTCGGGCATCTCGGCGTTGATCTCTGAAGCGAGCTCGATGAAACGCGTCCGGTAGTTGAGCGTGCGCATCTTCCACGCCAGATAGTGGGGGTCGACCGGGATGCAGTGGCCTCCGAGCCCGGGTCCGGGTGTGAATTTCATGAAGCCGAAGGGTTTCGTGGCCGCCGCTTCGATCACCTCCCACACGTCCACGTCGAGCCGATCGGCGATGAGCGCAATCTCGTTCACGAGAGCGATGTTCACGGCCCGGAAGGTGTTCTCCAGGATCTTGACCATCTCCGCCGCCTCGGTGGACGAAACCGCCACCATGGTGTCGATGAAACGGTCGTAGACGGCCAGCCCCGCCTCCGTACACGCCGGTGTCACCCCTCCGAGGACCTTCGGCGTATTCTTCGTCTTCCATTCCTGGTTACCGGGATCCACCCGCTCGGGAGAGAAACACAGGAAGAAGTCCTCGCCTACCTTCAGTCCCGTGCCCTCCAGGGCGGGAAGGAGTACCTCGCGGGTCGTGCCCGGATAGGTGGTCGACTCGAGAACCACGAGCTGCCCGGGCCGCAACGCCGCCGCCACCGCTTCGGACGCGGCGATCACAAAAGAGACGTCTGGATCCCGCGTTTT
>JADFMD010000253.1 GCA_022564055.1 Gemmatimonadota bacterium
AGGGCGAGGCGACCTATGTGTTCGGCTCGGTGCGGAACGTGTTCCCCGCCACGCAAGGTCGCATCTGGGTGATGGACGCCCAGGCCTCCGAGCTACGGCTGTTCAATCCGGACGGGAGCTTCGAGCGGGCGGTGGGGAAGCAGGGTGAGGGGCCAGGAGAGTTCGCGGGAAGAAGCCCCTGTGCCTTTCCCGGTCCGAATGGGGAGGTCTGGGTGGAGGACTCCCTCCGCCGCTGGCAGCGCTTCAATGAGGAAGGCAGCCTGGTGGGAAGTCATCGCTTCACGAGTAACTTCAGGTGCGGCACGCGCCGCTGGACGCCCGATGGGCGCTTCCTCGTCGAGCACGCGAGCTTCCCCGACCGTACCACCTATGCGAGAACGTCGTTCTTCGTCGTGCACAGAATGGGTACTGACGGAGAGTTGACCCAGGGCGACACGGTCTTACAGCTGGTGGAGCCTCCGCCCCTAATGGTCAGTTGGGTTTCGGCCAGCGGCCGCTACTCAGCATCGGTCCCCTTTACGCATGAGGCAACATGGGAGCTCGGCCCCTCGGGGGACGTCTGGGTGACGGACGGCGGCGGCTCCTACGCGATCCGGCGTCAGAGCCCGGCGGGGGACACGCTTCTCATGATCGAGCGCCCCCACGTGCCGGTCCCGGTCCCAGAACGCATCCGCGACGAGGCCGTTCCGGACGTCCGCCCCAACGGAATGACCCTTGAGGACGGCTTCGACCTTGATCGGGTCCCGCGGGTCTACCCGCCGTTCGACAGCTTCACGATCGGGACGGACGGTACCCTTTGGGTTCGAAAGCAGCTCGGCGACGGGGCCTTCGGTCTGGACGTGTTCTCCCCCGACGGTATCTATCTCGGCGAGGCGGTCGTTCCTCCTGATTTCGCCCAGATGAGGATCACGTACGCCGGCCCGGACTGGCTGTACGGCGTCGTCACGGACGACTTGGACGTGCAGTACGTGGTGCGGCTCGAGGTCCAGCGTCCGGGAAGGTGAATCGAAGAGGAGCCAAGTAGATGGCTGGAAAGCTGCGGGAGCGTAGGGTTGGTCCACGGTGACAGGGTAATTTGATGCGCGCGACAGCCTTGATGATGGTGATTGTGATGGTCGCCTGCGGGAGCGCGTCATGTGGCGGCGAACCTCCGATCACCGAGGGTGAGCGCTTCGTCGTACGGGACAGCTCTGGAGTGCGCATCAGCGAGAGCCGGGACTCGGCCTGGACCTCGGAAACCGCCCAACGTCTCAGCGGGACACCTGCGCTTGAGATCGGAACACTCTCCGGTCCGGACCCCGCCACGACTTTCACCTTCGTGAGGGACGTGGTCCGATTCCCCGATGGCAGGACCGCGGTCCTGGATTTTCTTACCCGTGAGATTCGCATCTTCGGGCGGGATGGTCAGCACATTCTCACGTTTGGTAGGGAGGGAGATGGGCCGGGTGAGTTCCGCGGTCCGGCTCGAATGTCGGTGGTACACGGCGATTCGGTGGTGGTGTGGGACCTAGATGGCAGACGTATCTCCGTCTTTTCGGATCGCGGCGACTTCGGACGCTCGTTCGCGTTTTCGTCCTTCGACTGGAACGGCCTTGCCGCTGCGGGCGTTGCCGGGTGGTTTCTCGACGCGTCCTTCGTTGTCACTCATACCCTCCAGGCGGGCGACCTCTCTCGGTCCCTCGGCATCGCCACGGCCCAATGGCATCTGGCTGGTGCTGATGGAGAACATGTACGACAGCTCACCGCACTACCGGCTGCACATGGGCGCGCCCTGGCTTCGGCTGGCCCTTACCAGGTAGACGGGAGGACTCGCTTTTCTCCAGAGCCGTCCTCCGGGTTGGACTCATCCGGCCTTTGGCACGCCTTTCCGCTGACGTACGAACTGCGTCATGTGACGAGAGAAGGTAGGCTTGACCGGATCGTGCGCCGCGCTTGGCAGCCGAAGACACTACCCGACGAAGTGCGTGCTTCCTATCGGGAATGGTACGAGCGGGAGGGGGAGAGCCCGAGGGCCTCACGAGCACGCGTCCAGGCAGAGCTCAGGCAGTTAACTTTCATGGACACTCTTCCCG
>JADFMD010000119.1 GCA_022564055.1 Gemmatimonadota bacterium
GGGGCTGGGGAGGTGGCCGAGGCTCCGATCAGAATTCCGGCCGAACCTCGAGCCAGAGATGGGTCACGTATGAGATCGGTGATACCGTGACGTACCGGGTCATCTCCGGAGAGCGCGTCGTACGGGCCGAGGCCGAGGTACTCATTGTGAACCTCGATGGTAGGGCGGTCGCGGAATTCACCATCATCGCGGAGCAGGAGGGATCGTTTCGCGAGGGCGAATTCGATGGTGACCCCTGGCAGCTCCGGCTGAGGAATCGGGAGGCCCGCCTCTTCGACTGGAGCGAGTGGGACGACGAGTGGAGGCGAATCCGGCGCGCCGTGATCGACCAGTTGGCGGGCGGAATCGCCGCGGAGACCTTCGGCGAGGTGTTGTCCTGGGTGGAGTGAAGCCTCCGGTCCGCTCGTAGCGCCCGCTCCTGCGGGCAGGTTTCCTCGGCCCCGTGCGTGGCCTCTTCCCGGTCCCACAGGTAGCCGTCCTCGGCTCCGCGGGTAGCCGTCCTCGGCTCCGCTTGCCGGTCCTACCCACCGGGATCATCTTGCTCAGCCCAGGGTCACCCCTTCGAGAGTTGACGAAAGGTCTTTGCCTTTCTGGCCAGATACCACGAATAGACCAGATCAAGATTCGGAGGGACGCCCCCATGGTATTTTATGTTGCGCTGAATACTGTTTTTCAGACCGTCATGGTCGTGGTCGGTCACTATTCCGCCGCCGTGTACGCCGTTTCCGGGGTCCTGGGCGTGGGTATTCCAGCCGTCATCGCCATCGGGTACGGGGCGCTTGGGAGCCCGTCTTACAAGGAAGCAGCCAAGGCCGCGTTCGTATTCAGTTTCCTGGGTGCGGCCGTCGGCGTCGGGGTAGCCATCTTGCTGGGTGATCAGCCTTGGGTGCTGCTCACGTTCGGGCCCCTATCTTCCGGTGTCACGGGAGTCTTGGGAGGATGGGTCGGGGTTGCGGTGGGGGGTGGGGGATCCCGGGCTAGCGGTCCCACCTGAAGCGGATTCAGTTCAGAAAGGAAGGCGATTTGATGAGGCTTGTTCACGCGCATGGGTACGGCGGACGTGGCCAAAACGAACGTGGGCGGAGCGGAGGAAGGCTCGGCTTGATAGTCCTGCTCGTGCTCCTCTTGAGCGGGACCCTATCCGCTCAGAACGCCCCGAATACGCTGGGCCAACCCCTCCTCGACTCTTCCGGCGACGTTCGGGATGATGCCTTCATTCGGATCCCGTTGCGGGCCGACGACCAGAAGTATGCGAACATCGATGGAAATAGGCTGAAGGGGTTCCTCATGGAGGTCGACGCGATTTCTCTCGCCGATCGGGACCGCGGAAACGTTTTCTGGGGACGGAACATAGGCACGCTCGGCCACGAGGAGACGCAGGACTGGGTCGAGCGATACTTCCGCGCGAACGGCCTCGAGGACGTACACCGGCAGTCCTTCGACGTGGGACCGCAGTGGAAGCCCGAGAGTTGGACCATCAGCTTCAGCGCAGGTGGCCGACCTTTCGAGTTGGAATCTGCTCGACCCCCGCAGGGCGCTGAATCGACGCCTGTGGGCGGGCTCGATTTCGAGTTGGTGTGGGTCGCGACCGGTAGCGAGGCCGACTACCTCGGGCGCGATGTTCGCGGAAAGGCAGTGCTGATTCTGGATATTCCGAGGCCGGGAACGCTCCGGCACTCGATTCGAACGGAGGGGTCGGTTGCTCGAGCCTTCGAGCACGGGGCGGCTGCGGTCGGAATCGTGTACGGAATCTCGGATAACTTTGCCGTCTGGCAGAGGATCGCGGGTGGGCCCGGCTTCAACCTCGGATACCAGGACGGTTTGATGTTGCGTGACCTGCTCGGGAGGGGCGAGCGAGTCACGGTTAACCTGCGGATGCGCAGCGAGGTGGTTTCCGGGCTCCGGGCGGCTAGCGTATGGGGCACACTTCCGGGGATGAGCGATGAGGAAATTCTCATCATCGCGCATATGGACGGGTACTTCCAGGCGGCCTCGGACAATGCCTCGGGGCTCGCCGCCATGATGGGCCTGCTCGAGCACTTTGCGGAGATCCCCCGGTCCGAGCGCCGGCGTACCATCCGCTTCCTGGGCTCGGTGGGGCATCACTCCGGGCCCGGCACCCGTTGGCTCCACGACAATCTCGAGACGGCGCTCGCCAACACGGTGCTGGCCATCAATCTGGAGCACGTAGCCATCGTGCGCACGAAGTATTGGGGACCGACCCTGCGGAAAACCAACGCGGTCTCCCCCATGCGCTGGTGGGTGTGGGGTAGCGACGCGCTGCTCGGTACCGTGCTCGACTCCTTCAACCGCTTCAACGTCGCGGTCACCGGCGACATGGAGCCCGGTGCTTCGGGGGAGATGGGCAGAATGGCTCGAGACCTTCCGACCATACAGGTCATCACTTCACCCGAGATCAAGCATACCGAGCAGGACACGCCGGATTGGGTTCCGGCGGTGGGCCTCGGGCAGATCACGCGGGCCTACGCCAGAATCATCGACGGTGTGAACCGGCTCGATCGTGCGGATCTCGAGCCTGCGTCCGCTCCCTCGGCGCAGGGTAGCGGGGGCTAGGGACCGAGCACGCTCTCCAGAACTCTGCCATCGAGGTCGTCCGGAGCCGGAGTGCCGATGAGCCAGGCTAAAGTGGGAGCGACATCCACAGTGGCCACTCGATCGGCCGACACCCCGGGCTGAATCCTCCCTCCAAGAAAGATCAAGGGAACGTGGCGATCATAATAATAGGGAGTGCTGTGACTTGCCCGGCTAGTGGACGAACTGAGCACGTTCGGTTCGTAGCGCACGTAGACACCGGTCCGCGCAGCCGGGCCTACCGTACGCGTCCTCGAGTGGGAATGGGCGAAGAGCACCTGGAAGGAGTCGGAGGGCACCCCGCTTTCGACCTCCGAGAAAGTGTAGGCGGCAGCGACGAACGGGATAGTGACAAGCGCTGCCTTCACCGCGTCCTCCGGCCCTTCATCCTCACCCAGGTCATTCAGCGCACTCTGAACGGACGCCCGTAACCCCGCTCGGTCGCTGCCCGTAAGACGTCGAGCATCGACGCCCTTCTCAACGAGATGTTCCGGAATTTCCAGAACACCATGGTCTGCGGAAACCGCAACGACCCAGCGCCCCGCACCGACCGTCTCATCGAGAGACGAGAAGAATCGGCCCAGCTCCAGATCGAGCCTGAGAAGGTTGTCGAGCTGCTCCCGGCTGAGGGGTCCAAAGCGGTGCCCCACCGCATCCGTTTGAGAAAGGGCGATTCCCAAGTAGTCCACACTCCCCCGCTGTCCCAACTGGAGCGCCTGAATGGCCTCGCGAGCCAGGGACAGGACTGCCCTGTCGGGGAAGGGCGTATACCTCCACCTCCAGTGATTCAACTCGCGCGGGTCAGTAGCATCCACGAGCTCGCTGGCCAGGTGGGGGAAGGCGGTATACTCCCCTTCCAACTCGAATCTCGAGGTGTCCGGACGGGTCAGCGACAGCGCTTCCGGAGGAATCGTGCTTTCCCATAAGGTGTCCGAGTAGACGAGCGGCAGGGTGGTCGCGTTGAAATTCGTTACCCAATCCGGGTATTCGGAGTGGTAGAAAGCCGAGGTGACGAACTCGCCGCCCCGGTCGGTGAGCCAATAGACTTCTCCCACGGCTTTCGCCGCCAACCCGATCGCCGCGCGATCCTTCCTGGAGATCGACACCACGCGTGAACCCGGATCAGCGTCCCCGATCCAATCCGGAAGCCCCCGGCGGAAAATGTTCGCCGAGGATCGCCCAGGAAGCTCGGGATTTCCCAAGACCGGACTACTCAGGTCCTCCATCGAGTAGACCCCTCGCCACTCACCCTCGATGAACTCCGACCACGAGTTCCCCACGATCCCGTGGCGGGTCGGATAAACTCCAGTGGCCAGGGATGTGTGTCCCGGACCCGTCGTGGTCACCGCATGGTCGTGGGTCGCATTCGTAAATTGATAACCCTCGTCCAGGAGCCTCCTGAAACCTCCCACGTAGAGAGCATCATACCGCTCCAGAAGATCGGGCCGGAGCTGATCTATCACCATGAGAATCGCGAGCGTGGGGGGGTCCATCGACGCGTTTGCCGAGGTCTGCTGGCAAGCCGACGTCATCCCAATAAGCAAGAAAGCGACCATTCGTTCAACGAGGCGCATGTTCCTCCCAACAATTGTGTGACGGATAATTCCGCAACGCGGCTAAGATGGCCTCCGTGAGTGAAACGCGCGACCCCCACCCCCCACGCGACAGCGCCCATGAACGACACTTCGACCTCTACCGAATGCGCTCCCAGATCAGGACGTTGGCGCCCACATAGTTCACACTGAAGTCTGTATCGCCAGGGGTCCTTGCCGTGAGCGACAGACGATCACTGCCGATCAGCTCGAATCCGCGAACCTGATCCGTTCCAACCCAGGTTTGTCTCAACCTCCCCCGAACGGGTACGTCGTTTCGCCTTCGGCGCCGATCAGACGGTAGGAGACGAGGCGCCAGGTACCCGGAGATCCTGAGCCGTCGACGGATCATCACTGGCCCTCTCCTGACGCGCGACCAGAGCGCCCGCGAGTGGCAACACGATGCATAATTTTTGTATCCTCATGAACGTCCTCATCTACTCTCCGGCCGCAGCCTCCTTCTCTTCCCCATCGCTCCGCGCTAGCGCCGCGATGTCCCGCATCTCCCCGGGCAGCCGATCGTCCCCGAGTGTGCCCATCCAGGCGGGGTACCCCAGGGGGATCTCGCTCACTTCGTCGAGTCGGGTCATCTCGTCGTCGCTGAGCGTCACCTCCACCGATCCGAAGTTATCCTCCAGTTGGTCCATCCTCTTGGCCCCGATGATCACGCTCGTCACGGCTTCCTTGTGCAGCAGCCAGGATAGCGCGATCTGGGCTACCGACGCGTCGTGGGCCTCCGCAATGGGCCGCATCGCGTCCACGATGTCGAAGCCCTGCTCCTTGTCGACCGGTGGAAACTCGAACGTGGCCCGTCGTGTGCCCTCGGGGCTCTCATCACGTGTGAATTTTCCGGAAAGGAACCCTCCGGCCAGCGGGCTCCAGACCAGGAGGCCGAGCCCTTGATCCTTGATCAACGGTATGGTTTGGTGCTCCAGATCGCGCCCGACGAGCGAGTAATAGGACTGCGTGCACTTGAACGATTCGAGGCCCCGTTTCTCCGAAGTTCCCAGCGCCTGCATCAGCTCCCAAGCCTCCAGGTTGGAGCACCCGATATAGCGAACCTTACCGGACCGGACGAGATCGGTCAGGGCGATCAGCGTCTCCTCTATGTCGGTCTCGGGATCGGCGCGGTGGATCTGATAGAGATCGATGTAGTCGGTGCCGAGACGTTTCAGACTCGCTTCAGCGGCCTTGATGATGTGTAGGCGTGAGAGCCCGACCTCGTTCGCTCCCGCACCCATCCGGCCGCGCACCTTGGTGGCAATCACCACCTCCTGACGCCTGCCCTTCAACGACCGACCGAGAATCTCCTCGGACTCGCCGCTGGAGTAGACGTCCGCCGTGTCGAAAAAATTGATCCCCTCGTCGAGCGAGCGATGCACGAGCGCGTCGGCGTCTTTTTGGTCGAGAGCGCCGATCATTTCCCACTGGCTGCCGAAGGTCATGGCGCCGAGGCAGAGTTCCGATACGAAGACCCCGGTATTGGCGAGGGGGCGGTATTTCATGGTCTCATTTCTCCGGGGTTACGGAAGTGGAGCCGCGCTGAACGATCCCGCTGGGCGATTCCGCAGGACGCTCGCACAGGACCGTCGCGCAGGACGATGCTGGGCCAATCATATCGGCTGCTTCACCGCCGGTCTACGAGCGCCAAGGTCGTGCGAACGTAGATCCCAGCACCGAACTCTTGGCCTTCGGTCGTAGAGGCCCTGGTCCAGCCGGACGCTAGCCCCCGTCGAGCCGGATCGGCATCGTCATGGCACCGTTGCCCGCTGAATCCCAAGCGGCGAAGCGCACCCAAGCCTGGCCCGTCGCGTCGAACGGAATCGTGAACGTATGGCTGCCGAAGGGGGGCAGATCCCTGGCCGAGACCATTTGGGTGGTGGTCGTTTCGCCATCACCGTAGACCACTTCCACGAAATCGAGCGGGAAGGTCCATTGGACCTCGGCCGTAAGCGTCGTGTTGGCCCCGGCGCCGTCATATCGATGGGCCGGGATGAGCACTTCGCCCGAGCTCACGAAGTAGTTTCCGTCCATCAAAGCGTCGATGATCGGAGCGTAATCGCCGGGATCCGGCAACTCGCCGATCCGTAGGTAGCTCACCGGGCCGTTCGCATAGATATCGTCGCCGGGAGCCTTGAAATAGGTCTCCGTGATGGCCAAGAGATACTTCGGCCGAAGCGATGAATTGGCGATCCAATTGTTCATGTCGTCGAGGAGCGGGATCACGCGGAAATCGGACAACCGCACCTCGGAAAGGTCGGAGCCCATGCCCCAGCGCCAGCCCACGCCACGGTAACGGTCGTTGCGGAAGTGAGGGGTCTCCGCGACCGCGTCGGGAAAGCCCGTAGAGCCCTTCGTGCGGGGGTGAGGCATGTAGACGAGCATGTCTTCCGCCTCGATCATGGTCATCAAGTCCAGGGCGCTGCCGATGTTATACATGGGCCCGTATTCAGGATGCTCCGTGACCAGTGGCGTCCCCGCGGCGCGCTCGTCGACGTAGTAGACGGGGTGCGAGAAGAGCAGATCCCAGTGCCCGCCCAGCAGATTGGTGTTCTCCAACTCGGGCATCACCATGAAGGTTTCGTCCGAGTGCCGAAGCGCTCCCTCGAACAACCAGTGGAGCTCCTCCAACTGGGTGGCGTCACGAGGCCGGTCGACCGGACCCGCGATGTTGATACCCGCCGCGCGCAGCACCTCGAAATCCGAAAGCCGTGTATCGATGCTGCCGGACGCCATGAGTTCCCGACCGAGATTGGTGTGGTAGTGGCTGCCCATCACCTGATAACCCGGCAGTGGCCTGTATACGTCGCCATTCGTAAAAGCGAGCGCGTCCTCGAACGCCTCGGACGCGTCACCTAACGTGGGGTAGAAGTAGCCGGCCATATGCTGCTCGGTCCCGGGTGGTGCACTGTATAGGGACCAATTCGCCAGGTACCTCTCCACCACTTCCTGCTCGCCCTGCCGGATTCCAAAGCTGAATGACGACTCGTCATCCTTGCGGTACCAGTTGTTGCCGACGTTGATCTCGATCTCTCTCGCCCAGAAAAACGTGTGCGGCGGCGGAAAGGCGGCGATCGCGCCTCCGTTGGTCTCGGCGACCACCAATCGGTTCGCCGCCCGAAGCACCACCGGATCCGAGTTGACGGGGCCGCGAAGCGAATAGGAGTGCCTCTCATTGGCGATGTCCCGCCAGGCGATCCGGCTCCCTTCGAGATCGAGACCGGTGAGGCCGACATCGTATTTATAAGCGACCGAGGGCAGATCCGTGGAGGCGACGGCCTCGACACGAATGAGATTGGTCCCTTCGGACACCGGCAGCACCAGATCGCCGGAGAAGGAGCCGAGCCTCATTCCCGGAAAAGCTATTTTCAGGCGCGCCCCGTCCGTCGTAACCACGCACCCCTCGGCGTCGTATACCGCTTCGGCACGACGGATCTCCTCGGGCGAACGAGGGAGGCCCGGTTGCTCGGCCACGCCGGCCGCGGGGGGAGGATTTCCGCCGCCGACCTCGGTACGCAGGTCGAGCGGGGCGTCCCAGAACACATCCCATTTGTAGGTATCGACGACGTCCTGTGTGAGCTCCACGCCGAGATTCCGTAACGGACTGAGTTGCTGGTTGCTGATGCGCCGTAGGCCCTCGGTGATTTTGAACTCGATAGTCGCATCGGTTGCGAGGGTCGTCCACTCTTCGCGTTCGCCTCGGATTGCCAGTTCAGCGATGGTGGGGGTTCCGTCGACGATGCTGAGTCCCAGCCGTAGCCGCTCGTCATCGGCGCCTGGCCACTGGACGAGCAGAACGTCACCTGATAGGCGCACGCTAATGCCTCCGGTGGGCGCGTAGCCCGTAAGGTCACAAACGAGCGGAGCGGCAGGAATGGAATTGCCGGCGAATGCCATCCCACCGATAGGAATCGACAGGGTAACGGCCAGAGCGACCGTAAATCCTGCGAAAGATGGGCCGGGAACCGATCGTTGGGTAAGTGAGATTCCTTTGACGGGGGAAGGTCTATCGTGAAGCATCATCAGGACTCACCCCCGGTGTTGTAACGGACATCTCAGTAACGCCGGAG
>JADFMD010000254.1 GCA_022564055.1 Gemmatimonadota bacterium
GAAATCTTGAAGCCCAAGTTCGGGTTCAGGAGGTGCGCCGACCTGAACGAGCCCTGGAATAGGGAGCGCTCACCTCCCGCGAGTGTCACCGACGTGCCCTGACCGTCGAGGGGAGATTTGCCGATGAAATGGATGATCCCGTTGGCCGTGTTCGGTCCGTAGAGCGCCGAGCTCGGCCCCAACACGACCTCGATCCTCTCCAGGTCCTCATCGACGAACGGCATGAAGTGCATGAGGTTCACGCGCAAGGATGGTACGCCTGCCAAACGATAATCCTGGAGCATATGGAGCGCACCGGAGAAGACGTTGTTGAAGCTCCGCACGACCACGTGCCCGGACTGCGCCCCGCTCTTGATGATGTCGACCCCAAGGCTGCGGTCGAGGAGATCCGTTGGGTTGGAGTTGGCTCGGGTAATGATTTCGCTAGCCTCCACGTTGGAGGTGGTCTGGGTAGACTTGCCGGGGGCTTGCCCGTCGGAGGACCGATTTTCCGTTATGGAAATCCCCGGAAGACTTATCGCGTCACCAGTGAGGGCGAAGTTGTACGTAGTCGTCTCACCTGCCGAGACCCGTACATTGGGAAAGCTTGCGTCGACGTACGCGAGAATGCCCGCCGTGGCCAAGACGTACCTCCCCGCCGGAAGACCAACAGTGTACTGGCCTTGTGCGTTGGTCTGCACCGTTTGCGGTTCCCCTCCCCCCAGGATCTGGACATCGACCCCAGACATCGGCCCGCCGTTCAGCAGGTCGGTCACGGTACCGGTCAGCGTCCCCTGCTGAGCCGAGAGAGAGAAGGGTGCTACGGCCAAGAACAGGCCGAGACTCAGTGTCCAGACAGGTAGCTTAGTACACATGATACGACCTCCCGTTTTGGAGTCGAAAGGCGGGAGAAGTCACTTCGGGGTTAAGGTGTGGGCAATGAAAATGCCTTCAGTTTGGCCCAGCTCCCTGTCCCGTCCGGAACTGAACCGCACTCGCCTGAACTCAGTAAAGCGCCCCGAGTAATGAATGGGCTTCGGGGGTCGCTCGCGCAGAGCGCTCGTCCCCGCCACGCCCTCTCGAGGTCCGCCGAGAAACCGTCGGTGCTGGTAACGAAGGACAGGGCGACATCGTGCAGGATGTCGGGGTCTCGCACGGACTGGGTATTGGACTCTTGAGCCAGAGCGGCAATGGGCATCAAGAGGAAGACAGCGAAAAGCAGCTGGACGATCCAGTACTCTCTCTTGCGGGATTTCATCATGGGACCTCCCGGGCGGGATGCCTCGTCATCGGACTCCATCCACATGTCAATGATGACTAGGTGACGAGCCCTGCATCAGTCGGGATATGCCTGATCCGTTGTAGGGAAATTTCCCCACAAGACGAAGTGAAGAGCTCCGCGAAAACCTCATCCGCCACGCGATTGACTTCTTGACCTTCGGCCGCAGACCGTGAGGTCATCATCTCATGGCTCTTTCTGATCCTCGGTTGAGCGTTCGGAGACATCGCTGACAGATGGTGCTCGACGGCACCCTGCTCACCTCCGAGCCCGATGACCGGAGATCGCAGCCTGGAATTGGGAGCCAGGACACCGTGATAGCGGTGACGGTGAATGCGTGGTGGAGGAATGAGGAGCGCGAGTCGCTCGAGGAACTCGAAGGGGGTGAGCGAGAGAGCGGTGCCGCCGCCTGGCGCGGGACGGGGAAGACGATAGACGATGCGCTCGCCTCCGGTCGCGCCGGAGCGGGTGGCCTCCAGCCGTTCGAGGGCGAAGGGAGGACGGGCACAGTAGCGCAGGAGTCGTTGGAGCCCAGCACGGTCACGGGCCGCGATGTGAACCGACGCACGATGCTGAACCCCCCGGTGGCTTGCCAAGTGAGCATGTCATCGGTGACGTGGCGCTCGAGCAGACCCTGGCGGTGGAGGGCACCGCGCGAAGCGTGGTCCGGAGCACGCGGTGTCGCATGGTGTGCTGGAGCTGGTCCCAGTCGGAGGCCGTGAGATGGGTGGCCTCGTGGAACTGGACCGAGCCCTCGGCATCCTCGCCGAACACGCCGTCGATGACACAGACG
>JADFMD010000120.1 GCA_022564055.1 Gemmatimonadota bacterium
AACCAGCAACTGTGGTATATCAACGGGCAGCCCATGGAAAAACACGTGGGTCGCACGGTACATGAGGTGCTCCCTCATCTCGCTGATCAGATCGTCCCGATGTTTCAGAACGTGATCGATACCGCCGAGCCAGTGCTGGACTATGAAGTTCGTGGTGAAACGCTGAGTTATCCAGGTGAGGAGCGCTTTTTCCTGGGCACCCATTTCCCGCTGATTTCAAAAGCCGGAGAAGTGCAATACGTGCATACCATGGTGCGTGACATCACGGATCAGAGGCGGGCGGAAACCGCCCTGAAGGAGTCGAACGAGCGGCTCGAGGAGCGTGTGAGCGTACGGACCGAAGAGCTCGTGCGCCTCAGTGAGCAACTGGAGGCGGAGGCAGCGAAGCGGGTTCGGGCACAAGAGGAAGCCAGTCGTAATCACGCTCAACTGGCTCACGTGTCACGCGTCAGGTCGATGGGCGAACTCGCCGCTTCGATTTCTCATGAGCTGAATCAGCCCCTGGCGGCGATCCTCACGAACGCACAGGCGGCCTTGCGGCTCATGGAGCGAGAGAAGCCCGACTTGAAGGAAATTCGGGAAATCCTGGAAGACATCACAGCGGATGATAAACGTGCCGGTCAGGTGATCCGCCAGCTACGTGCTCTGTTGCAGAAGGACCCCGTAGCCCAGGAACCCGTCCGGCTCGATGAGCTCGTGTCCGGGGTGCTGCCACTGATCCGGAGTGACGCGCTCGGTGCGAACGTCAGGATCAACGTAAAGTCTGCCCCGAATCTACCCTCGGTCGAGGCGGACCCTGTTCAGGTCCAACAGGTCGTCATGAACCTCCTGATGAACGCGATCGATGCGATCCGAAGGCTCGAGTCGAAGGGGGGGGACATCGAAGTGGAAATTTCGCACGCCGGGAAGGATGGCGTGCTGGTCACCGTCGGCGACAACGGCCCGGGTATCCCAGCAGAGGAAATCAGCGAGGTGTTCAAGCCTTTCGTGACAACGAAACGCGGAGGAATGGGGATGGGCCTGACCATCTGCAAGTCGATCTTGGACGCTCATGGTGGCACCATTTCCGTTGAGAACAGCGTTCCGCGAGGCTGCCGTTTCTCGTTTGTCCTCCCTCTGAAACAGCCGGCCGCGCCATGAACACGGCGCCCAAAGTGTACCTCATCGACGACGATGCGTCCGTAAGGAAGAGTGTGGCGCGGCTCCTGCGGATCGCAGCGTACCAAGTCGAAGCGTATTCCTCGGCCGATGAGTTTCTCGATACGTGCCGCATGGCTGAGCACGGTTGCATCGTTCTCGACTTGCGGATGCCCGGACTCTCCGGCGAAGGTCTTCAGGATAGGCTTCGGACCATGAAGGAGGCCTTGCCTGTAATCATCATCACCGGCCACGGCGATGTGAAGATCAGGGACAGTATGATAAAAAAGGGAGCCGTCGCCTTCCTGACCAAGCCATTCGACGATCAGGAGCTTCTCGATGCGATCGAGGCGGCCTTCGTAAGAAACCGTCGGGAGGTGCGGGAACGAAGCGAACGAAACGGGTCCTGACGCAACTCCATCGCTGATCCCGTGTTGGCGAAGCCGAATTTTTTTTACTCCTCCGGGGGACCTGGCGCTTTTTCCCTCGGGGCGCGTACGCTTAACCTCATCGATTGGATCACGTCCTTTCCCAGCCCATACCTGGAAGGAGTTCGGGCTATGCATGCCACGAGGTCGGTAAACGCCCGCTCCGCTCTCCACAGGGCGACGCTTTGTGCCCTGACGGTTGGCGCTCTGGCGGGAGGCGGCGCGGCCTGTACGGACATGCCCGCTGGGGAGGCACCCTCCGCGGATGAGCCATGGTTCGGTGTGATGCTCCCCCCTGGATTCGCGCCTCACACACTCCAGGTAATCAACGACCGCGCTGCCGCCCCAGCCGTGGTACCGCGGGGTGAGGGCCAGTACCAGGAGCTGGCCGGATCTTCGATTCAGGTGGATCTCGAGACCATCGTGGGATTCTCAAGGGAGAGCGAAGAGACCGGGGAGGTCGGAGAGGGGCAGATCTGGGGTCGCATAACGGGTTTTCCCTCGGGGTCGAAGACCGTCGAATGGGCCGTGGACGAGTTCCGAGCCGCTGGCATCTCAGATGTGGAGCTTCAGCCATTCGACCAGGAACCGGATGCGTCGATCTGGTTGCCGCTGTCCTGGGAAGTACGGTTGATCGGTGACCCCGCGTTCGGGGTGGGGAGCGGGGACGTGGTCCTCACAAGCGCGATGCCACTTTCAGCAGGCACCCTCACGGGAGGCGAAAGCACGGGCCGCGGAAGCACGGGAGGGGAGCCTGCGAAGGGAAGCCTCACGGCACCCCTCGTATACGTCGGCACGGCGAGCCCCGCGGAGCTCGCGCACATCGACGTGCGGGGGAGAGTCGCCGTTCAGAAAGTGATCCCTCAGGGCCATACCGTCTTCGTGCGGAGCCCGGTCGGGCCGAGATCCCAGGATCTTCTGGACCGTGGGGCGGTGGCGGTCCTCACGATCATCGACCTGCCGGGCAACATGCGCGCGCGGGACATCGGTTGCGGTGGAGGCACCTGCTTCAATATCGGCGGGCGTGACGGTCTGTTTATCGAGTCCGTCATGAACGCCGCGGCGGAGGCGGGCACGCTCGGCGATCTCCGCCTGCAGTTGCGCCTGGAATCTCGAAGGTTTTCGGGGCTGGCCGCAGCGAATGGCGTTGCGATCATCCCAGGCACCTCACGGAGCGATGAATATGTCGTACTCAACGCCCACGCGGACGGCTGGTTCGATGGAGCCGGAGACAACGCCGACGGCCTGGCGGTGCTCGTGGCCTTGGCCCGCCACTTTGCCATGCCCGGGATGCGGCAGGAGCGCAGCATCGTCTTCCTGGCCAGCGCCGGGCACCACTCTTCGGGCCTCAGCGGGCCTGGCCACTTCGTCGCCATGAATCCCGAGATCGTCGACGGCGCGGTCCTCGTGGTGAATCTCGAGCATACGGCTCAGCGGCATATCACGCCGGCTCGCAGCACCCACGAGGATGGGTACCGCGAGTGGACCATGGACTCGCACGAGGCTCCTATCGTCGCCGGAATCACCAACTCCGCGCCGTTCCTGGAGGGCCTCGTCGAGCGCGGGATCCAGCGCTACGGCACAAACTTCGTCTCCGGCGCCAACACCATGGCGAGCGGCGAGGGCGGGACGTACCGGCGGGCCGGCATACCGGTGTTCACCACGATGCAAGGCCCACCCATGTACCATACGACGGGCGAGGTCCTGGAAATGGTTTCCACGCCCGGCCTCGAACGGATGGCCCGATTCATGGCCTTTTTCGTCAAAGAAGTGAGCGCGGCTCCCTTGAACCAGATCCAACCGAACCCGTGAGTAGACGATGAGAAATAGAACGAAAGGAAGTAGAACCAGGAGGAGTAGAACAACGAGAAGTAGAACAATGGCGAGTCGGAACCTTCGACACTTGGTCGCGATCTTCGCGCTTACGATTGGCCTGTGGGTCCAGCTCTCCACGGCACAGGTTCACGCGCAGGAAGCTCCTCAGTACGGGCCGCCCACCGGTACCCTCGTCATCGTCGGCGGCGGCTCGATGAACGGAACCGGCATCATCGAGCGCTTCATCGAGCTTGGAGGCGGAGCGGAGAATGGTCGGTTCGTCATCGTGCCAACCGCCGGCGGAAATTACGATCAAGACGGTAACCTCCGGGTCTACGACGAGGATCGGGTCCTGAGATCTTGGCGGGCCCGCGGGCTCAGGAACGTCTCGATGCTCCAGACGCACGATCCCGAGGTCGCCGACACCGAGGAATTCGTGGCCGAACTCAGGCGGGCGACCGCAGTGTGGTTCAACGGAGGACGCCAGTGGAATATCGTCGACTCGTACGCGGGAACCCGCACCTACGACGAGTTTCACAGGGTGCTCGAGCGCGGGGGCGTCGTCGGGGGGAGCTCGGCCGGCGCCACGATCCTTGGGGAGTACCTGGTCAGGGGCGACACCCGAGGCTCTCAGATCGTCATGACCGAGGAGGAGAACCACCAGCTCGGCTTTGAGTTCCTCCGCAACGTGGGGATCGACCAGCACATCAACACGCGGAACCGTTGGGACGACCTCATCCCCCTCATCGAGCAGAAGCCGCGACTACTCGGCATCGGTCTCTCGGAGGGCACCGCGATCATCGTTACCGGGGACACCTTTGAAGTCATGGGCAAGTGGATGGTCGCGGTCCACGACAACACCCGCGCCTATCAACCGTGGGAGAAACCGTATTTCGTGCTGGCACCGGGCGACGTTTTCGACATGAACGCCCGTCGGATCGTGGTTCGGGTCGAGTGAACCCACGTCCGGGCCCCGAGCACAGGGAGTCGTCTCAATGGAACGGCGCCCTCAGTCGGGGTCGACCCCCAGGATTTCGTATAGGGTGTGCGTCCCGGCCTTACCCTTGATGGGCACCTCGAAGCTGCGGCCGATCTGAAAGCTCTCGTCCAGCTTCCCCTCGGTCTCCTTCGACACCAGGAAGCGGGTCCCAGCTTCCTTACTCGCGGCCTCGATCCGACTCGCGAAGTTTACGGCATCGCCGATGGCGGCGAGCTTCTCCATGGGAGCGATTCCGATCGTTCCCACCACGACCTCACCCACGTGCACGCCCACCCGAATATCGAACTCCCGCCCGTACATCGTCTGGAGGTACGGGTTGAGCTCGTTGAGCGCCTCGAACATGCCGAGGCCCGCCCGGACCGCATGGGCCGCGTGGACCGCTTGGTCGCCGTCACCCTCGATGCCGAAGAGGGCCATCAGGCCGTCGCCGATGTAGTCGCTGATGTGTCCCCCGTGCGACTGAATGACTTCGCCCATCAAGAAAAAGTACCGGTTCAGCACGTGCGTCACGTCGTACGGCATCAAGCTTTCTGCAAAAGGCGTGTACCCGGCGATATCCGCGAACAGGATCGCCAGATGCCGTTCCTTCCCGACCCGCTCGGTGGCCCGGCTGCGACCCAGGAGATTGGCCAGCGCCAGATCCACCCGGTCGATCACCGGCCGTCGGATCGATAGGTCCCCGTGCACCGTCGTCTGACATGCCAGACGAACGTTATCGCTGAAATCCAGCTGCTCGGCGAGCTCCTTTTCGGGCGGTGTGCGGGGGCCGCACGACTCGATGCCTTCGAGCACGAGCACGCGACACGTCGAACACCTCGCCATTCCTCCACACGCGTGAGCGTGCGGAATATCGGCCCGGAGCGAAGCGGTGAGGATGGTCTCGCCGTCGGCGACCTCAACGTGGCGGTCATCGGGAAGGAAGTGGATCGTGGGCATGGGGCGAATCTCGCCTCCAGCTATTTCGTTCGTCAACGCAACTGCCGTAATCGCCGGTCTTCGGCCGCTTCTCCAACTTGCTGCGTGCGAGGCCCGCGCCCATAATGCCAAACCCCGGAACGAGTCAGTCCTTCCCCTGGGGAGGATGGCTCTTCTGGGACTCCGAAATGGCGCCTCTGCTGTGGCCAAAGAAGTAGTGGGACCTAGGAAAGGGGACCAAAGGAGACAGGGGGACCGATGACTGTGATGGAAAACGCGCAAAATGCGCAGGCGCTCGGGCGGAAACCCACCGATTCCGAGGTCGATTTCTACGGTCTTACGCACGCGGGGAGGGTCCGGGAAGAAAATCAGGACCACTTTCTCATCTCCTCGCTCCACAAGCGCATGGACGTCCATCGGACTAGCCTCACCGACACCAGCAGGTTATACCGAGAGGCGGAGCGTCTCGCCTACCTGGCCATGGTCGCCGATGGGGTCGGCGGGGGGCCGGGCGGTGAGAGAGCGAGCCGGCTGGCGGTGGAGGCCATCAGCCAGTTCGCCGCCGGAAGCATGGACTGCTATTACACGGCCGATCCCGCCGACGATCAGACGTTCACGCAGGCCCTCGCCGACGCGGCACTCCACTGCCACGAAGATCTTCGCCAACTCTCGGGCACCGAGGCGGGTAAGGGGATGGCCACTACGCTCACCCTCATGCTCTTCGTGTGGCCGCGCGCCTACCTCCTCCAGGTAGGGGACAGCCGTTACTACCTCCTGAGGGATGGCGAGCTGACGCAGATCTCCCGGGATCAGACGCTGGCCCAGGTGCTCGTCGACGATGGCGTATTCTCAAGGACCGAAGCCTCCAAGTCACCGCTTTCCCATGTGCTGTCGAGCACAATTGGGGGCTCGGAGACGGCGCCCGTGGTCACCGGAATCGACCAGGATTGGGACTACGTACACCTCCTGTGCAGCGACGGCCTCACCAAACATGTAGGGGACGGGTTGATCGCCGAACGGCTACGAACCATGACGTCCAGCAAGCAGGCCTGCGAAAACTTGGTGCAGGATGCGCTCGATCTTGGGGGCAGTGACAACATCACCGTTCTCGTGGGTCGGGCGGTGAAGAAAGAGGCGTAACGGCGCGTTGGAGCATGGCTCCAGGGTTGGCCACTTGATGCGGCCTCGACGGCTCCTAGCCTTTGCCGTTACTCGACCCTGCCAAGCCGGTGTACAGGCAGGCTGAACCCCGATCCCGCGGCGGAATCGAGATACACCGCATCCAGCGCGACCGGCGCTGAGGACGAAAGGGTCAAACTGCCAACCAGTTCGTCGGTTTGAGCGCCCGAAAAGAGCTCGGCCAGGGTGAATGTCGATGAGCCCCCTTCCGGGAGGCGAATCGTCGCGGTGCCGCCGCGAAGCTCCTGCCCGTCCCGGCCACGGAGCGTCAACTCGATCCGAGCGGCCTCGCCCGTGCTCCCGAACGCTAGACGCGTCTCCTGCCCCTCGGCAACGGCCTGAAGAATCGGCACGACCAGCTCGTCTCCGACCGTCGCTGGTCCTCTTTGTACGGCCCCTCCCGGTCCGTAGTCCTGATGAGCAACCGCAGCGACAAACCCGCTGTCCACCTGAATCCGTATGGAGGCCCACGCGGAGGTCGGTGTCAAAGAAAAGCGAGCGGTCCCGAAGACGTTGAGCGCAAACGGCACTGATTCCACCGCTCCCGTCCCTTCGACCTGAACCGGCACGGAGGCTCCATCCTCGTCCAGGAACTCCACGGTCCCCACTTCGCCTCGAGGCTCCGGGCCCGGGTATCCCCCCCTATGCATGAGCGTCAAAACAGTCGGTCCCGCCTCAGTCACTGACGCCGGCAAATAAAAGGGCGCCTCCTGTTGGCGATCAGACGCCGCGGGCGTGAGGGGGTAGGCGGTGGCCCCGACGTTCCCTGGACCCGTCTGAATCGTGGATCCGAAGACCGGTCCTCCTATGACCGTAACACTGCCTGAGAATTTTCTGACCCTCGGGAACAACTCGTCCAGGCGGATCACGGTGTGCCCCCCGGACTCGATGCTCACCTCCCTGGAATCCATCTCACCGCCTGCCTCGGCATGCAGCCTGACCAGTACACTCCGGCCGATTCCCTCCGTCGCGAGCGCAAGCGCCGTTGTCGATCCGGCCTCCGCGTCGATCTGTACTGCGCTTCGTGACCTAAACAACCTCGCCGCATTGACCTGCCCGAGCACTCCCAACTGAGGAATCTCCCCGACCACGGTCACGGCCAGCGGCACGTTCGCGCGGAAATGGACGACCGTGCTCCCCGTGATGCCCAGCTCGTCGCCCGAAATCTCGAGCACGCCCAGGGGCGGGATGGTATAGGCGGTCCAGCCGGCCACGGAATCGCCCGGCGGCGTCACGAGTGAGCTGCCGTCCTCGCCGAGAAACTCGGCTTCGACTTCGGCAGTGGTCGACGTCGACGTGTTGAGGATTACGGCTCGGGTGCCGCTGTCCCATCCCTCCGCAACAGGAAGGCGCGTCACGTACCGGATCACTTCCATCTGCGAGACTCGGTAGCTGCCGCCGGTGTAGGGATCCCTAATGACGAAGGACAGCTCGGGCCCCGGCGTGGAATCGGCCGGCAGATGCTCCTGTTCCAGCCACTCTGAGATGTCGCCCGGCGTGAAGCCGTCGAGAAGCAGCGTATCCGCGCCCGCACCGCCTTCGATCACCTCGGTAGAACGAGCTCCGACGTCGCCCGCTACGACGATGATGACGTCGTCTCCGCCTCCGCCGAGGATTTGATCCGTGCCCAGGCCACCGTCCAACTCGTCTCCTTCAGGGCCGCCATCGAGTCGGTCTTCGCCCAAGCCTCCGTCGAGTTTGTCCCGCCCCGGACCCCCGACCAGGACGTCGGCACCATCGCTTCCCAGCAGAAT
>JADFMD010000121.1 GCA_022564055.1 Gemmatimonadota bacterium
CTCCCCCCCGGTCGGGCCCGACCGCGGGAACCGTCACGTCGACGGACCTCAACACCAGGTCCGGCTGCCCGAGCACCCATCCCTGGTCGGTGGGGAAATCGAGCGGCGACGGCATGTCGGCCGGATCACCCTCAGGAACTCCGTTATCCACCCAGGCCTGGATCTTGGCCAGCTCCTCGTCGCTGAGTGCGTTGCCGTTCTTGAATCTCTGGATCCCGATGCCCGGCTCGACAAAGAACGGTGGCATGGCCCCCATGCGGTCCCTGATGGCGGTGCGATCCCTTATCCGCGTAGCGAAACGCCTCGCCTCCTGGTACGTGGTGAGGGCCATGGGTGCGCCGCCGCCGGCCCGGTGACAGCTCTGGCAGCTCCGTTGGAGAATGGGCGCGATGTCCTTGGTGAACGTGACGCCTTCCGGATTGATGCCAAAATCCGCCGCCGCGAACAGATAGGGCTCGATGTTGGTGACGCTGCCGTCGCGCACGGGATACTGAGCGGTCAGGGCGACCGGCATCATCAAAAAGGCCATGATCGCGCACGGGAATCCACGTCTGGCGTTCATCACACCCTCCCTATAGAAAGGCTCAAGGACCCGACATCACCCCACGAGGAGCTGGTCGAGCTCTGGGCACAAAGTACGGCAACTGCCACCACGACTGCAACCGAAAAGACGGTCCGAGAGGGACCGCCTCCGGTCAGTGTCGGAACAAGCGCTGTCCCGTGAGGACCATGGCCATGCCGTGATCGTTGGCGGCCTCGATGACTTCCAGGTCGCGCACCGAGCCACCGGGCTGAATGATGGCCCGAACGCCCGCCTCAGCGGCGGCGTCGATGCCGTCCCGGAACGGAAAAAATGCGTCCGAAGCCAGGACCGCGCCCTCGAGCTCCAGGCCGGCATCCGCCGCCTTCCGCACCGCGATGCGTGACGCGTCGACCCGGCTCATCTGTCCGGCACCGATCCCCAGGGTAGATCCGTCCCGCGCGAAGAGGATCGCATTGGACTTGACCCCGAACACCGCGGCCCAGGAGAAACGGAGATCGTCCCACTCCCGCTCATCGGGAACTCGGGACGTGGCCACGTTCCACCCTTCAGGATCCAGCCCGTAAAAAGGCGGCGGTGGCGGGTCTTGAACGAGCATGCCGCCGTACACGCTCCGAACCACCCTCGCATCCGGCCGCCGGCCGTGTTCGGCGAGGAAGCGGGCCGAGCGGCGCACCTCGTCGGGAGCGTCGGCCCACCAGCTTTCTTTGGGCTCGCCTTCCACGGTCTCGTCGATTCCGCCGTAGGCTAGAAGTCTCACGTTTTTCTTACGGGTAAGGATCTCCAACGCGGATTCGTCGAAACCAGGCGCCACGACGCATTCGATGAACAGCTTCGCCATCGCTTCGGCCGCGGCTTCGTCGATGCGACGGTTCACCGAGATCACAGAGCCGAACGCGCTCATGCCGTCGGTCGCCAGCGCCCGTTCATAAGCGGCCTCGACCGAATCGCCAATCGCCAATCCGCAGGGGGTCGTGTGCTTGACGATGCAGACGGCCGCCTTGGGCGAGTAGGCGAACGGTGAGAGCGAAAGGAGCGCTCCGTCCAAATCCAGTAAATTATTGTACGACAGGTCTTTACCATGAAGTTGTTCAAGTCTTGCCAGACCATCCTTTCGACCCGGCCACCGATAGAACGCGGCCTTCTGTCCCGGGTTTTCTCCGTAACGGAGTCCCTGAACGAGCTCCAGGTCCAGGGAAAGGGTCGCGGGTGGTGGGGGTTCGGGGTCTTCGCCCTCGGACCCCCGGTCCTGGCCGCCGCCGTCACTCCCCTCCGACGCCCCAGGGGTGTTCTGCTCCTCCAAAAACCTGCCAATGGCGCCGTCGTACTCGCTGACATGGCCGAAGACCTTCGCCGCCAACTCCCGTCGCAGGTGGGCTTCGGACGCGTCGGCGTCGCCCCCGTCGGTGATGGCCTTCAACACCCGCCCGTAATCGGCAGGGTCTACGACCACCCACACATCCACGTGACTCTTGGCGGCCGCCCGAATCATCGTGGGCCCGCCGATGTCCACCTTTCCCATCGCTTCACCCACCCCGACGTCGCCCCGAGCCACCGTCTCCCGGAACGGATAAAGGTTTACCGCGACCAGATCGATCGGAGCGTATCCGTGCTCAGAAAGAGCAGCCATATCCTCGGCGTGGGCGCGGCGCGCCAACAGAGGGGCGTGAATAGCGGGATGGAGCGTCTTCACGCGTCCGTCCATCATCTCGGGATGCCCGGTAACCTGGGCCACATCGGTCACCTCGATGCCCGCCTCGCGGATCGCGCGAGCCGTCCCTCCGGTGGAAAGGATTTCCCACCCTGCCTCTGCCAACGCTTTTGCAAAATCCTCGATGCCCGTTTTATCCGACACACTGAGAAGCGCACGTCGCTTCATATCTATTTCATCTCCCCCGTTCCCGAATCTCTAAAGTGATGCTGAATCTTGCTCCAATGCGGGACCCGACTCGGCGGGTGAGAGCCGGAAGGGGCCTGGATCGCGGCCCGCCGCCCAGGCCTCGCAGACGTGGTCCGCGACGGCCGGATACAAGCGGTGTTCGACACTCAGGATCCTAGCCGCCAAGGCAGGGGCGTCGTCCCCCGGAAAAACCCGTACGGACCACTGGCCTACGATGCCCCCCGTGTCGTACTCCTCGTCCACGTAGTGCACGGTGGCACCCGACACCTCGGTCCCCGATGCGAGCACGGCCTCGTGCACGCGCTTGCCGAACATACCCGTGCCACCAAACGCAGGAAGCAGCGCGGGATGGATGTTCAGGATGCGACGTCGAAAAGTGGACACGACTGCGGCCGGGATGAGTCGTAGGTATCCGGCAAGGAAAATTGCTTGCACGTTCAAACTCTCGAGCAGGGCGAGGGTCTCCGCAGCGACATCCTCGGGTGGGCGTCCTCCGACCTCGATCGTGCGGGCCACGCGACCCGCGGCCTCCGCGCGTTCCAAGGCCCCAACACCCTTGCGATCCGAGATGACGACAACGATCCGGTACGGTCCATCCGGCGTTTCGTTGTCCAGGAGAGCTCGAAGGTTGGTGCCGCTGCCAGACGCGAAAACGGCGGCGGAAACCGGCGGTGTCACGCCAGCTCCCCTCCGTAGTTTGGTACCAGGAAGGGGTTGGTCGTGCGCTCATGCTCCACCGTGGTCGCCGGGCCGTGGCCCGTGAAGAGGCGTGTCTCGCCCGGCATGGTCAGAACCTTTTCCCGAATGCTTCGGAACAGGGCCTGATAATCCCCGCCGGGAAGATCGGTGCGTCCCACCGAACCCGCGAAAACCAAGTCTCCGACGAGCGCCACGGCGTCCTCTTCGGCGTACAGAATTACGTGTCCGGGCGAATGTCCTGGTGTGTGGATGACCTTGAACACCGAGTCCCCGAAGCGAAAGCTCACACCATCTTCGAGCTCCCGATCGGGCGGGTCCAGCTCGGGGCAGGCCATCCCCAACATGGCGGCCTGCGTCGGGACGTTGTCGAACATTTCCCGATCGGCTGGGTGCAGGTACACAGGCACGTCGATGTAGTCACGAACCACGCCCAAACCCTCGACGTGGTCGAGGTGCGCGTGGGTCAGCAATACGGCGGTGAGCTCGCCGGCCCCCGCCTTGACCGCGCCAACCATGTCCAACGCGGCGGCACCCGGATCCACGATCACACACTGGCCGGTGGCTTCGCACCACACGACGTACCCATTTTGGGCGAAGTCACCACCCGTGAAGCATCCTACTTCCATCCTGGATTTTTCCAGTCCTCTCAAGAACAGCTCCGCTCAAAACAAAAAAACCCGTGGGAATTTCACCCACGGGCTTTCCGTAGCAGAGCTATTATGTGTGGTTCAGGCCGTGAAGGAACTTCCGCACCCACATCCCCCCGTGGCGTTCGGGTTTCGGAACGTGAAACCGGATCCCATCATGCTCGTCGTGTAGTCGATTTCAACACCCTCCAGATACTGCACGCTGAACGGGTCGACAAAAATCCGAACCCCGGAAAATTCCAGAATCTCGTCGTCGTCGTCCGGTTCGTCCTCGACGTTGAGTCCGTACTGGAAACCGGAGCATCCGCCAGGCAGAACAGCGACCCGAAGGCCGGCATCCTTCGCGGCCCCATGCTCTTCTATGAAGCTCTCGACCTTTTCCAAGGCATTGGCCGTCAGAGTCAAGATCGTTTCAGTGCTTTCCATATGACTTCTCTCCCTCGCTCGGACTCCATGAGCCCTTTTCACTACTCAAAACTATCCGCGGCCACCAAAAGGGTCAACGCCCCTCGGCTACCAGCTCAAGGTCCGCTCAAGCACTACCCAAGATGAGGCGAGCAGCCTCGGCCAAGTCCGCCACCACCGCCATTCCGGCGGGCACCCGGGCCGCTTCCTCGGTCCCGAATCCAGTCCGTACGAGCACGCCGACACCCCCCAACTCGTGGGCCGGGGTTATGTCGGAAACCTTGTCTCCGACATAGTAGGAATCGGCCAGGTCGAGCCCGAGTTCCGCCGCGGCCTGCCGGTACATTCCCGTGCTGGGCTTTCGGCACTGGCAGGGGGACCCGGAGCTCGGATGGTGGGGGCAATACATGGTCGCGTCCACCGGCGAACCGGCCTCGGCCAGGAGGTCGTCCAGCCGCTTGGCCACAGCGTGGTACTCGTCTTCGCTGTAGAGGCCTCGTGCAATACCGGATTGATTGGTCACCACCACGAGCGCGAATCCCCCATCCCGGAGATCCGAGAGGGCGGCGGCGGCACCCGGAAGCAGCACCACCCCCTCCGGGTCGGACAGGTAGACCTTTTCCTCGGTCAACGTCCCGTCACGGTCCAAAAAAATCGCACGGCGGAGACCCTCGGTCATTGCCCGACGTGCCGGGAGACCAGGTCGAGCACCACAGCATCCTGCCACGGAAGCACGGTACGGAGATCGACCCAGAAGGAACCGTCTTCCACTCGCCCTACGAGGGGTACGGAAGCATTCCGTAACCGCCTCGCCAAGGCGTCGGCACCGCCTTCCTGCGACTCCACGCGTATTCCGCGACTCTCGAGCTCCACGCCCGGGAAGGTTCCTCCTCCGACCACCGAGGACGTCTCGACGGCCTCGCACGGCACGCCTGCTGCCGCCAGGCTCGCGACCAGGGTATCGGCTCGAGCCGCCAGCGCCTCCGGACTGGCCGAAAGCATGGCCAGGACCGGTATCTCCCTCAGGGCAGTCTCGGGATCACGATAGAGCTGGAGCGTCGCCTCGAGTCCCGCCAAGGTGGTCTTGTCCACCCTGACCGCCCGGCACAAGGGATCCTTGCGCATCCGTTCGATCCACTCGGCCTTTCCCAGGAGAATCCCAGCCTGGGGGCCGCCCAAGAGTTTATCCCCTGAGAAAACCACGATGTCCGTGCCTGCGGCCACACTCTCGGTAGGCCTCGGCTCTGCGGGAAGGCCCAGGCGCTCCGGATCGGCCAGGAGGCCCGAGCCGAGATCATGAACGACCCGCATGTCCAGCTCCGCTCCGAGCCCGACGAGCTCTTCGAGCGAAGCCTCCTCGGTGAAACCCGTGATGCGAAAATTCGAGCGATGCACCTTGAGGATCATGGCCGGATCGTTCTTCTCGGCCGCGGCGCGGTAGTCCTCGAGGCGCGTCCGGTTCGTGCTCCCCACCTCCACGAGCACGGCACCCGAGCTCTCCAGGATTTCCGGGATACGAAATCCGCCTCCGATCTCCACCAGCTCTCCCCGCGAAACGAGCACCGTGCGCCCGAAGGCCAGCGTCCGAAGAGCGAGCACGAGCGCCGCCGCTCCGTTGTTGCTCACCAGCGCCCCACCGGCCCCGGTCAGGTCCCGAAGAAGCGCCGTGCAATGATCGTAGCGGGAACCACGGCTCCCTGAATCCAGATCGTACTCGAGGTTGGCGTAGCCGCGTGCGACACTCGCCATCGCGTCGAGCGCCGAGTCCGCGAGAGGGGAACGACCGAGGTTCGTATGCAGGATCACCCCGGTTCCGTTGATGACCGCCCGGAGTGAGGGCGTAGCGGACGCACGGAGACGCTCATCCACTCCGGCGGCGTAGAGCTTCGGGTCTTCCACGTCCCCCGGAGGGGCTTCAGGATCAGCACGCTCGCCGAGCTCGCGGCGAACCCGGTCGAGCTCTGTCCGGAGGTGCTGCACCACCAGCCCTCTCGGGTGCGCCTCCAAAATATCCACGAACGCCTCGGACTCGAGCAGCCGCTCCAGAGACGGAATCAGGCGACGGGCGTCACTCACGCTGCGAAGCCTCGCGAAGTACTTCCGCCGTGCCACCCCCATCGGGGACCCCATTGATGTTGGTCACCCCCGCGACGGAAAGCTCATAGGGTTGATCGGTGGCGAGCGTGTCGGCCAGCAGGAGGTAAAGCACCTGCTTCGGGAGATCGCGGGCCCTCAACACGTCCGCGTCAGTGCGGGCCCGGGGTCGCGGAGGAGTCAGTCCGGATTCGATCTCGGCCGCGGTCGCGGAGTCGCCGGCGCTCAGGAGCGACTCGATCTGTAGCTGGTCTTCTTCGAGACGAATCGAGTCGGCGACGTGCAATGAGTCCTGAATCACATCCATTCGGGAGAGGTAATCCCGCTCATGCAGGATCGTCGCCACCTCGGCCGGGTTAAGTGAATCGGGTCCCAAAAACGCCGACACACCGGTGAGCACCAAGTCGGCGTCGAGGAAGTCATCGAATGAGACGGCCAGCGTGAGGGAGTCGACCACCTCCACATTCCGCACCATGGCGGGCGTCGTGTCTGGGACGAGAAGCGCAAAACTCAGAAGGACGGTGTCGGCCGGATTCAACTCCTCGCGACCCGTCGCGATCGGCTCGAGGCCGTCGGGCTCCCGGTTGCGATTCTGGTCCACGAACGCCGTGATCACATAACGGCCGGACGGGAGGTACCGGAGGGCGTAGACGCCCGCCGCATCGGTACGAGCCACGTGAGTCGAGACCGCCTGGTCGTCGGACCCTTCCACCGCGGGGGGATTCTCGGCGCGAGCCGCCACCCGTGCACCCTCGATGGGCTGTCCGGTGATACGGTCGACGATGGAGCCGGCGAGCACCGTGGGCGTCATCTCGGCGCCGGTTGAGAAAATGAACTCGAACGCGCTGGCCATGGGATTTCGAAAGAGGTCCTGAACGAAGGGCTCCACGGTAACGCGGTAAACCTCGTTGGGTCGGAAACCCCCTGCCATGGTCGCCCGTAAAGCCCGTCCGGAATGACGAACCGTGACCTCACCGGACTCGGGAGAAATGATCACCACCCCATCGAGCGTGCCCTGCACGCCGCGCTCGCTGATGCGCTCGTTGAAGACGATCCGAACCGGGCCTTCGAAGCCCATAATTACCGCAAAGGTGTCGGGAAACGTCTCCACCACTTGTGGACCAGTGCGATCCAGGGGTCCTCCGGGGGGGGCACCCTGATTGGCGCACGAGAAGATCGACAACAGACCCACCATCCCCCCCCAAATCAGGGCCGCCTTCGCCGGACGTGGTGTGGTCATGACCCGAATCGTCCTGCCGCGGTCAACCCGCCGCGAGGGTTGAGAGCTTTCTCCGTAACTTGCTCAACTGCTCCTCGAAGCTGCGCTTTTTTTCGCGCTCCCGGTCCACGACGTCCGGAGGCGCACCGCTCAGAAAACCGTCATTCGACAACTTACTGCGGGCCCCATCGACCTGAACGTCCAGGCGGTCGATCTGTTCCTGCAGCCGCTCGCGTTCGCGTGCGATGTCGATCACGCCCTCGAGCGGAATGAATACCTCCACGCCGTTCTTGAGAACCGCGTGGGCGCCTACCGCGCCGCCGCCGTCGGGTCCATGCCCGTCCTCGTTCAACAGACACGTGTCGACCTTGGCCAGCCTTTGGAGCGTGGTGCGCTGCTCCTCGACCACGGTTTTGAACGCCCCCTCCACCGCACTCAGCATCAGCGTGACGCCCTTTCCTTCGGGAACCGAGTACTCCTTCCGGAGGCTGCGCACCTGCGTCACGAGCTCCTGAAGCTCGCCCATGCGCCGCTCGGATTCTTCGTCGATCAGACCGGAGTCCAGCTCCGGCCAAGGAGCCACCATCAAGGCCTCCGGCCTGTCCGCTCCGGCAGGCCAGGGTAACCGTTCCCAGAGGGCCGAGGTGACGAAGGGAGTGAGGGGGTGCAACAGCCGGAGAATACCATCCAACACAGCCACCAGGGTG
>JADFMD010000255.1 GCA_022564055.1 Gemmatimonadota bacterium
ACGGCGCGTTCTTCTGGGGTACGATCATGGGGGTGCTGTCGATCATCCCGGGCGTTGGAGTGGCGTTGGTGTGGATCCCGGCCGCCGGGTATCTGCTGGCGATCGGCAGTCCCATCCTAGCGTTGCTGCTCACGTTGTGGTGTGCGGGGGTCGTAGGGACGGTGGACAACGTGCTTCGTCCCCGGCTTGTGGGCAAAGACACCAAGATGCCGGATCTCTTGATTCTGCTGAGCACCCTCGGTGGATTGGTGCTGTTCGGCGCGGCGGGAATAATCGTTGGTCCCGTAGTGGCAGCGTTGTTCGTCACGGTGTGGGAGATTTACGGCACCACGTTCAAAGACATCTTGCCACCCACCGCTCTGGTCAAGAAAGCCTAGGGCTGGGTTCCAGCCGCGCAACTTCCGGGGCAATTGTGGTGTACTTTTTTTGAGGATGATCCAAACCTCAGGCTCGCCTCAATCGGTGTGGAATTAATTGGCGTTGAACAACGGAGGACAGGATGACTGTCAAGATTCTCGGCCTCGTCTTCTGGGTGTCTGCGGCGTTCGCGTGTGGTGGTCGCAGCGGTAGCGGCGCCCCGGTCCGGCCCGCGGATGAGAGAGAAGAAATCTCAGTCGAGGTCCAGAACCAGAACTTCTATCAGGCGACGGTCTACGCATACCGGGCAGGCAGCCGGAAGCGACTGGGCGTGGTCGAATCGCAACGCACCAGATCGTTCGAGTTTGTGTGGATCACCGGTGATCTCCGCTTCCTGATTGATTTTTTTGCCAACGGATGCATCCTCACGGAGCCACTCCCGGTGGTTCGAGGCGACGATTTGTTGCTGATCCTCGAGCCTCAGGATTTTCGGAGGGCCAGCCGGGCCGTGTGCCGCGTGTGACCTCGCACGTCGGAATGGCAGTCCCGGCAGGTGGGCTCGCCGAACCCGCCGGTGCGTCCGTTCAGGAGGGCCGTGGGCGTGGATTCGTCACTCGGCGCCCAGGGGAAGCCGTCCGCCGCCCTTCGGCAATGGTCGGGAGGATCAGAACCGAGAGGGCGGGGGCGGTCCCGCCCCGAGGACCGACCTTTCGAACAGACGCACCGGGGCCTCCGAGTCGGAGGGTCAGCTGACTCCGCGGCGCTTGGGCGGCAGCTTGGCCCGGCCGATGGTGTTGGCGTCCGAGCCAAACCAAATCGTGTTGGTCGGCTCGTGGAAGAACATGTGTCGCACCGCTCCACCACCGCTCGCGATCGCGGTGTTGCTGAAGTAGCGTTCGGTTTCCGGATCGAATCCCACGAAGCTGTTCGGCTGCACGCCCGTCTCCACGAACCAGATCCGGTCATCGGAGTCGATGGCCATGCCGTAGGGTCTTGCCCCCTCGCCGCTGGGGTTGGCCCACTCCCGCACCTGGCCAGTGGCCGGATTCAGTCGGCCGAGGTATCCCCTGGCGTAATCCACGTACCAGACCATGTCGTGCGAGTCGATCACCAACCGCCGCGGCCTCGATCCCTCAGGGAGCTCGTAGCTGCGAAGCTCCATGGTCTCGGGGTTCACCGTTGCGATCTTGTTGGTGTTGAAGAGCGCAATCCACGGCCTGTTGCGGGAATCCATCTTGATCCCATACGGACGACTGCCGTTGCCGCGGCGGGAGCCCTCCACCTTGGGAGCCTCCACCAGCCGCACCTCGGCGGTGCCCTTGATGAGCTTGCCGATGAAATTCCCCCCCTGAACGGTGAACCATATGTCGCCTTCTTGGTCGAAGACCATGGTGTGAGGGTCCCGGGCCCGGTCGTCAGGCATCAGAAACTTCTCGATCTTCCCGGTTTCCGGGTCGAGCCTCCCGATGTGGCGCGCCCGGTTTCCCGTGTACCAGACGGTTCCCTCGTCGTCCACGACCAGGTTGTGCGGACCTGTGCCGTCGTCCAGGTCGAACTTCTTGAAGTCACCGGTTTCCGGATCCAGGTAGGCGGCGTAGTGGGACCGCTGACCCACGAACCAGACCTTGCCGTCGGGCCCGACGAACGGGTCGCGGGGGCGGCTCTGTTCCCAGGGCACTTG
>JADFMD010000026.1 GCA_022564055.1 Gemmatimonadota bacterium
GGCCATCTCCCGGGCTTTATCGTGCGTGAGCACGACCAACCGGTCGGTGCCCCTCGCCAGCTGCCGCTCGATCCCGAGGAAGAACCGTGTCTTGAGCGGGGAGAAGTAGAGACCCCCGAGAACGTGCCCATGAAACGTGTGGACGATGACGGGGACGCGGGCCACGATCGCGGCCAAACGCCCCACCGTTCCCGCCTTGGCGGTGTGCGTGTGTACGATCGTGGGCCGCTCACGACGAAAGAGCCGAAGGAGCGTCAGAAACGAACGAAGGTCCCGCCAAGGCGAGAGCACCCGGGACATTCCCGTGATCTCGGTGACCTCCACGCCGCGTTCCCGGGCGTAATAGGTCATGTCTCCCTCGTCCTCGGTGATGCGTCCGGTGATCAGCCGAGTGCGAAAGCGAGTGGGATCGAGGGCTTCGGCCAGGTGCACGACATGCATGGCCGGTCCACCCGTGTTGAGTCGTGCGATGAGGCGGTGAACCAGAATGGGAGACGCAGCTCCCAGGGGCTTCGCCACTAACCCGCCTCCGAGTCAAGAATCGAGGAGACGATCCCTAATTGGCGAACCACGCCATCCTGGCGGAGGGGATCATCAGCGAAGGCGACGGGATCCAAGCCTTCCACATAGGACTCGATACTTCTGATAGCATCGAGGATGTGGGTCAAGTAAAGCTTATCCCCCCTCACCATAGACCGTGGCGGCACTGCGCAATATTTCGTCGCGGATGTAGGGGCTTAACTCACCCTCCGTAACCAGGTCCACCGACCGCCCGAAGTGCTCAGAGAACTCCCGCTCGATCCGAACCAACTCCAGCAAGCTCTTGGGTTCAGAGAACCGAACCAGGAGGTCGATATCGGAGTCGGGGCCCTCTTCGCCACGAGCCGCAGATCCGAAGATTCGGAGGCTCTCAACCCCATGCACCTGGCAAAGACTGGCTAACACCTTCCCGTCGAGTTTGACCATGTATTGAATCTGCTGCCGCCCGCGGAGGGGGTCAAACGCAGTCTACCACCCTCACTCGGCACTCTCACTCCGGCCCACCCTTCACGATCCACGCGCCCACCTCGGAGCCGCGCCCCTTCAGGAGGGGCGCCGTGACGTTCCGCGCGTCCACGACCACCGAAGCCTGCTCGAGAACCCGCGCGTAGTCGACGTCGGTGTGGTCCGTCACGATCACGACCACGTCGGCGTCGGTGAGGGCCTCATCCGTCAGCGCGACCGAGGAAAGGAGCAGGTCCTCCTCGGCCAACTCCGGCACGAACGGATCGTGGTACGCCACGTCCGCGCCATCGGCGGTAAGGAGGCCGAGGATATCGAGGGCGGGCGATTCCCGGATATCGTCCACGTCACGCTTGTAGGCTACGCCGAGCACCAGGATGCGCGCGCCGTTGACGGCCTTCTTTTCGGCGTTCAGAGCAGCTCGCACCTTCCCCACCACGAACTCGGGCATCTCGCCGTTGATCTCCGAGGCCAGCTCGATGAAGCGGGTCCGATAGTCGAGCGTACGCATCTTCCACGCCAGATATTGGGGATCGACGGGAATGCAGTGCCCTCCGAGTCCCGGTCCGGGCATGAATTTCATGAAGCCGAAAGGCTTCGTGGCCGCCGCCTCGATGACCTCCCACACGTTCACGTCGAGCCGGTCCGCGATGAGCGCCACCTCGTTCACCAGCGCGATATTGACGGCCCGGAACGTATTTTCCAGGATCTTGACCATCTCCGCGGCCTCGGTGGACGAGACCGCCACCATCGTGTCGATGAAGCGCTCGTAGAACGCCAGCCCGGCCTCGGTGCACACCGGCGTAATTCCCCCGATGACCTTCGGGGTATTCTTCGTTTTCCAGACCTCGTTTCCGGGGTCCACGCGCTCGGGCGAAAAGCACAGGAAAAAATCCTTGCCCACCGTAAGCCCGGTACGCTCGAGCACGGGAAGGAGTACCTCCCGGGTCGTGCCGGGATAGGTCGTCGACTCCAGAACGATGAGCTGCCCGGGGCGCAACGCCGCCGCCACGGCCTCGGAGGCGGCGAGCACGAAGGAGACGTCGGGATCCCGCGTCTTCGACAGCGGGGTCGGCACCGAAATCGAGATGGCGTCGCACTCGGCGAGGCGGGACATATCGGTCGTGGCCTCCAGCCGCCCCGCGGCCAAGACACTGGCCAATTCTTCCTCGGTGACGTCGTCGATGTGGCTGGCTCCGCCGTTGATGCCTTCCACGGTCTCGGAGTCGACGTCGAACCCCACGACCCGAAGACCCGAGCGGGCGATCTCCACCGACAGCGGTAATCCGACGTAGCCGAGACCGACCACGCCCACGGTGAGCTCGCCCGACCGGAAATGGTCCACGGGAGTTTGGGCCGTCATGTGCGTCCGGCCCCCACCTCGACGGCAATCAGCCCCACAGAGATGCGCACGGCGAACACGTCCAGCGCCCCTTGGCTCATCAGATACTCCCCCACCCGTTGTTTGTCGTCCTTGTCCACGCCGCCTCTATCCATCACGACTACAGTGTTGACGCCGCATTCACGGACGGCTCTCTCCAGCCCTGCGTCGCCCCCGAACAGCGGGTACCCCTTGAATCGTCCCCGCCGGCCTCCATACGTATGGTCCACGACGGCGACCGGCCGAAGCCTCGGCTCCTCCACCTCGCGCAGTGCCCGGAAGGCCAGCTCGGCATCCTCGATTCGGCCGACGAAAGCCGCCGGCGCCCCCTGGGTGGACCACTTTTCCTTGATGTCATCCAGGAAGCGGAACGAGACGCGTCCGACAATGGTCAGGGTCGCGCAGAGCAGGAAGTCCACGATCAGCACACCCCGTGACAGTCCCACACGAAAAACCAGGAGCAGGACCGAGGCAGCGAGGAGGGAACCGAGGATGTTGGCCCGGACCGTCCCCCAGACATCCGCGAGACTGTAATGCCGAAAACGAGGGGCGTACGCCCCGGCGGCTGCCAGGCCCATCAGCTTCAGGAAGATGACCATGGTCAACGTCTGTCTGAAGTAGGCGAGCTCGGCCGGCAGCTGCTCGGTATCCCACCGGACCAGATACGCGCCAAAATAGGCGATGGCCACGAGGGCCATGTCCATGAGGACGGTGAGCACCGGAAAACGGTGGTGGAGCCTCACCAAGCGATTGAATAGGTGCGTGCCCTCCCCTCCGTCGGCCCGCCCCTCGTCGACCCTCTCCGTCCGCTCGAGGTCGCTCATCCTGGAAGACAAGAGGTAGAGCCCAACAAGCGTGAGGAGGACCAGCAAGGAACCCCCCAAAGCGTACGCGACCTGCCGGCTCACGGAGCGGAGACTCAGGCCGATCACCCCTCCGGCGGCCGCGAGTCCCCACACGAGCCAAACGACGCGCTCCTCGGAAATTCCGAGGGCCACGAGGCCGTGTGACGTATGGTCCTTCCCCCCCTGCGAAACCGGCCGGCCCTCCAGGAGGCGCGTGACGGTCACGAAGGTCGTGTCGAGGATCGGGACGGCGAGTACGATGGCCGGAACGATGACGACGGCGAAGAGGCTCCGGGACAGCCCGGGTGCCGGCGAGAGCGCGAGGCCGGCGAGCACCAGGCCCGTGAAAAGGGAGCCGCTGTCGCCCATGAAGATGCGGGCGGGCGGGTAATTGTGGACAAGAAATCCCACCAACGCACCTGCGAAGGCGAAGGCCACCCCCGCCATCTCGACATCGCCCGCCAGAAGAAAATTGACACCCATGAAGGAGGCGGCGATGGCACCCACGCCACCCGCCAACCCGTCCATATTGTCCAGCAGGTTGAGAGCGTTCGTGATCCCTATGAACCAGAACAGGGAGACCATCACGTCCACCAGATAATACCCGGTCAGCCAAACGCCGATGCCACTCATGAGCAACACCGAGGCCGCAGCGAGTTGCCCGACCAGCTTGGCACTGGGCCTCAGTTGGACGAGATCGTCGACCAGGCCGAGCGCGAAGATCATCACGGCGGCGAGAAGCAGCCCGTCCCGATGGGTGAGGGGAATCACGGCGCGCGCCGAGACCTCCCGAATGGACAGGTCTCCGGAGATCAGGAGCGTCTCTACCACGACGGCCACGGCGAATCCCACGAAGATCGCTATTCCGCCGAAATTGGGCGTCGGCCTCCGGTGCCAACGCTCCGGCGACGCGGCCGCCAGCCCAGTCCACTTCAGAGCGGCTGCCCGAATGAGGGGCGTGAGCATCACCGAGGTGAGCAGGGCCAGGCTCCCGACCAGAAGCAGGAGAATGGGGCCAGGCAGGTTCACGTCAGGCGCAGTCCTTGGACAGCGATGATTTCGACACCTGTGTCACCGACCGATTCGGGGAGGGGACTCGTGCGGCAATGAAAAAAAACTCACCGCGCCGCGCAGGCGTGGCAAGATCCCGCTTCAACGTCCGACCCCCTGCAGCCATGTCTCGAGAGTGAGCAATGCCCAGAGCTGTTGCGAGAAATCGATCTTGCCCTCCAGGTGCTGCTCCGCCCGCTCGGTCACGTAGCCCCGATCCAGCCATTCCCACATTTTGGCGTCGGCCGTGAGCACACGCTCATACAACACCTCACGCCAGGGACCACGAAACCATTCCGGCAGTGGCACGGCAAAACCCTGTTTCCCCCGGTCGAGCACGACTCGCGGCACGACGTCGGAGAAGGCCTTCCGTAGGATGTACTTGAGTGTTCCTCTCCGGCGGAGGTGCGCGGGTGGCAGGCCGGCGACGTACTCGACGAGGTCGGTGTCCAGGAACGGCACGCGGAGCTCCATGCTGTTCGCCATCCCCATTCGATCCGCTTTGACCAGGAGATCATCGACGAGGTACGTACCGAAGTTCGTGCTGAGTGCGCGAGCGAGAACGTTACTTCGCCCGCACATCGCTTTACGGATGCTGGCCGTCAGGTCGGGCAACGGTCCAGCGTCCGGTCGCATCACCCGCCTCAGGTCCGCTACGAAGAAGCCCACCCACTGGAGCCACCGTTCCTCCTCGGGAAGGCCGGAGGCCTCGAAGAAGCGCAACATTCGCCTTTTCGAGCCACGGGGGTGGGGATCGTGGGGTAGGGACGAGAAGATCTTCCGTCCCACCGCCCCCGCCCATCCGGGCACCCGCGAGGCCATTTCCATCGCCCGAAACCGGAGGTAGCCGCAAAAGAGCTCGTCCGAGCCCTCGCCCGACAGCGCCACGGTCACATTCTCCCGGGCGAGTTGGGTCACGGCGTACGTGGGCAGAGCGGAGGAGTCCCCGAAGGGACCATCGTGGGCATCGACCAGCGTATCGAGCTGCTCGATACAGTCCGGGCCGATATAGACCTCATGATGGATGGTCCCGAGGCGCTGCGAGACCAGGCGCGCGAACGCGGCCTCGTCGTATTCGGGAGAGCCCTCGAAGCTGGCCGTGAAGGTCTGCACCGGGCCTTCGGTGAGAGAGGTCGCAACGGCCGTGATGATCGTCGAGTCCAGACCGCCCGAGAGCAGAACGCCCAGTGGCACGTCGGAGACCAGACGTCGCTTCACGGATTGGCGAACCAGGCGACGAACCTCCCGCTTCGCTTGGCGCCACGGAACGGGACGCGGATCGAAGTCCACCTCCCAGTAGGATTGGATACGCGGCTCGAAGCCCTCCTCCAGGATCAGGTACGAAGCCCTGGGAACTTGTCGTGTGTTCCGGTAGAACGTACCGGGAGCCGGCACGTATCCGAATGCGAGGTACGACGGAAGTGCCGAGGGCTTCAGCCCGGCATCGAGATCGGGGTACTGCATCAGCCCCTTCAACTCGGAGGCCCAGGCCAGCCGCTCACCGTCGTGGTATACGAAGAGGGGCTTGATCCCCATTCGATCGCGTCCGAGCATGAGCCGGCCGGCCTCATCGTCCCAGATGGCGAAAGCGAATTGGCCGCGGAGGTGCTCCACCAGATCCACGCCCCATTCCTCATACGCGTGGACCACGACTTCGCAATCTCCCTTCGATCGAAATACGTGCCCACGATCCTCCAGCCTGCTCCGAAGAGACTCGTAGTTGTAGATCATGCCGTTCACCACGGTCGCGATGGAGCCCGTTTCGTTCAGGATGGGCTGATCACCCGTTTCGAGATCGATCACGGCGAGTCGTGTATGACCGACCACGCAACGACCCGTGGGAGCCACCCATGACCCCGAGGAGTCCGGCCCGCGATGAGCCATTCGGGCCACCATGCGCTCGACGTGGAAATGAGCTTCTCGGGCCAACGGAGTGCCACCCCGAGCGACGATGCCAGCGATTCCGCACACGGTCAGGCCACCGCCCGTAGGGTCTCCGCGAATTCCTCCACCACAGCCTGAATCGAGTATCGATCCACGATCAGCCGACGGCCGGCCACGCCCATCTCGGCACGGAGCCCTTCATCATCCAGAAGGCGCTCGAGCGCCACCTCCCAGCTCCCGGGATCGCTCGCGTGAAGACCGGTCTCCCCGTCCCTTGCGATCTCGCTGAGCACGCCTACCGGGGAGGCGATCGTCGGTATGCCGCACGCGAGGTACTGGATGGCCTTGAAACCACACTTTCCTCTTGTCCAAGCGTCGTCGGGCACGGGGTAGAGACCGACGTCCAGGCCCTCGAAGTACCTCAGCTCGTCTTCCAAGACCCATTCGATGAACTCGAACTTCAAACCCGGGAACGGCTCCGGAGCCCGGTTGCAGATCACCTGAAGACGATATTCCCTCCGCGCCTGCACCGCCGCCAGTGCCGGAAACAAGGCCGTGAGGTAGGGGAGCGTGGAGTGGGTGCCGATCCACCCGACCGTCGGCGGCCGGTCCCCCTGACGCCGGCCGTCCTCCCGACGACGGCGCTGCTCCCGATGACCGGCGGTGGGACGGAAACGCTCCGTGTCCAACACGGTCGGCATCACGTGCACGTGATCGGGACCACCCCGCGCGCGCTCCGCGTACGACGCGAGGTAGCGGTTGCCCGCCATGACCGCGCTGGCGGCACGACACAGATCCGCGGTTCTCCGATCCGGACGAGCCAACATTCGTATCAGGCGGCTCCCTCCCGGACGTTTCAGGAAGACGGAGTCGTCGAAATTGTACACGATGCGAGCGCCCTGGCTCAGGAGCCGGTCGAGGACCACCCCCCCCATGGTGGGCGCGAGCTCGCTGTGCACGATGATCACGTCCCCCGCTCTCACCTTGGACGCGTCTTGGATTCTCGAGCGGATCCCCTTGATGAGCGCCCGCATCTTTCCACCAGATCCGGAAGCCGTGTAAAGCCCCCGGAAGCTCTCCGAGTCGAAGAAGGAACGAATCTCGAGCTCGATCCCTCGTTCGCGTAGCGGTTCGACGAACTGGAAGAGGCGGAAACGGGAGGCCGGACCCTCGATCGGATAGGGAGTGAACGCGACTACGCGCACTGAGCAATCCGCTCGCCGTCGGGCTCGATCCCCAGGGAGCGGTAAAGGGACGCGTACCGTTCGATGCCCATTTTGAGGTCGTAATACCGCTTGGCGAGTGCCCGCGCCTGGGTGGATCGGTCGGGAGTGGTCCACATCTCGATCGCGAGGTCCACGACTTGAGCAGATTCCACGTCCGCCGGAAACGTATGGGCTACGGTCGCACCCTCGAACTGGGTGTCGAGATCCCCCACGCCGCTGATGGCGACGACGGCCAGCCCACAGGCCAGGTACTCCCCTACCTTGGTCGGAGCGCTCGCCCGCTTGGCCGGATCCGGGCGCACGAAGGCGAGGCCCACGTCCGCCGCGGACAGCCACACCGGTACCTGATGGTGTTCCACCGCCCTCACGATCGCGTTCACTCCGAGTGCCTCCAACCGGGCCCGGGCGAAATCCACTTCGCGGGTCAAGACGACGAAGCTACCACCCGTGCGGCGCGCGAACTCGTTCCCAACTCGAAGCGTCAGATCCGGCAGATACCACGTGCTCAGGGAGCCCACGTAGATCATGACCGGACCACCCGGAATCCCGAGGTGGCTTCGTACTCGCTCCTGATCATCGCTGGGCCGGAACTGATCCATGTCCACACAGGTCGGGATAACCGTCGTGTTGGGCGCGAAGCCCTCGGGCGCCAGAGCACCCACGAGCGCCGCACCTTTGTGCGTGAGCTGCACGACGGCGGCCGAATCCGCCAGGAGCCGCCGTTCCGCAAGGCGCGCCGCCCGGGTGACCGGCCCACGGGCTGTCCAAATCCCCGCCTCGATGCGCTCGTCCACCCAAAATCCGCGCATGTCGAAAATCCAGGGGGCCCCGATGCGTTTTGCCACATGGCTTGCCATCAAACCGGCCGGGTAGCTGCGCGCGTGGAGAAGACGGATCGGACGGTCCCGGTGCAAGCGCCGACCGACGCGCCCCCCCCTCAGGATGTCGTACCCCGTGGCAACCACGGGAAAGCGGCGGTGGTACCGAAGGGGGACCCATTCGACACCTCGCGCCTCCAGCTCTCCCGCAAGAGCGTGCACACGCCCACTTTTTTTCAGGCTGGCCACTTTCTCGAAGGAAACCAGGCGCATCCGGTATCCAAGGTCGGCGAGCCCACACACATACGGCAGCACCTGGGAGCTGCCCAGGGGGTCCAGAGCACCCGAATACGAGAAGTAGAGTACGCTCACCCGTCGAGCTCCGCCGCGTCGATCATCGGGCCCTCGTCCGCCACCACTGCGTCTGGTCGATGACCCGGATCTTGATCCAGGAGAGCCCGATGCCCGAAAAAATGAAGAAGAGCGGCATGATCTGGGCCCGATGCCGATACGCCGTCCCGAAGTTTCCCTCCACCAGAGCATAACTCGACACGACGACCAGAAGCACGGACACCGGAACGAGCGCCGCGGGCAGACGATCTCGGAAGGAAATTCGGAACCCGAGAATCGAGAGCAAGAAAAGAGGATACCAGAGTAACGTCTCTCCCATCGCCGTGGCCTGAAGCGTGCTCTGGATATCCCAAGGGAAGGGTGCGAAAAGAAGAAAGGACGCCCCGATCGGTATGTACCGGAGAGCCGCTCCGATGGTACCGGTATCGGCTCCCACGCCGAACGCAGAGACGGCACCCTGTTGTAGTCCGCTCCGCAGGATCTGCGCGGTCTCGAGAAGGCCTTCGGGCCGAATCGACGAAAACAGGCCCACCTGATCCGCCAAGTAGGTCAACGCCACTGCCGCGATCGTACCGAACAACATGGTCGCAAACATGCGGTCCGGACGAACCGCGGTCACGCTTCCGATCACGAGCCCGAGGAGGACGAGAAAGGCCATGTAGTCCCTGAGCAGACCCAGGCCGAGTAGAGCACCGAGAAAAGCCCAGAGGTCATAGGGTTGGAATCTCTTGGTGAGGCGGATCGCATACAGGACGAGCATCACCGTGCAGAGGGTCGCCAATGAATCCCGAATGTTGAGAACCGACCAAAGGACCAACGACGGAAAAACGCCGGTGAGTAATGCGGCCACCTTGGCGGAAGCTACCGGCAGAAACTCCTTGGTCAGATAGAATGTGAAGAGCGCCGTCCACACGCCCGCGAACATGTTGATTACGACCAGCGCGAGTCGGGAATCGCCAAACGCCGAGTAGAACACGGCGTTGAGGTGGTAGTACCCGGGACGCCACCCTTCGCGGATCGCTCGCGGAGCAAAACCTTCACCGCTCCAGTAATTGCTGATCTCGCGACCAATTCTTTCATAGGCCTGGGCGTCGGGTGCGAAAAAGTAGGGTGAAAACCTGAACTGAACGACCAGGACCAGCAGCAACCGGAGTGCCAGGGCCGCCAGCGCGAGTCGCACCAGCCACCTCCGAAGGTCGAGGTCGGGCTCCCGAGAGAGACCCCATACCGTGAGCACAAGGAGCAGGAGCAGTTCGATGGAGAACGGGAGTGCAACCCCGGGGCTCGCGATGACTGCGAGCCCGAGCAGCGCGGCGGCGGCCACCGCCAGAAGCACCAGGGTTACTCCGCTGGCCGAGCGATTCACTCCTGAGGACCCTCTTCCTTCCACCACTGCGCTTGGGCCCAGCGCGGGACCCCGGCCAAGGCGATCAGGCCCAGCAACGCCCACAGGTGTCGGAATTCCTCATTGGCGATCGCGATTCCGTGGGCTCCAACCGCCAACACGGCGATAACCAGCACCACATGTCGACGTGTGGTTCCTTCCCGCACCAACGTCCGGACGGGCATCAGAACGGCCCCGGCGAAAAGGGTGGCTCCGACCAGGCCGAACTGGGCAAGGATGCTCAAGTACACGTTATGTGCATCCCAGGAATTCGCGACACCCGTTCCTTCGAGCGGGTCGGCAGCGATTGCCAGGAAGGGACTGGCGCCCACACCCCCGATCGGTGCCTCCTTGAAAGCTTCCAGAGCCGAGGCCCAGATGGAGGGCCTGATTCCGCTCCCCGTGATCGAGAGCCCCGCGACCTCGACACCCATCGGAAGGACGAGCGCCGACAGTGTCATCGTGAAGAGGATGATGCCCGCGACCACCAAGAGGAACGGGGCCGGACGTTTCCACTGGAGGGACAGACCCCCATCCCGCTGGCGTATCGTGATGAGACCAATTCCGGTCAGCAGTACTCCGGCACCGAGCCACGCCGAAGAGACCGTCATGAGCAGGGTCACGGTCAGAAGCCATGCCGCGACCACAGCGCCCCACCCCAATACGTCCCGGACTGCACCCCATCTCGCCCACAGGATGGCGCCCGACACCACCAGATAATCTCCGAACATGTTCGGGTGAGGAAAGGGCCCGGACAGACGCGGCATGGGAAGGCCGCGGATCGACCCTCCGCTGTAGAACACGCGCTCCTGAAGCGCCTCGGGTCCCAGGAGGGCGCCGAACCACGTCACCGCCAGACATACCGCGGTTCCCAAGAGCCACGCATCAGCGGCCCTCCCCCAACGAGCACCGCACCACAGGATAGCCAGGGCGCCCAGGCCCAGCGCCGCGAAAGCCAGACCCTTGGCCATTGCGTAGCGCGGGTGGGAACCCCAAGTCGCGCCGAGTGCCACCCAAATGCTGAAGGAGATGGAAAAGAGCGCCGCCATATGGAAGGCGCTGCGCCCCGGGAGCAACGGTAAGCTCTCGACCCTGCCGGCAAAGTAGGGACCACTCATCCGGCCGAGTTCGATGAGCCCCGCGAGCAACACCAAAGCGAGGAAAACGTCGCTGCCTGTCGCGGTCGTGCCGTTGAAGGGAATGGCGAAGAGCTGGCCCACCGGCAACACGACCAAGTAGGTGAGGACGGCGAACCGGAGAATCACGGGGTCCAGAATCGCGTTCGGCGTCAGACCCTCGGCCGTACGGCCCTTCCCCTCAACAGGGGGCGTACCGTCCGCCCGGAGAGCCGGAGCCCCACCCAGGTCATCCATTTCCGCCCTCGTTCAAGTGGCTGGAGATCGCCGCTACCAACCCCGGAATTGTGAACGGATCCGCTTCCACCACAACTCGATACCCCAACTCGACGGCAGCGTCAGCCGTCACCGGCCCGATCACGGCGGCGGCCGCTACGATTCGACCACCCATCAAACGATGGAAGCTCCGTACGGCAGACGGAGAGGTGAAGGTCACGAGATCCACCCCCTCTTGGAGTTGATCCAGAACGCCCGGACCGGCCTCTTCCACGAAGACGGTTCGATACGCGATCACCTCGTCCACCTCCGCACCCTGTTCCCGCAAGCCCGCGCTCAAGACGGGATTGGCTTCCGCCACCGTGGGGATCAAAATGCGTTGGCCACGAAGCGAGGTCCGTGCCGAGAGCACGTCGACGATCGCTTCGGCCCTATGGGTCTCAGGGACGACTTCCACGGTGAGGCCCAGGGCCTCGAGGCCGCTCGCTGTGGCGGGCCCGACGCAGCAGAGGCGCGTCGACTCGAGCGCGCCGTTCAAATCGACCCCGAGGTCCTCCGCCGCTCTCCCGAAGAAGTGGACAGCGTTGGCCGAGGTAAAGATCACCCAATGGAAGTCCGATGCGCTCTGCACGGCGCGTCGTAGCGCCGCCTGGTCCGGGGCCGGCTCGACTCTGATCGCCGGAAGGTGAACCACCGTCGCGCCCAGGGCCTCCAAGGCCGTGACCAATCCATCGGCCTGCGCCACCGCCCTCGTGACGACCAGGGTTCGACCGATGAGTGGATGGGGCCCGATCGCCGCATTCGAGACTTCTATTGGGTTCATCAGCCCAATATACACACGAGGTCGGGCCGAGGTCGACCCGATTCGGGGGCGGTCCTACGCCTCGATTACGCTCATGGGGGGGGCTTTTACGATTTTTCCACCCTTGATGCAGGTCGTGCACACCCGCACGCGGCGCCGGTCCCCGTCGGAGGTGATGATCTTGACCGTCTGAAGATTTGGCAGCCAGCGGCGCTTGGTCTTGTTGTTAGCGTGACTGACGTTATTTCCGGTTCGTGGGCGCTTGCCACACACATAACATACTCGGGCCATAATTTTTCTCCGCCGGATCTCGTCAGTTGTCGTCCGACTGGGGCTCGGCCGTGACCCTCACGCCCTGGAGCTCCAGGAACGACTCGGCGAAAACGGCGAGAATCCTATCGCTCTCTGCAATGGCACCGCTGGCGACCCACGCGTCGATTATACTGTCCGTCATGGCATAGACCCTGCCGGTCACCGACACGGTCGCACCGCTCTGAACGACCACGCCGCTCTCCAACACCTCAGGAAGCATTCTTGCGAGGTACGGCCCCGACTGATTGGGAACCGCCAGGAAAAACGCCTCCGCTCCTACGAGGCTCGACACGAGCAAACCACGCAATTCAATGAGGATGCCTGCCTGTGCCATGGGATCAGTACCAAAAACATCGAGGTCCACGCGTGTCGACACGGTTTCTTCAACGACGGGTCCCCCTTCCACCACCTCAACTCCCACCGGAGCGGCTTTTACCCACAACCAAAACATCAACCCTGCCGCCGAGAGAAACGCCACCACCATCAAAGGCATGGCTCTAGCACCAGCCGCTCCTTGTCGGGACCCGAATGATACCATTTCTAGCCGTGCTCCTGGTTTCGACCTACGTGTGATATTCGAGGTGCCGCCAGTCTAATCGACCAACTCGATAAGCGCCATCTCCGCGGCGTCACCCCGCCGGTTTCCCAGCTTGAGAATGCGGGTGTAGCCTCCGGGCCGTTCCGCAAAACGGGGCCCGATATCGTCGAAAAGCTTTCCGAGGACTTGGCGGTCCGCGATCAAACGGCCCGCAAGCCGGCGCGCGTGGAGATCCCCGCGCTTGCCGAGCGTGATCAACCGCTCGGCGAACGGCCGCAATTCCTTCGCCTTGGCGGTCGTCGTCTCGATCCGCTCATGGCGAAAGAGAGACGTCGCCATATTCCGCATCGTCGCCTTCTTGTGGCTCGCCGTGCGGGAAAGGGTCCGGCCCTTGTGACGGTGTCTCATGCTCGAACGCTACTCCTCGCTCGTTTCCGTGGCTTCTACAGCATCTTCCTCGACCATGAACAGCTGGCCGTCGTCGCCAAATTTGAGCCGCATTCCGAAATTCAGTTCATGCTCATCGAGGAAGGCCGTGATCTCCGTGAGCGATTTCTTGCCGAAGTTCTCGATTCCGAGCATCTCGTCTTCCGTACGCTGAACGAGGTCACCCAGCGTTTGGATGTTCTCTTTTTGAAGCGAGTTACGGGATCGCACACTCAACTCTGCGAGATCTTCGATGGGACGGTCGAACAGGTCGCGCAGCCGCTCCGGCACTTCCACAGCCCCCGGAACCGTCACCTGCGGCACCCCGCCCTCCCCGAAATAGAGCATGAACTCGAAATGTTTACGAACGAGCTCTGCCGAATACTTGACCGCAAACTCCGCGTCCACAGACCCGTCCGTCTCGACCACGAGCGTGAGCCGATCGAAGTCGGTACGCTCCCCGACCCGTGTTTCCTCAACCGAAAAGTTGGCCCGCCGAACGGGATTGAAGATCGCGTCGATCCGCACCAGGTCCACCGGAGATCCCTTCGGCAACTCATGCTGATTGGCCTGTACGAAACCGCGCCCCTTCTTGACGCTCAATTCGATGTTGAGCTTGCGCTTGTCGTGAACCGTCATCAGGAGGTGGTCCGGCTCGTGAATCGTCACGCCACTCACAGGCACGATATCGGCCGCCGTGACCGGGCCCGGTTGCGTTACCTGGATCACGAGCGTCGCCTCGGAAACATCCTGGTCCAGACTGAGGACGAGAGATTTGAGGTTCTGAATGATCTGGTGAACGTCCTCGACCACCCCCTGAATGGTCTGATGCTCATGCACCACGCCGTCGACCCGAAACGCCCAAACCGCGGCTCCCGGAAGGGACGATAGCAGGACCCGCCTCACCGAGTTTCCGAGCGTGTGACCAAAACCACGCTCGAGAGGCTCCATCACGAACTCTGCCCGGCTTCCGTCTTCTGAGGCCTGCGTGACCTCGATGCGCTCGGGCAGTACCAAACCAGTTAAATCGATCTGCACGGGGGTCTCCATTACTTCGAGTAGAGCTCCACGATGAGCTGTTCTTGGACGGCCAGAGGAATATCCTGGCGCGTAGGTTGACGAGTCATTCGGCCGACACGGTTCTTTTCATCCAGGGCGAGCCACTCTACCAAGGACGGGCGAGTGCGAGCCTCGAGGCTCCCTTGCACCGTGGCCAAATCCTTGGACTTGGCCTTGATGGCCACCTCGTCCCCGGCCACCACCCGGTAGGACGGTACATCCACGACACGCCCGTTGATCTCGACGTGGCGGTGCCGCACCAGCTGCCGGGCGGCGCTGCGACTCGGCGCAAAGCCCATCCGGAAAATCACGTTATCCAACCGGACCTCCAGAGAAATCAGCATGTTCTCGCCCGTGATTCCACCCCGTGCGACCGCCCGATCGAACAGATTCCGGAACTGCTTTTCATGGAGCCCGTAAATCCTCTTCACCTTCTGCTTCTCGCGAAGCTGGACGGCGTAGTCGGATTGTTTGCGTCGGCGTGCGTGCGCGGGGCCGTGCTGACCCGGAGGATAGGCACGGCGTTCGATACCGCATTTCTCCGTGTAGCACTTCTGGCCCTTCAGAAAGAGCTTCTGACCCTCCCGGCGGCAGAGTCGGCAAACCGGTCCTGTGTATCGTGCCATTCTGTTCTCTGTTAAACGCGGCGCTTCTTGGGGGGGCGGCATCCATTGTGAGGAAGCGGCGTGACATCCTGAATCGACTTGATCTGAATTCCTGCGGCTGCCAGGGCTGAAATAGCCGACTCCCGCCCGGAGCCGGGCCCCTGGACGCGTACGTCGACCCGCCGCACACCCAGAGCGAGGGCTTCACGCCCGCATTGCTCCGCAGCTACGGTAGCCGCAAAGGGCGTCGATTTCTTGGAGCCCTTGAAACCGGCTTTACCGGAGCTGCCCCACACCACCGTATTTCCAGCCTTATCGGTGATGGTGATCAGCGTATTGTTGAAGGTCGCCTTGATGTGCGCGATCCCTTCCGCCTCGACGATTTTCTTGCTCCGCTTGCGCGACGTTTTCTCACCGGCCACTCGGTAACGTCCTCATTTTCTATTTGAAACTTCCCCTTCGACCCTGAACCCGTCTCGCCCTAATCCGTCCCCAGCTCACTACTTTTTCCCTCGCCTGCTTCTTCCCTCGCCTACTTCTTCGGCGCCGCCTTCTTCCCGGCGATGGCCCGTCGTTGACCCTTGTGGGTCCGGGCATTCGTGTGAGTGCGCTGCCCTCGGACGGGAAGGCCGCGCCGATGCCGGAGACCCCGGTAGCAGCCGATGTCCATGAGACGCTTGATGTTCATGGAAACTTCGGTACGCAGTGCACCCTCGACCTTGTAGTTACCCTCGATCTCCAGCCGCAGCTTGTTCACGTCGTCATCGGTGAGGTCGGCTGCGCGGCGGTCCGGATCTACCCCGGTGTTCCCGAGGATCGCTCGCGAACGCGACGGACCGATACCGTACAGGTAGGTCAGAGCGATCTCGATCCGCTTTTGCTTCGGAAGATCCACACCGGCGATTCGTGCCATACGGCCTTGTTCTCAGCTCCCTGGGTAAACCCGCCGCCAGGCTATCCCTGGCGTTGTTTATGTTTGGGATTGCGACTACAAATCACCCGTACGACTCCCCGCCGACGGACGATTTTGCAGTGTTCACAGATCGGTTTGACGCTGCTACGCACCTTCATTTTCAGCACCCTGACGCACGTTTGAGGCAGAGCCTATAATGATAGTGGAACGCTTGATTACCCTCAAGGCGGAGCCGATGAATTCGACGTTTTCACGCCGGAGCCTCCGCCGGCGCCCCGGTGAGAATTCGGGGTCCGACCGAGGTGACGGCCACGGTGTGCTCGAAGTGAGCAGACCGAGTCCTATCCAGCGTAACCACCGTCCAGCGATCGTCGAGTGTCTGAATATCGGGCGTCCCGCAGGATAGCATCGGCTCGATCGCCAAAACCATACCCTCCCGAAGGGCCGGTCCCGTACCAGAAAGCCCAAAGTTGGGCACCTGAGGCTCCTCATGCACTTCGCGCCCGACACCGTGCCCCACCAGATCCCTGATGATTCCGAGGCCCGTCCCTTTCACCCTCGTCACAACCGCCGCACCGATGTCACCGACCGAACCCTCCAAAACAGCAGCGGACACCGCTCGGTCGAGCGCCTCTTCGGTCACTTTCATGAGGTGGTCGGTGCTTTCGTCGATCTCACCCACCGGAAAGGTCCACGCAGAGTCCGAGCACCAACCGTCCAACTTGACCCCCACGTCGATCGAAATGATGTCCCCGTCCTCCAGTTTCCGGGCGGCCTGAGGAATGCCGTGGACCACCTCCTCATTCACCGACGTACAGACGCTGCCGGGAAAACCGTACAGGCCCTTGAACGCGGGGACCGCACCGTTATGGGCACGGATAAAATCGTCCGCGAACTCATCGAGCTCCAGCGTGGAAACGCCAGGTCGAATCCGCGGACGGATTTCAACCAAAAAATCGGCGATGATCGCACCGCCCCGAGCGATGGTGTCGATCTCTTCCGGGGTCTTCAGGTGGATCACCTAGGTACCCAAGCCCAAAACCTCGAGGACCTCACCCTGGACCTCTTCCACCCGTTTATCGCCCTGGACGTGGTGCACGCTGGCCTCGCTGGCCTCGTAGTGGGCAATCAGGGGCTCCGTTTCTCTGCGGTAGACCGTCAGCCGGTGCTCAACCGTGGCGGCTGTATCATCGGCACGGTGAACCAGTTGAGATCCCTCGTTGTCACACACGCCCTCCTGCTTGGGCGGAGCGAGGACCGTATTGTAGACGGCCCCACACGAGGGGCAGGAACGGCGGCCGGCGATTCTCGCGGTCAGCACTTCGTCGCTCGCCTCCAGAACCACGACCCCGTCGATGGTGCGGCCGAGGGCCTGCAACATCAGGCCGAAGGCCGAGGCCTGTGCCTCGGTCCTGGGAAAGCCGTCGAAGAGAACACCCCTCCCGGGGGGCAGAGCGGTCAGTTTCTCCTTCACCATCTCGATGATGAGTGGATCGGGCACGAGCTCACCCGCGGACATGTACCCTTGCGCCTCGTGCCCCAAGTCGGTGCCGGCATCCACCGCCGCGCGCAGAAGGTCACCCGTTACCACCCTCTGCCATCCCATCGCATCAGCGAGTAGTACTCCCTGGGTGCCTTTGCCGACGCCCGGGGGGCCCAAAAGGATGACGTACATGGTGGAAGCCTCTCCAACTATGCGTAACGGGACCGACCACGCATTTTCACGCGGCCCTTCTTCATGAACCCGTCATAGTGACGCAGTAGGAGGTGTTGCTGCGCCTGTTGGACCGTATCGAGTCCTACACCCACCACGATCAGCAGGCCCGTGCCTCCGAAAAAGAACGTCTGGATGTTGAAGAGGCTGAAGATCCAGAAAGGCACCAAGGCAACGAGCGCCAGATAGACCGAGCCCGGAAGCGTGACGCGGGTCAGGACCCGATCGATGTATTCGGCCGTTCGGGCCCCCGGCTTCACACCCGGGATGAAGGCACCCTGCTTTTTGAGATTCTCGGCCAGATCGACGGGGTTGAAGATGATGGCCGTGTAAAAGTAGGTGAAAAAGACGATCAGCAACCCATACGTGACGTAGTAGACGGGACCGGGTTGAAAGATGTCGGCGACCACATCGAGGAAGCCCCCGGTCTGCCCCATGAGCTGCGCGATGGTCCCCGGCACCACGATGAAGGACTGAGCAAAGATGATCGGCATGACGCCCGCGGAGTTCACGCGAAGGGGAACGAAGCTCTTCTGGCCTTCGCGGATCCGGCCGCGTCCCACCACCTTTCGGGGAATCTGAACGGGAATTTTTCGGGCGCCCATGGTCATCGCTACCACCGCGGCCGTAATTCCTACCAGAACGAGCACCAGCATCACGAGGGCGAAGATCTGAATTTGCCCCGCGATGAACGACTCCCACGTACGCGCCACCGCGGCAGGAAAGCCCTCGATAATGCCGAAGAAGATAAGGAGCGACATTCCGTTGCCGATCCCCCGCTCGGTGATCTGCTCACCGAGCCACATCACGAAGATGGCGCCGACCGTGAGTGTCACCGTGGTGGTCACATTGAAGACCAGCCCGGGATCCCGAACCGCCCCAGTGCTGTTGAGGAAGGCGGCGTAGCTGAACCCCTGGATGACACTCAGCACTACCGTCGTGTAGCGGGTCCACTGGGTCAGCTTCTGCCGACCGTCCTCACCCTCCTTCTGCATCTTCTCCACCGTGGGGAAGACGGCAGACAGCAATTGAAACATGATGCTGGCCGAGATATAGGGCATGATCCCGAGGGCCAAGATGGTAGCCCGGCTCAGCCCCCCGCCCACGAACATGTCGTAGATGCCCAAGATTCCGCCCGAGAGCGCCCCGAACTGAACGCGTAGGATTCCCACATCTACGCCAGGCACGGTGATATGCGCACCGAACCGGTAGATCAGCAGGATCATCAGCGTAAAGAGAATCTTCTCTTTCAGCTCCGGCACCCGGAAGAGATTCGGAATCGGGTTAGCCATCGTTCTCCGCTTCTGCCGAGTCTGAATCGTCCGCAGGTTCCGGTTCTACATCTGAGTCCGAATCCGCCTCTGATTTCGAATCCGCCTCCGGTTCCGGATCCTGAGCGGAAGCCGTCTCGGGGTCCTTTGCCGTGTCAGCTTCCCCTGCGGTCTCGGGTTCTGCGGCCGTTTCCGTCGCTGTTTTCACTTCCGGCGCCAGCGCCGGCTCGGCTTTCACCGCCGGCTCAGGTGTCACCGTCTGTTCCGCGGCCCTTGCCACCGGAACCAGCGTGCTCACGCTCCCGCCGGCTGCCTCGATCTTGGTCGCGGCACCTCCGCTGAACTTATGGGCCTCCACCGAGTACGCCTGGCTCAACTCGCCCATAGCGAGGATCTTGATCAGCCCCTTGGTAGAGCGGATCAAGCCGGCGTCCCTCAGCGTTTGAGCGTTGACGCTCGTGCCCTCGACGCGGGCAAGCTCCCCCACGTTCACGATCTGGTAGACGTGGCGTTTATAGGGCGCGAACCCGCGCTTCGGAATGCGGCGCTGCAGCGGCATCTGACCGCCCTCGAAACCAGGGCGGATCGAGCCGCCGCTTCTGGATTTTTGCCCATTCTCACCGCGTCCGGCGGTCTTGCCCTTACCGGACCCAGGGCCCCGACCCTTACGCTTGGAGGTCCGGTGGGACCCAACAGCGGGACGTAGTTCGTGTAACTCAGCCATTACTCAATCTCATAGACTTGAACGAGGTAGTGGATCTGGCGCAGCATGCCCCGAAGCGCCGGGCTGTCGTCGTGGACCACGGTCTGCTGGTGCTTCTTGAATCCGAGCGCCGCCAAGGTACGACGATGCTTGAACTTCCGCCCTACACCACTGCGGACCTGTGTAATCGCCAGTTTCTTAGGCATCGTCGCCGATCCCCAGAATGACCTCCACGGACACTCCGCGTTCGCGGGCCACCTGCTCGGCGGTGACCAGGCTCGTGAGACCGTCCATCGTGGCACGGACGACATTGATCGGGTTGTTGCTGCCCATGCTCTTGGTGAGTATGTCTTTGATTCCCACCGCCTCGAGTACCGATCGGACCGGCCCACCCGCGATCACGCCCGTACCGGGAGCCGCGGGACGAAGCATCACACGGCCGGCACCCCACCGGCCGATGATCTCGTGCGGAATGGTCCCATTCTGGACCGGAATTTCTATCATTTCCCTCTTGCCCCGCTCGAACGCCTTTCGGATGGCCTCCGCGACCTCATTGGCCTTGGCAAGCCCGATACCGACCCGGCCCTTCTGATCTCCGACGGAAACCAATGCGGTGAAGGAAAACCTGCGACCACCCTTCACTACCTTGGCCACCCGGTTGATATGAATCACGTTTTCGGAAAACTCGGATTCGCGCGCGCGCCCCTGTTTGCGTTTTTGGTCCCTGGCCATCAGAACTTCAGTCCTCCTTCCCGGGCGCCCTCGGCGAAGGCTTTCACCCGGCCATGATACTGGTATCCCGCTCGATCGAACACGACCGTCTCCACCCCCACGGCTTTGGCCCGATCAGCGAGGAGTTTGCCGGCGGCTTTGGCCTGCTCGACCCTCACGTTCTTGCCCTCGGCCTTGAAGTTGGAGAGATCGGCGCAAAGTGTGGAAAGACCCACCAAGGTCCGCCCCGCGTCGTCATCGACGAGTTGACCCTCGAAATTCTTCAAGGATCGGAACACCACCAGCCGCGGGCGCCCCGCCGTACCCCATATTTTCTTACGGACCCGGGCGTGGCGACGTTTCCGCTGGCCCTCGCGTGTGGTGACGGATTTCCTCTTTCTCATGGTCCTTCCTTTAAGCTCCTGATTCTAGGCTCCTGCGGTCTTGCCGGCCTTACGCCGTACATGTTCGCCCTTGTACCGAATCCCCTTGCCCTTATACGGCTCGGGTGGACGGAAGGAGCGGATGTCGGCTGCGGCCTGGCCCACCTTCTGTTTGTCCACGCCGGTCACGACGATCGTGGTCTGGTCAGGCAGGTCCAGGGTCACACCATCCGGAGCCGTATACTCGATCGTATGCGAGAAGCCAAGGTGCAACTCGATGCCCGATCCTTTCTTCATGGCACGATAACCCACGCCTTGAATCTCGAGCGTTTTGGTAAACCCGTTCACGACGCCCTCGACCATGTTGGCGACCAACATTCGGGTCAGACCGTGTAGAGCACGTTGCTTGGGTTCATCCGATGACCTCGTCACCCTAACCACCCGGTCGTCCACGGTCACACTGATGTCCGGATGGACATCGAACGTGAGCTCGCCCCTGGGACCCTTGACGTGCACTGCTTGCCCGTTGAGGGTCACGTCGGTCCCCTGGGGGACTTCAATCAGCTGTTTACCAATCCGCGACATCTGCTATCTCGTTCTATCTCGATTCCGGTTTACCAGACGAGGGCCATGAGCTCTCCGCCCACGCCCCGCTTGCGAGCCACCCGGTCCGACATCAAGCCCTGCGACGTGGAGAGGATGGCCATCCCCAGTCCGTTCCGAACCCTCGGAATCTTGTCGACGGCCACGTAGTGTCTCCGCCCGGGGCGGGAAACCCGCTCCAGATGCCGGATGACAGGGCCGTCTTCGTGATACTTCAGGTACACACGAAGCACCCCGAATCGGCCGTCGTCCAAGACCTTGAAATCATAAATGAAGTGGTTGTCCTTCAGTATATCTGCGACCTTGGTCTTGAGCTTCGAGACCGGCATGTCGGCCCACTTGTGCCCCGCGGCTCCGGCGTTCCGGATCCGAGTGAGCATATCCGCAATGGGGTCAGTCATCATGGTTCGATTCGATCCTTTACCAGCTTGCTTTGCGGACGCCCGGGATTTCACCCTGAAGCGCCTTCTGGCGGAAACAGATCCGGCAGAGTCCAAACTTCCGGATGAACCCACGAGGGCGTCCACACCGGTTACAGCGATTACGGTGTCGACCCGGAAACTTGGGCTTGCGATTATTCCGTTCGATCAGAGCCTTTCTGGCCATCGAATTCCCCTATCCGTGTCAGTTGGCGTGGTGCTCGATGATGACCGGAATCTCCCCCCGGAAGGGAAACCCCATGGCCCTGAGCAGTGCCAGCGCTTCATCGTCTTTATTCGTGGTCGTGACCACGGTGATGTCCATGCCGTGAATCTGTTTGACCTTGTCGTAGTCGATCTCCGGAAAAATGATCTGCTCTCGCACACCCATCGTGAAGTTGCCACGGCCGTCGAAGGAGCGCGTACGTAAGCCTCGGAAGTCTCGGACGCGCGGGATGACCACGCTCACGAGACGATCCATGAACTCGTACATCCGGCTCTTCCGGAGCGTCACCGTTGCCCCGATCGGCATCCCCTCGCGCAACTGGAAATTCGAGATGGATCTCCGCGCCCGTGTTATCACGGCCTTCTGTCCGGTGATTATGCCCAATTCATCGACCACGGCGGTGAGGAGTTTGGCGTTCTTCGATGCCTCGCCCACGCCGACGTTCAGGACGACTTTCTCAATTTTCGGGATCTGGTTCGGGTTGCTCCACTGGAACTGCTCGGCCAACTTGGGCCGCGCATATTCCTTGTAATGTCTCAGTAGTCTGGGCTCCATCTCCTAAACTCCCACTTACGGTTTGGGGATCGGATTACCGGTCTTCACGGCGATCCTCTCCTTGGTACCATCGGCCTCGGTCCGAACCCGAATCCGACTCGCCTGGCCCCCAGCCGGGTCAACCAACATGACGTTGGATACATGGATCGGCGCTTCAAACGTCACAATCCCGCCCTCGGGATTCGCTTCGCTGGGTCTCTCATGCCGTTTTCGCATGTTGACGCCCTCTACAACCACGCGCTCCTTGGCAGGAATTACCCTGAGAACCGGCCCTTCCATGTCACGGAAGTTGCCTCGGACCACCCGGACGCGATCCCCTTTTACGATGCTCGAAGCCGATTTCTTCCTGGCCATCAAAGCACCTCCGGCGCCAATGAGACAATTTTCATATAACGCTTCTCACGGAGCTCGCGGCCGACCGGGCCGAAGATGCGCGTCCCCTGAGGCTCTCCCTGGGCCGTGAGCAGCACCGCCGCGTTATCGTCAAAACGGATATAGGTCCCGTCACGGCGCCGTACCTCTTTGGCGGTTCGGACGATCACGGCCCTTACGACTTCACCCTTCTTCACGGGCGAATTGGGAATAGCGTCCTTGACGGTCACGACGACCACGTCGCCGATACTCGCGTATCGGCGCTTCGAGCCGCCCAAAACGCGAATACACAATGCGCTCTTGGCCCCCGAGTTATCGGCAATCTTGAGCATCGATTCCTGCTGAATCATCTCGTTCTATTCCTGTTACTCGGAGCGTTCCAGCAGCTCGAGGACACGCCACCGTTTGGTCTTCGAGAGCGGGCGCGTTTCGGTAATCCGAACCACGTCACCGTTCCGATATTCGTTCTTTTCGTCATGCGCACGGTATTTCTTGGTCTTCCTTATCTGCTTCGTGTAGAGCCGATGGGCGAACTGCCGCTCTACGAGGACCGTCACCGTCTTGTCATTCTGGTCGGACACCACCACGCCGGTCCGAACCTTACGCCGTAGCCGGGCTGCTGCGCCCACCTCCGCACCCCCGGCCTGCTCGGCGGTCTCAGCCTGCTCGGCGTTCTCAGCCGGCTCGGCCTGCTCGACCGTCTCGGCTTGCTCGCCCGTCTCGACCTGCCCGTCGGTCTCGGTTTGCTCGCCCGTCTCGGCTTGCTCGGCTTGCTCGCCCGTCTCGGCCTGCTCGCCCGTCTCGGCCTGCCCGTCGGTCTCGGATGTTTTTTCTGTCATTGGTATCTCGCTCTACTCCGCGGTCTCGGGCGTCTCGTCCGTCGTCTCAGGTGTCTCGTCCGTCGTATCAGACGTCTCGGCGGCACCCTCGGGCGTTTCGTCCGTCGTCTCGGGCGTCTCGTCGGCAGCCTGGGGCACGTCGTCCGTCGTCTCGGGCATCTTCGCAAGCTCTCGCTCCCGAAGAATGGTGTTCAGGCGCGCAAGGTCTCGCCGAATGTGCTGAACCATTTTGGGATTCTCGAGCTCCATTGTCCCCCTGCGAAAGCGAAGGCGAAATTTCTCCTCTCTCAGCTCTCCGAGCCGTGCACGGATCTCGACATCGTCCCAATCGCGAATATCTGACGCCTTCATCATTTCCCCACTAACCTAGTTGCTGGTCACGAGAGACGAACTGCGTGGCCACCGGCAGCTTGGCTGCCGCCAACGCCATGGCCTGCCGGGCCATGTCCTCGGGCACACCCTCGAGCTCGAACATCATTCGGCCAGGTTTGACCACCGCCACCCAACCCTCAGGATTACCCTTTCCCTTCCCCATGCGGGTCTCGGCGGGCTTGGAGGTGATCGGCTTGTCCGGAAAAATTCGAATCCAAACCTTTCCACCCCTCTTGATATGACGGGTCATGGCAACACGGGCGGATTCGATCTGTCGGTTCGAGATCCAACCGCATTCGGTGGTCTGGAGACCGAATTCACCGAAAGAGACCTTGTTGCCGCGATAGGCCTTCCCACGCATCCGGCCCTTGTGGGTCTTGCGGTGTTTTACTCGTTTGGGCGCTAACATTCTCTAAGCCTCTTCGTCACGAACCGGTGGAGTACGTGCGCCCACGGCGCTCCTCTACCACCTCGCCGGTAAAGATCCAGCACTTTACCCCGATGATCCCGTATGTCGTCTTCGCGTGTATCTGTGCGTAGTCGATGTCGGCGCGGAGGGTATGCAAGGGAACACGCCCCTCGTTGTATCCCTCGGTTCGCGCGATCTCCGCACCACCCAACCGTCCGGCACACTGAATCTTGATGCCTTCCGCCCCACCCCGAATCGCCGCCTGGACCGCTCGTTTCATCGCTCGCCGGAAGGAGATCCGCTGCCGCAGCTGGTGGGCCACGTTCTCGGCCACCAGGCGGGCATCGACCTCGGGACGCCGAATTTCTTCCACGTTTACCGAGATATCGGCGTTGATGACCAGCGCCAACTCGTCCCTCAGTTTGTCGACCTCAGCGCCCCGTTTGCCGATGACGACCCCGGGGCGGGCGGTAAAGAGAGTCACGACGACCTTCGAGGGCTTCTTCTCGATCTCCACCCTGGACAACGCAGCGTGCGCTAGCCGCCGCTCGAGGTAGTTACGGATCTTTTCGTCTTCCTGGAGCATGCGTGGAAAATCCCGATCGGCATACCAGCGAGACCGCCAATCCTTGACGATCCCGAGTCGAAATCCCAACGGGTGAGTTTTCTGTCCCATATTATTCCTTGGTATCCACAACAACCGTGATATGGCTTGTCCGTTTCCGGAGAGGAGCAGCCCGACCCATGGCCGCGGCCCGCCATCGCTTCGCCGTCGGTCCCTCATCCACGAAGGCGGTCGTTATCCTCAAATCGTCGACATCGAGGACGTCCCCCGAATCCTGCGCCCTATTCTGGGCATTTGCCACGGCCGATCGGAGTGTTTTCCCGACCGGATCCGCGGCTATTTTTTTCGAAAACTGGAGAATCGCGTAGGCCTCGTTCACTGACTTCCCGCGGATCTGGTCCACCACCAAGCGGACCTTCCGCGGACTCATTCTTACCTGCCGGGCAATCGCCTTGGCCTCCATGTCCATGCTCTCCCTTACCCGATTTTGGACCGTTTGTCGGAAAATTTTCCACCGTGGCCCCTGAAAAGGCGCGTCGGTGAGAACTCTCCGAGCTTGTGGCCCACCATGTTCTCCGTGATGTACACGGGAATGAACTTGTTTCCGTTGTGCACCGCCATCGTATGCCCTACAAAATCGGGTGGAATCGTAGACGCCCTGGCCCAGGTCTTGATGACATTTTTCTCATTGCGGGCGTTCATGAGCTCGACCTTCGCAAGCAGTTTTTCGTCAATGTACGGGCCTTTCTTAACACTACGCGGCATAAATTCGCCCTCTACTCAGACGGTTGAGACTCGGGACATCATTGCGTCGCCTTACCCCGCTTGCGCCCGCGGATGATGTACTTGTTGGACTGTTTCCTCTTATTCCTCGTCTTCTTGCCCTCACGCTTACCCCACGGCGTGACCGGGGGCCGGCCACCTGAAGCCCGCCCCTCTCCGCCGCCGAGCGGATGGTCCACCGGATTCATCGCAACTCCCCTGACCTTCGGCCGCCGGCCGCGCCAGCGGTTGGCTCCCGCCTTGCCGATGGTCTGGAGGTTGTGCTCGATGTTGCCGACCTGCCCGATCGTGGCCAAACAAGTCTGGAGCACCTGCCGCACCTCGGTAGAAGGCAGGCGGAGGGCAACGTACTTCCCTTCCTTGGCGACCACCTGCACACCGGCCCCTGCCGAGCGAGCCATCTGCCCGCCCTTGCCCGGCTTGAGCTCGATGTTGTGCACCACCGTTCCAAGAGGAACGTTGGCCAGCGGTAGGGCGTTGCCCACCTTGATGTCAGCGTCGGGGCCGGACATGATGGTAGTTCCGACCTCAAGGCCTCGCGGGTGGAGAATGTAACGCTTCTCGCCGTCCGCATAATGAACCAGAGCGATGTTCGAACTGCGATTCGGATCGTACTCGATCGCTGCGATTTTTCCCGGAATCCCGAATTTGTCACGACGAAAGTCGATGCGGCGGTACCGCCGTTTGTGCCCGCCGCCCCGTCTGCGTGAGGTTATGCGGCCGTGATGGTTACGCCCGCCGGACTTGGATAAGCCCTCGAGAAGCGACCTCTCGGGGGGCTTCTTCGTGAGAATGTCGGAGTTGTCGACGATCGAGCGAAAGCGCATCCCGGGCGTCACCGGTTTGAATTTCTTGATAGCCATCGTTCTTATCCGACCTCGTAGAACTCGATGTGGTCACCCTCGGCCAACTGGACGACGGCCTTCTTGAACGCGGGGCGCCGCCCGACCTTTGGATTCTTGGACAACCGCCCCATCAGGGCCCGCTTTGCCTTGCCGCGATACTGCATCGTGCGCACGTCGCTCACCTTCACGTCCCAGATTCCCTCGATCGCCCTCAAGATTTCGATCTTGTTGGCTTTGCGGGCCACGATGAATGTGTAGACGTTGTCATTTTCGATCGCTCCCGCCGATTTCTCCGTTACCACCGGCGCATAGATCACATCATAGACGTCGCTCATGGTCGCCCCCTAGTCCTTCTTGCCCTTGCCCGAGCCCGAAAGCTCGGTCAAGCGCGCTTCGTATTGGGCCTGGGCCGTCTTGCGGGAATCACGCGCCATCAGCGCCTTGATATCGGATACGTCGTCGAACTGAGCCAGGAACTTGGCCATGTCGCCCACCTTGGGCAGCTTGACAGACGAAAGGTCCAGCTCGCCCCCGGAAGCCTTCGAGGATTTTTCCGGGGCCTTCTTCTTGGGTGCTGCCTTCTTCTTGGCCTCGGTCTTGGGTTTGGCTTCGGCCTTGGGTTTAGTTTCGGGCTTGGCTTCGGCCTTGGGCTTGGCTTCGGCCTTGGGCTTGGCTGCGACCTTCCTTTCCGGCTGTATCTCAACCGTGGTTTTCACCTCGGTGACCCGCCGGGATTTCGTCCCGTGCCCAGGCCTCGCCTTCCTTCGCTCCGCCCGTGCCTCCTCGGCCGCCCGCTCCCTTGCCCTCACCGCAGGCTCTTCCCGGGCCCGCGACTCCATCGCGGCTCTGTGTGCATCGGACGGCTCGGCACTCTCTAGCGCCGTTTTCTCGATGACGAGAACATGGGCCCAGAGGATGTCGTAGGCGGACTCCTCGCCAAAGGGCCGGACTTCGACACCCTGAAGGTTTCGCGAGGAAAGGTAGAGGTTCTCATTCACGCCATCCGTAAGGAAAAGCACCTTTCCCTCGGTCCCGAACTTCCCGAGCATCTCAACGAGCGTTTTGGTCTTGGGAGTTTCGAACTCGAGCGAATCCACCAGGATCACCCGATCTCCCTGGGCCCTGGAATTGAACGCCGATCGCCGAGCCAGAGCGCGGACCTTTCGAGGGACGCGCTGTCTCCACGAATGCGGGATCGGCGGGAACGCGACTCCGCCCCCGACCATCTGCACGGCGCGAATGGTTCCCTGGCGAGCCCGCCCGGTCCCCTTCTGCTTGAATGGCTTGCGGCCACCACCCTTGACCTGTCCCCTGGACTTGGCCGAAGCGGTACCTTGCCGCTGATTCGCCAGGTAAGCCTTGATCACCTGGTGTAGGACGTCCTCGTGGACGACGCCGTCGAAAAGCCATTCGGGGAGAGCCTGAGCCTTCCCTTCCGAGCCATCGTTCTGGTAGTAGCGTGCTTTAAGCATGCGTCACTTCTGTATCAACAAATAGCTGTTTCTGGACCCCGGCACCCCACCCTTGATGAAGAGGAGATTCCGCTCCAGATCCACTCTCACGACCTTCGCATTCGGAAGGCTCGAACGAACCCCACCCATACGGCCCGGAAGTTTCTTTCCCTTGATCACCCGAGACGGATCGGTACCGGGCCCGATCGAACCGGGGATTCGCGACTTCGGATGCCCGTGCGACGCCGGACGGCCCGCGAAGCCATAGCGCTTCACCACACCCTGGAAGCCCTTTCCCTTCGAGGTTCCCGTAACTTTCACGCTGTCGCCGACCTCGAAGACTTCGACGGTGATGGCTTGCCCGATCTCATACTCGTCGCCGTCCGAGAGCGCAAACTCCCGAACGAGGCGAGGGGCCGCGTCGAGGCCGGCCTTTGCGGCATGCCCCTTCTCGGCCTTGCTCGCCCGCTTGTCCTTTTGGGCACCAAAACCCAACTGAACGGCGGTGTATCCGTCGGTCTCCACGCTCTTGATCTGAAGCACGGGGCAGGGCCCCGCCTCCACGACGGTCACGGAAACCGCGGCTCCTCCGTCATCGAAGATCCGCATCATGCCGATTTTTTTTCCAATTATTCCAGCCATCACTCAGCCCTGTTAGCTAATCGACCTTGATTTCGACATCGACACCCGCCGGCAGATCGAGCTTGGTAAGCGCATCCACGGTCTGCGGGCGGCTATCTACGATGTCGATGAGTCGCTTGTGCGTCCGGAGCTCGAACTGCTCACGGCTCTTCTTGTCGATGTGGGGCGATTTGAGAACCGTCCATAGCTCCCGCTTCGTCGGCAGAGGGATCGGACCACGGACCGTGGCGCCGGTTTTCTGCGCCGTTCGCACAATGTCGGCGGCGGTCTGGTCCACGAGCCAGTGATCGAAGGCCTTCAGTCTGATCCGAATTCTGTCCACGTCGTCCTCTCCTTTTCGGGGCCGGTGGGCCCTGCGAGCTCTATTGCTGAGGCCCGCGGCGGTTGAGCGGAGACTCCCTCCTCCGCTACACCGTGGCCGGGACGCTGCGTAGGGAGTCTCCGCTCCCCGCCGCTGCCCGGG
>JADFMD010000256.1 GCA_022564055.1 Gemmatimonadota bacterium
CCACGCATCCATCGCCACCGCTATCACGGGGTGCTGGCTCCCAATGCCAAGCTCAGGTATCAGGTCATCGCGCTCGGGCATGAGCAGGGTAGGGTGGAGGAGTCGCCCTCGGGGCAGCTCGGCACTCACTCCGTGGCGGGTTCGTCAGGCGGAGCCACCCCAGGCCGGCGTGCTTCCTCGAGATGGGCCGCCCTCATCGCTCGCATCTATGATGTCCTGCCGCTCGTCTGCCCGTCCTGTGGTGGATCCATGAGTATCATCGCCTTCGTCACCGATCCCGTTCCCGTCCACTCCATTCTCACCTACCTCGATCTTCCCAGCCGGCCTCCTCTGCTGAGTCCCGCCCGCGCCCCACCCCAGGCTGACTTCGGGTTCGATCAGTCCTCCGAATTCGATCCGACGGATCCGGAGCCGATCCCCGAACTCGAGTTCGATCAGTCCCTGCCTGACTGAGACCTGACCGACGGACCCCGGACCTGCCGTCCCCGACGCGGGGTCGGATCCGTTCGCCATCTCCTGCCCATCCACGCATCCGATCGGCACATCCTTGCATGGCTGCACGACGAGCGTTCATCTTAGCCTGAGGTCAGCCTTGCAAGGGGAGGATCTCGCCTCGCTCAACCAGGGTGCCGGACTCGGAAAGGGTCTTTAGAATCCCTATCCCTGTCGCAGTCAAGGTGTTGATCCCGATGGACCCCGCATATCCTGCGAATTCGGGGGGAATCGGGATCGGCAGTCGGGTTTCTCCACGCTGCGCGACGAAGATACGATCAGGCGACTCGGCGAAGACGCCTGAATTGCCGCCGAAGGCAAAACCTTGTTTGGCAAACGGCTTGTGCCACGCTTCAACGACGTCGTAAGGGCTGGGGCCGGTCGGTCCGATATCCTGAGACGAAGCAGGTCCGGAGAGCACCGCGGCAAGTAAGCCGGTCAACGTTGTAACGTTGTAACCGGCAGAAGTCTCGAATTGCGCATAATCGAACGGGCTCCATGATGTGGATCGGCGACGGCTCCGACGTTCCCACCGAAACAGGAAGGCCGTAAGCTGGCGTCTTTATTGGACTTCCGCCAGTGCCCCGCCAGAGACTCGAACTCCGAACCTACTGATTAGGAGCCCATACCCAACACTTACGCGGAGTGCTCGAGTGCTCCTGAAACTCGACCCACAGTTCTGCGCCGTGACGGGATGGGTTGGTGTGATTGGAGCGTACAGTAAGTGGTGAGCGGGCTTACACCACTTGCGTATGCCGGGGCTGCAACCCACTCTCAAGTCGCATGACGTCTTCAGGCCCCGCCGCCCGACGGACGCCCGTGGGAGGGCTACCGGACGACGAAGCCGTTGAAGCCACTCCCGGTCGGTAGCTCGGAGGTGCATTATAAGGAACACCGGTACTCAAAAAACGGTCCTCTCCAACGACCGCGAGCGCTGGTCACGCCTGAAGGGTGGCGTCCTCGTGCTTGCGGTGGTGAGTTGCGCCCCGGCGCTCAGCGTCGGGACGCGTCAGACGCCAGTCCAGTGGGACCAAATGGTCGCGTCCGAAGAGGCGATCCTACAGGTCGCACCAGAGATCCAGCGCCTCAACCACTCGGTCTTGAACCTCCAGCTGCCCGATGAGTCCACGAGAGGGTCGTTCGGCGATTTCGTTGAGGTGCTCGACCTCCCTGCTGTCGATCTCGCGACCCGGGGTCCACTGGGCACCGTCGGGCTCACCCCTGTGGATGTCGGTGCACGGCGTCATGTTTCCTGGGAGGAGATCGCGCTTTGGCGTCCGCTGCTGGATCAGGTCGATTACTTCGAGCACGCCGAGTTCCATGTGATCCGGGGCGATCTACTTCTGGACGGATCGGGCCGCCTGGAAACCGACGTCAGTTTCGAGGCCCTCGCGCGGGTGGCGGAGGCCCGGATCTGGTTACGTAGCGAGCTGACGGTTACGTGGGCCGCCGGACCCTCATTGGAGGAGAGCGGGCCGCCGACGTGGCGCATCGTCGGCTGGCGGAGTGGGGAGCTGAAGACCATGTCGGTCGATCGTCCACTC
>JADFMD010000027.1 GCA_022564055.1 Gemmatimonadota bacterium
TCGCGACGCCGCCCTTCTATGCGCTGTCGACTATGGTGGTCTGGCACGATTCCTATGGCGGCCTGCGGGTCAACGGCAAGCAGCAGGTCGTGGACATGCAGGGCCAGGTCATTCCCGGTCTCTATGCGGGGGGCGAGGCCGTGGGGGGGTTCAACAAGCATGGCCTGGGCAAGGGTCACGTCCACGGGTACATCGCCGGCACGAATGTCGTCGAAGAGCCGTCCAGCTAGGTGCATCGGCATCGTTCTTAACGGTTCGCGCGCTTCTCGAGATCCCGGCGTCGACGCATCACATCATCGAACGACGGGGCGGACACCTGGGAGCGGCCCAACCGGAGCCGCTTGCCGCCTGCCCTAGGGCATGGCCCGCCTGCCGTTTACGATAGGCGGAAAGTCCCTCACCTCGGCATACACGGCCCTGACAAAGCGATCCCTGCTCTGCTGCGTGTCGCCCTGGGCCTCATACGGTGCCGTGAGATTCGCGGCCAGAACTTCCTCCAGCGACTGGCCCCGGTCGCGCCGCGCCGTGACCTTTGCCACGATGTCGACCAGCATCGCGCGATACGGCAGGAGATCCTCTCTACGGATGAGCTTGCCATGGCCGGGGATCAGCCAGGTGTCGGGACCGGCGATGATCTGAAAGAGATCGATCGCCTCGATCATGCCCTGGATCGAGCCGCCACTGGACTGAGCGGCGAAGGGAAAGCCGAAGTTACGGTAGAAATCCTCGATGTAGATCACATTGGCGTTTCGGAAGCGCACCACGGTGTCCCCACCCGTGTGGGACGGCATCATCGGGATGAAATCCACGATTTCGCCGTTCATGTTCAGGGTAATGGCGGGCTCGCCGGGCGCGGAGGGATCCCAGCGATAGGTCACCACCGGAATGCCGGCCGGATCGCGTGTCGGGGCCGGGCCGCCGGGGCGCCGCGGGGTGACCATGTCGAGCCGCAGATTTTCCTGCGCGAAGATCAACGCCCCCTGGTTCCCGAAAAAGGCGTTGGCACCCGTATGGTCCGAATGAACATGCGAGTTGACCAGGACCTTGATGGGGCCGTCGGTGAACGTCCGGATCGCCGCCAGTGTCTTGTCGGCCACCTGTCGGTTCTGGGTGTCCACCAGCAGGACGCCATCCGGTCCGAAGAGCACCATGACCCTGCCGCCTGATGCGTCGGGGTGTCCCCGATCAAGGCCTTGCGAGCCGTGCAGAACAAAGAGATTCGGCGACATCTTTTCTGTCACCATGATCTCGATCTGGTCCCACGGTGTCTGGTAGCCCTGCGGAAACGTGAACGGGCCCTCGCCCGTCGGAATCACGATGATGGGATATTCCTCTTGCTGTGCCCACGCCATCGAAGGAATGGCTGCCATTATGGTCACAGACAAGAACAACAATGCGGATTTTCTCATGGGACCACTCCTTGGAGTAAAGATCGCGAGTCTATGATAGGGTCTGGACCGAGATTTGGCACAGCACCCACTGATCTCATTCCTCCTCGGCGTGCTTCAGCGCCACGTCAATCGCTTGGAGCAGCGCCTCGACCGGCTGCGCCCCGACCACGGCGATGCGCTTGTCGAAGACGTAGGTGGGTGTGCCGGTGATGCCGAGTTGTCTCGCCGTGTCGGTGGTCGCGGTGATCGCCCCCTCGTATTCTCCATCGTCGAGCGCCTTCGTCATCCGGCCGACGTCGAGTCCGGATGAACGCGCGATGTCTTCGACCACAGCCGGGTCACCCAAGTCGCGACCCTCCGCGAAGTATCCCTTGAACAGCGCCTCATGAAACGCAGGAAAGCGCTCCGCTTCCTCCACTCGCGCGTATTCACCGGCCATGAGGGCTCGGTGCGTGTTCGAGACCTTGGGCCGCTTCCCGACCTCTAGCCCTTCCTCAGCGGCACTTTGGCGCAGCGCTTCCTGCATTTGCGCCCACTGCTCCGGGGAGTACGGCAGGTCTTCGACCGGCATCCCCTCCGGCTGGACCTCGGCGTGGATTTCGTACGGTCTCCATCGGACGTCCACATCCACCCCCTCCGGAACGCGGCGCAGCGCCGACTCGAGACGGGCCCAGCCCACGTAGCACCACGGGCAGGTGTAGTCGCTGAAGACGTCGAGATGCAGGGTCGTGGGTGTCGCGGTCATGACAGGAGAAGATGGAGCGCAGAACCGCGTGCGCCTAGCCCCTAGCCCCCGTATCATGACAAGGCACGAGAGCGTGTCTTGGGGGCAATCAAATGGGCTCTGGTGGTGACCGCTGGATACATGCTTGCTGTGTAGGGTTGAGCTTGCGGTCGGCACATTGGTGGCGCAGAATCGCAGAGACGTTTCGCCGCGGAATCAGTCTTCCGGTGGAGACAGATTCGAGGAGATGAGTAGGTCTGTACGACAAGGAGGAAACGATCATGAGAACGCGCCGCACACCGACTCCGGTAGCCATCCTCGTCATGACAGCTTTCGGGGCGCTGGCGGCCCCGGCCGTCGTCCGTGCGGCTCCACAGCAAGCCGCCCCGAGCACCGCCACCCCCGCCGCCGGCTTGCGCGTCGAGACGCTCGCTTCGGGTCTCGACACCCCTTGGGATCTTGCCTGGGGTCCCGACGGCGCGATCTGGTTTACGGAGCGAGCAGGTCGTGTGTCTCGGGTAGATCCGGAGACGGGAGCGGTCACGCTCGTGGCCGAGATCGACGTACACGAGCGGGGCGAGGCCGGCCTGATGGGCATGGCCTTCCACCCGGATTTCGAACGGGAGCCGTACGTCTACCTGGCGCACTCGTATGCCGCCGGGAACGGTATCGAGAATCGCCTGATCCGCATGCGCTACGAGGGGGGACGCCTCACCGCTCCGGAGACTCTCCTCGATGGGATTCCCGGGCGTGGCAACCACGACGGGTCGAGGCTCGTCGTCGGCCCGGACGGATTCTTGTACATGACCATGGGGGACGCCGGAAACCGTCCCATGGCCCAGGACCTCGGCTCTCTGTCCGGCAAGATCCTGCGGCTCACGCTGGACGGAGAGCCGGCTCCCGGAAATCCGTTCGGGACGCGTGTCTACTCCTATGGCCACCGGAACCCGCAGGGCATCGTCTTCCACCCCGAGACGGGTGACCTGTACGTCGCCGAGCACGGGCCCAGAACGAACGACGAGGTGATGCGGGTCGAGATGGGCGGCGACCACGGGTGGCCGGCCGTCCACGGCTTCTGCGATGGAGACGTGGCTGGCGAGGAGGACTACTGCGACGAGAACGACGTGGTGGAGCCGCTCGAGGCGTGGACGCCGACCGTGGGGATCTCCGGCCTCGACTACTACGGGTCGAACCGGATCCCCGGGTGGAACGGAAGCCTCCTGGTCACCTCACTGCGGGGCGAGGCACTCTGGCGGCTCAAGTTGTCGGAAGACGGCCGCTCGGTGGTGAGCACCGACGTAATCTACCGCGGCGAATACGGTCGCCTGCGAGACGTGCTGGTGGGTCCTGACGGCGAAGTGTACATCGCTACGAGCAACGAGGACGGGCGCGGTCAGCCGGCGTCGGACGACGACCGGATCCTGAAGATCACGCGGCGGGGGGTGAGCTAGGACGCGCCATTGCTGAAGACCTGGATATCACCGAGAACCTGGCCACCACGCTCGATCTCGAGCTCGCCGAACCTGATTTTGCCCGTAACGCGCCCGGTCGCGCGCACGATCAGGCGCTCGCGCGCCGTCAGATCGCCCTCGAAGACACCGCTGATGTCGGCCCGCTCGAGCTCGACCTGGCCCTTGACCGTGCCTGTCTCGGTGATCTTGATCTCGCGGCACTCCTTCATGCTGGCCTCGACTCTACCCTCGACGACCAGCAAGTCGCACGAGTTGATTTCACCGTTGACAGCGATCTCACGGCCGATGACCAGGAGGGACTCCCCGTTGGAGCGAAAGCCGAAATACTCACCGTTCCATCGTAACAGATAGTCCTTCAGGACTCCTGCCGGCCCCACGTCGTCTCCGCCGTCGGAACGAACGTCGGAACGAAGAGCCTCAGGATCCGGAACCGCCTCGCTCGGCTCTACCGCCTCGACTTCCAGGTTCGAGGAGGTCACCTCAGACCCACCTGAACCCGCCGATGAATCGCAACAAACGGATCGCACGGGGGCCTAGTTGGCCGGCTTTTCGACGGTGTCCTGCGCTTCCTGCCCCGCCGCCGCGCCATTGCTGAAGACCTGGATGTCACCGAGAACCTGGCCACCACGCTCGATCTCGAGCTCGCCGAACCTGACCTTGCCCGTAACGCGCCCGGTCGAGCGCACGACCAGGTGCTCGCGCGCCGTCAGGTCGCCCTCGAAGACACCGCTGATGTCGGCCCGCTCGAACTCGACCTGGCCCTTGAATGTGCCTGTCTCGGTGATCCTGATCTCGCGGCACTCCTTCATGGTGGCCTCGACCTTACCCTCGACGACCAGCAAGTCGCACGAGTTGATTTCACCGTTGAGACTGATCTCTCTGCCGATGACCAGCTTCGTCGCGTCGTTACCGCCCGGCTGATCGGGATTGCCCTCGTCTGGGCTGGACATCTCGGGCACATAGCTCGGCTCTTCAGGTAGGTCGTCGGGCGCATCCGCCGGCGACGAATCGACGCTCTCCTCGGCCCGTTCGGCTTCAGGCAGATCGTCGGGCGCATCCGCCGGCGACAGATCGACACTCTCTTCGGCCCATTCAGATTGAGGCGGCGCGGTCGCCTCGTCATGGGCCTCGCCCTCGGGTGGGCCATCGACATCTGCGTTCTTCTTGGAAAGAAACACTCCTGGCTCTCCTTTGATTTTCGACACCTATCGATCAGGAAGCCCGCTTCAAGCAAGCCCGTCGGGTCCGCTCATGTCTGCGAACGTGTGCACGATGAACGTTTGTATGGAACAACGAGGGAAGCAAGGAATAATTGACCGCTTCGATCCTGCCCTTCACATTAGGCCGACCCCGTCAAAAGGGCTGTTTGAAGAAGAGTGCCGGTCAGTGCCGTTAATCCAGCTTAATTGGAGCGTGAAATGAACAAGCGTATGGCGATGGTTTTTCTCTGCGTAACCGCAGCGCCCGGCGTCGTATCGACCGCGGCGGCGCAGAACAGAGCCTCCGACGCCGAGTGGGAAGTCCCCAGGACACCCGCCGGCCATCCGGATCTTCAGGGGATTTGGACGAACCAGTCCATGACTCCGACCCAACGTCGAGGGGACCAGGGTCCCGTCTACACACTGGAACAGGTCACTGAGATAGAACAGGGGTATGCGGACCGCGAGGCCAGTGCCGCCCAGGCGAGCGACCCGGATCGTGGGGCACCAGAAGCCAAGAGAACCATCTCGGTCGCGGACTCGTACAACGACGTCTATTTCCAGAGGGGTAATGGGGTGGCGGTCGTCTACGGAGAACCCAGGGCCTCGCTCATCACCGTTCCGTCCAACGGCCGGATTCCCGCGCTTACGTCCGAAGCTCAAGCGCGCAGAGCGGAGCGCCGGGAGTCCAGGAGCCAATTTGGCCAATACGACCACCCGGAGCTGAGACCACTCGCCGAACGCTGCCTCACTTCATACGGTTCCCCTGCCGGACCCCCCATGCTCCCGACCGGGCTCTACAACAGCAACTACATCATCGTACAGACGCCCGACTACCTGATGATCATGACGGAGATGGTCCACGATGCGCGGATCATCCGAATCGGTGATGGCCCGCGGCTGCCTCCGCACATCCGTCCCTGGATGGGAGACTCGTGGGGCCATTGGGAGGGCGATGTGCTCGTGGTCGAGACCACCAACATCCATCCCCTGCAGCCGTACTCCTCGCCAGATATGAAGGTGACCGAGCGGTTCAGCCGGATGCGCGAGGATGCCATCCTCTACGAGTTCATGGTCGACGACCCTTCGACCTACACGGAGCCGTGGGGTGGACAGATCCCGATGACGACGATGCCCGACCAGATGTACGAGTACGCCTGTCAGGAGGGCAATTACGCGCTCTCAGCCGTTTTGAGCGGTGCGCGTTATCAGGAGAGGTTGGAGGCGGAGGAAGCGAATGACGCTAGGCGCGACTGAGAGCCGGCTCTAACACCGACCTGACAAGACGGCCACCCCCATCGTTCGGAGGTGGCCGTCTTCGCGTTCAGTCTCTTGCTGCCTAATACACCGGTGAACAATCGGTGCCAGTCACCTCCCCGCGAACCCACGCCGCAAGCGTTTGCCACTCCGGATCACTCCGGTTCTGCCACCGCCTCACGCCGTTGTGGGCATACGAACCGCCACCGTCCGGGTGCAGGGGCTTCAGCAGGAAGCGACTCCGCTCGGGATCGCCAGGCACGATCAGTCTCTGGAGCGTCGCGAATCCCTGTCGGGCTTGCGCCTCCGTCAACGGGCCACCCCTGCCGCGCGGGGCGAACCCTGCCTGTCCGCCTGCATGACACGACGTGCACGCGAGCTGCCCGTAGTTCCCGACACTGAGCACCCCCGGGTGGACACAACTGCGATAGTACTGGAAGTCGACGGCCACCTCCGCTTCGGCGGGCGTGAACTCCGCCGCCGGGAGGGCACGGATCCAATCGAGTATGACTTGATACTCGGGGTCCTGAGTAGAATCCCAGAAGCTGCCGCCCGTGTGACGGAGCCCGCCGGCCACCTGCGCCAAAGGCTTCAGTAGAAACCTGCTGGACTCGGGGTCGGAGGCATCGACCAGTTGGGTCACGACCTCATAGTTGCGGCGAGACTGTTCCTCTGTCCAGGCCCCTCCATCCGCTGTTTGGATCGGCTCCTCGAGGGTAAAACGAACGCTCGTTTGCCACACGTGGCACATGACACATGCGGGGTTGCCGCTGGTCGACCCCGGGTAGCCGCGAGGCCTCAGGAACAGTGGTTCGATGTTCTGCCGGTAGTAGTCGAACGCAGCCTGTTGCGTCGCATTGTCGGTGGACGGGTCTGTGGACGCTCGTAGCGGCTCCGCCAACCCCGAGCCCTCCGAGGGTGGGCCAAGACCAACAAGAATGCCGACGCCGGCAATCAGGGAAAAGCCGGCTACCCATTCCCCCAAACCACGCCCTCTATTCTTCCGGTTCATGCTTGTTACCACCTCAGTCGTAGGTTGACGATCCAACTCTGGGCCCAGACCGCCGGCTCCAGCGGAAGAAACTACAGGCCCCCCTGAGTGGTCGTCGTCTTCTCCACGCGGTCCAGCGGAAGGATCGCCGTGTCGATGCGCTTGGGTCCGGCGCCTACGGTCATTTTCGCCACGATTTCGAGCGTCTGGAGGTCGACCGCCACCGTATAGTCAGCGCCCGAGACGGCCACGTACATGTACCGACTGTCCGGTGTCGGCGTCATCCAGTTCGCCGCGGGCCCCACCTCGACCGCGCCGATGTACTCGAAGTCGGGCAGCGACCAACCGTAGATTCGGCTGTCCAAACGGCTCGACGCCCAGACTGCTGAGCGATCTGGCAGCACTTCCAAGCCATGCATCGGAGCGCCCTGGTTGGCTTCGGCGCTCTGCTTCCACGCCGGCAGAGGCGGCGGGTAGATGATTTGCTCCGTCTCCCCTGTCTCCCAGTCGATCACCCAGAATCCATTGACCGCGGCGCCTTGGGCCAGAATCTTGTCCGTCGACCCGTCCTCCGCGGCAAGGAACATCATGGGCCGGACGCGGTGGATCTCACCGCCGGGCCCGGGCAGCGAGATTTCCCTCACCACTTCATCGGTGCTGGCGTCGATGACCTGAATGGACCCCTCGTCCCGGCCGTTCAAACCGGCAACCACCCACTTCCCATCCGGGCTCACATAGACGTTGTGAATCCCGGTCGCCACCCGGATGCTTTTAAGCTTCTCGTGGGTGTCCAGATCGAATACGTCGACGTAGGGCGCCCTGGCGATCCCCACGTAGATCTTACGGTTGTGCTCGTTGTAGGCGGCCTTGTTCGGACGATTCGTGAGCTGGAGCTGCTCGACCAGCTGTAACGTGACCGTATCGAAGACGTCGAGCGTGTTTTCTTCTTCGTTCGTGCAGTAATAGTAGGTCCCATCGGGATGCGCGAAGATATTATGAGCCCGCGGACAGCCCTCCAGGTACCCGACGACCTCGTTCAGAGCCGGATCGATGACGGCGTGCACGTTTCCGGCATTGTTGCTCTGCAGCATTCGGATCGCGACCCCCTCGTAGGAGTCGAGCCGTTTCACCTTTTGAGCGCCGAGCGGCGATCCCGCGAACATCAGCCCCGCTAAAATCGGAAACATTATGGTCGCTCGCGTGCCTTGCATCGTCACCCCCGGATCGGGAAGTTTGTAGGCTGCCACTTCTCTGCACTCACGGTAGATGCCAATGCTCCGCAAGGCAAGTGAGCGGTTAGGTGCCTATGACCCAGCGAGCAGATCGAGACGAGCTCCATCATGAGACCCTTCCAACGGAGGCCAGGTTGATGAAGCGCCTACTGTTCCTCCCTTTCATGTTCCTCCCTTTCACCGCAGTTCTTCTGCCGTCCGCCCTGTGCGCCCAATCCGCTGACGCAGATATCGAGCGGACGCTGCTCGCCGCGCCCGCGTCATTGCGTGCCGAGGCGACGATCCTCGAGCTCCGTCCCGACGGCAGCACCGCGGTGCTCCGCGGGGGCAGCAACGGCCTGATCTGCTGGGACAATGAAGGCCGTCCCGGCCAAATGGCCCCCCTCGACGTCCAGTGCACCGCCGAAGCCAATCGTCCGCGATTGGAGCAGAACCATGCTTTCGAGAGCGCTGGAGGGACAGTGGCGGAAATCCTGGCTCGCTTCGAGCGGGCCGAGGCGGACGGAACTCGTGCCTTGTCTGTATGGGGAAGCATCTACTACCACGTGTATGGGGACTCCGCCCAGGATTACCGAAACCACACCGTGGTGGCCGTGCCTCACGCCACCCGAGACCTCGGCTTCCCGATCGCTCGCGGTCCGGCCATGCTTTGGCTCATGGAGGCAGGTACGTCCGGCGCGCATCTCATGGTTTCGGGACGATGAGATCCCAACTCCGCTCCCTCTTCTCGGCCACTCGTCAGGAACCCTCTCGCCTCGCCGACCTCCGGCCCCTCGTTCGTTTGGCCAATCCGCCACTGTATTGTGCACGTCGCTGTGCACGTTCAAGCTCGATATCACTCTAGAACCGAACGGACGTGCACCGCGCTAGCGGGCGTGATGTCCCGCTACGAGAGTTCATCGATGACGCTCTAGCGGTTTACATCCGTCCGCACGCCTTCAGTCATCAGGAGTTGATCTTGGCCGTCGCCCAACAAACTGGGTCAGCCCATGAAGATGAAACCGTGGAAGTGGCGCGACAGCGCGCTCAGTCGTTTTCCCCAGCGTTTCTGTCGCCGGATCGACCCCGGCGTGTCTCGATAAGGATCACTCCGTTACTCGCATCTGGATACTGCGCCCCGGCCGCGGGACCTCGGAGAACACGAATGCGCGCTATGATACTCGCGGGGATCATTTCGAGCGCATGGAGGCCGGCGGAATTTCTGGAGTCGAGGCTCCCGATCCGCGAAGAGACCCGAATGCCATCCACGTATATGACAGGCTCGTTGCTCAGGGACAGGGAGTTCGGGCCGCGCAGCTGAACTCTCGCTCCGCCACCCGCCACCCCCGTATTTCGCCCAAGATTCAGTCCCAGAACCTTCCCTTCGAGAAGGTCCGCTGCAGTCCCGAGATCGCCATCGTCGTTTTGGACCGACGCTTCCTGGTAGCCGGCTCGACCGGAACTTTGCTCCGCTATCACGAAAATCTCATCCAGGGCCGCGAAGAGGGGCAGAAGCCTGACCTGCACGAACCCTACCTCGTTCGAAGCGATCTCCAATGACTCCACCACAGACGCATAGCCGTCAAGACCGGCTCTCAGCATAACCTCGCCCGGTGTGAGCTCGGGGAAGGAAAACTCCCCGTTGTCATCAGTCACGACCGATCGCTGCGTCTCCAGAATCATGAGCGTGGCACCAGGAAGCGGTTGGTCGCTCCCCTCCTGCAGTACGATGCCCACGAGAGATGCACTGGCTTGGCCGTCTACCGCGAAGTAAGGGCCAGAGAGGAAAATCCCTACGGCTAACCTAGCAGCTACCGTCAGGACTTTGAGCACCCTAGGAGTACGCATCGGAAAACACTTTTGGCGTCGGTACGAGCCCGTCATCGGTCGTCGACGGCACAACTCGTCTCTTCCCCTCTTACCCAGGAGGCGAGCATTTGTGCGCTTAAAGGAACTCCAGCTCCGGTATGGGGAGGCAGGTGAGGGTCCCAATTGGCGCATTGACCAGGCTCACGCCCGTGTCCCACTTCGTGAAGTTACCCGTTCGCTGGTCGTCCCCCATCGCCACTCCCTGCAGGTATAGCTCCCGCCGCCGCTCCTCGATAACCGCGTCTGCGATTTCCGCGGCAGTCCCGCCAGCGTAGGCCGGCAGAGGCCACGCGCTCGTATCCAGCTCGCTGTGCAATCCGGCAGAGCTCGAGCGCAATTCGTTGATGATGGCCACGGACTGGGCTGGGTCCGCCTCCGCGATCATGAGCCGCGCTTCCCGCCAACTCGCGAACGGCATGTCCGATCCGTCATCCGCGTACTTGGTTTGGATCCACCAAGTCCCGGCTCCGCTGCTGGGGTGTATTCCGATATTGTCAATGGGGACCCTTGGATCCGGCACCCCCCCAACCATCAAGTTACGGTCGCGCTCGTGCACGACAAAACCGGCTTCGAGTCTGTCTACCATGCCCCCACGACGTCCGGGTGACGTCTCGTAGGTCGCGTAGTAGATGAAGCCTGCAGTCACCGCTTGCGCGTCCGTGATCGCCCCAGCCAGATTTCCCTGATTCAGCCTGGACCTGGCACGTCCGACCAGCGCCAGATCCAGGATGTCCTGCGCCTCTGCCGCCCGCGAACCGGAAAGCGCGCTCGTGGAATGCATGATGGCTAAGTCGAATCGAGCTTCCGCGCGGGCCATGCCGTCTAGTCGTGTAACCCTGGTGTCGCTCCCGTCGAACACCATCTCGCACCAGGCCTCGGAGAGAATCTGGGTGGCGTAACCCTCGTAGGCATAGGCCTTTCCGACCAGGAAGTCCAGGTCCTCCACCTCTGCCGGGTCCATCTCTTCCAGGATCCTACGGGCCGCATCCGCGGATTGCGTTCGGCCGCGGTGCATGATGAACCAGATCGGGTCCCGGTTGCTCGTACACTCTCCAAGCCCCCGCTCGATGAGCCGGGATTGCCGGTTAGCAATCTGGATCATCTCGATCTGGAAAATGACGTAATGAAAAACGTTGGCGAAGCCGGCCTCGACGCCCAGTACATGCCCCTGAAACCCGCACTCGAAATCCGCCTGTGCCCCGGCGACTAGCGTCTCCGCCAGCAGCGGGTTGTTGAGATCCTCGTCGACGACCTGCCCGGGGAGCTCAGCCTGCAGCAGGTCATCCAAGGCGCCACACGCCGTCAGCGGTGCCAGCCCGAGAAGCAATAGCGGGAAGACCAGGTGGCGCTTCCTCGATGTGGATTGCCGCCCCTTGGCGATTCGCGTGCCGTTCGCTCTGATCGTCATCGGTGTATCGGTCATCGGTTTATCCGTCCCGTTTTTTTGGAGTCGGTGTACTCGGCGTTTCTCACCCCAAGCACATCGTCAGAAGACGAAGTTCACGCGCAGCGTCGCACGAGACATGGGAGGGGGCGTCCCGCCAGGCACCTGGCCCATGTATTCGAAGTTCGGCGCCTGCATCTCCTGATCCCAGATGTACTGGCCGAACCGAGTGAACCTATCTCTAGCCCACAGTGTCGCGATATTGTACACGGACCCGACAATGCTGGCCGAGGACCCACCGAGACGCGCTGCCAAGGCCGGCGGAAGTGAATATCGGAGAGACACCTCGCGGAGCTTGAGAAAATCACCCCTGTACATCGTGGGGCCATCGCGAGAAAATTCACGAAAACCTTGCCAGAGGGCGTCGTCCTGCTTGATCGTCTTTTCCGCGTGCCGAGTGTTCTGGCCCGCGATGTAGTCGCCGTTCAGCCAGTTCCCTCCCTGGGCGTCGAGCGTGACCGAGAGGCGCCAGTCTTCGATCAGAGTCCACACCGAGTTGAGGTGAACCTGCCAGGTGGGATCCCCCGGACCAAAGAACACTTGCGGTGCATCGTCGCACGGGACCGCGGGACCACCCATCTCTCGGCCGGCTATACCCCTTCCACCATCGCACATGACGTTGGTGACGGCACCGCTATTGCCAGAGACGAAGTCGGCCGAAACGACTTCCTTCTCGAACAGGCCCGCGATGGGGAGGCCTTCAACGTGTAATTGGCCCCTCGCCCTCATCCCATTCTGGCTGGCCGTGACGACCAGCGCATCCAGTCCACCCATGTCGTCGATCCTGTTGCCCATGGAGGAGAAGGCAAAATTCAAGTCCCAGCGCACCGGATTCTGGGTCAGAACTTGGACGTTTATCGAGGTCTCGGTACCCCAACTGCTGGTCTGACCGATGTTGACCAACTGCACGCCGGGAAACCCGACGGACGGACGGACGGGCGCCGCCACGATCGCGTCCTTGGTAGTCCGGCTATACCAAGTGAATTCTACGCCCACTCGGTCATCCACGAGCGAGGCATCGAAGCCCAACTCGATCTCCGACCCTATCTCGGGACCCAGATCCGGGTTGCCTATCGCCAGTGGCGTCAACGCCCCCTGGCCCGGTCCGGTGATCGGCGCATACAACCTGGTCGCGGCGAACGCGTCAGGCTGCTGGCCAGACTTCCCCCAGGCGCCCCTCAAGCGAAACTGCTCGACGCCCAACGGACTCCCCCAGAAATCTTCCTCGCTCATCACCCAGCTCCCCATGGCCTTCGGATAGACAGCGGCGTCGAAGTTCGTGCCGAAAGCACTATTGTCGTCGAAGCGGACCGCGCCAGTCAGGAAGATCCGGTCCTCCCAGTTGAACTCATTCTGGACGAACAGTCCCACCGTGATATTCTCGAGGAAATCTTCCGAGGACGTCCTGTCGTTGGCACCCGAGATCGTCTCCAGGCTCTCCACCGCGAAGTCTTCACCGTGCAGATTGAACGTGCTCCGGTCCTCCTCGAAGTACTGCAACCCCACGGACGTAGCAGAACTCAGCTGGTCCGTGACGGCAAACGTCGCTGTCGCGGAGTAGTCGAGCGTTCGGGTCTTCGTGTTTATGTCCCAGATATTCCTGTCGCCCTCGCGACCGTTCGACCCCAAGCGGTTTGTCCCGGGAAGCCCGAAACCGCGTCCACCCAGAGGAACGAAGAACTCCCGCACCAGCCCGGAATTATCCACACCTCCGGTGATTCTTTGGGTGAACCAGCTGACGGGGTTATGGGTTACCTGGAGGCTCCAGGTCGTCCGGCTTCTGAATCGAATATCGGTCTCACCGAGCAGCTGCCCCAAGTAGATATCAGCCGCGCCCCCTTGACCGAGAGGCAGGCGGTGCTGGATCGGCGAGGCAAAGCAGTCGAGTGTGCAAATCAAGGCTCCTGGGGTGCGAGTCGAACCCGACAACCTCGATATGTTGAGAGTAAGGCTCAGGCTCTCGTATGGGACCACGCTGATCGACGCCTGGGCGTTCCAGCTCTCGGTGTAGTCTACCCCGCTGTATCCTTCGACGTCGTCCCGGCTGAGCCCTGCGAAATACCGGACCAGGCTCGACCCCCCCCTGGCATTGACGTTGAACCGCTTAATGGGCCCGTACTGCCAGAGGTCTCTCCCGAGGAAGTCCGGCCCCTTCAGCATCTCATACATGTTGTGGTTCCTGATCTCTCCGGTATCAGGATCAACGTACCAGTGAAGGCCGAAGTTCTCAGAGGGGTGGGGCTGCCAATTCGCGCCGCCCTCCAACGAGACTTCAAACGTCGTCTCGCCCTCAATACCCTTCTTCGTGATGATCTGAATGACTCCGTTCGACGCCTCGGTCCCGTAAAGCGTAGCCGCGGCCGGACCCTTGATGATCTCGATGCTTTCGATCATGTTGGGATCGATATCTTGGAGTCGTGACGTCGCGCCGTTACGGTCGGCGAACACACGGTCGGTACTGATCCGGATGCCGTCCACGTAAATGAGCGGCCCAAGGCCAAGTGACAGCGAGTTCGACGAACGTATGCGGATTTCGGACGCCCCGCCGGCCGAGCCCGCAGGACGAATAAATCTCACCCCGGGAATGCCACTCCCAACGGCCTCTTCGATCCGTGTGACCGGTCGGACCGCGATGGCCGCCGCACTGATCCGTGCGACCGTGTTCCCGAGCGCGCGCCTTCGGGTACCTCCCGCTGTGCCCGTGACGATCAGCTGTTCGAGCTGAATCGCCGCTTCGGTGACCAGGAAGTCCAGGGCCACGGTCTGACCCGCTGTCACCAGGACAGTCGCCGTTGCTTCGCGGAACCCGATTCGCTGGACCGTCACGGTATGCGTACCTACCGGGACGTTCAGGAGGAGATAGCGGCCGTTCGCCTGCGTCAGCGCTCCCAGATCAAGCTCGACAATGAAAACCTGCGCCGAAGCAAGCGGCTCACCGGTCCCAGTGTCAGTCACCCTCCCCGTGATCGTGCTGGTCTGGGCGGATAGGCCCGGCGCACCAAACAGTGATGCCATCGCGAGTACAGCGGCGGCTCGCATCGTTAACAAACAGAAAGATCGGCACATTGTCCCTCCTCCTCAGCGTCAACTGAAACACGACAGGATTCTCCCTCGAAGCTTCACATCCAGCGGCGCCTACATTGCTCAGTGAAGCGCTCCCGGCATGGTTGCCCACCGGGGGGAGTAGTGGCTCTGGCATGAACAACACCGCCACCGTCTTACATTTACATGCCAGGTGTAATAGATGCCAAGTGTAGAATTCGCAACCCGGTCACAAGCTACCCCGCCGGGTTGACGTTTGGTCGGAGAACCGCTGGACATGGAGGACCGTTATTCGGAAGCGTTTTCCTGGTGAATGTCTGAGGCTGGTGCCTAAGGTGTCTCTTTGAGATCAGGCCTCATGATCGGTCGGTCGCCCAGTACAACCCAGGAAGGACTGATTCCGCCCACGGTCTCATAGAGATCGGCCAAGCGCCGCAATCTCGGGAGGGTGAGGCCCATCGTCTCCCGTTCCCAGGCGCTGATCGTCGCAGAACGGGGTTTCTTATCTTCTCCTGGGTCTAGCACTACTATCCTCGCAACCGCAACCTTGGTCAGGCCGCACCGCTCGCGTGCTACCATCAGGCCCTCGCCCAGGGTGAGAACGTCGTATCCCATGGAGAGGGCATCGGACCTCGGTGGTGCCGGGTCAAATTTCCGACGTGCCTTTTGACACTTCAGATGTCGTAGGAGTGACATCCTAGACCATCGTATGCACGTAAACGACCCTTCCGCTCTTGGACAGAAAGGGGATAGTGATCACCCAGAAAGATGCGCTCCTCCTGGGTGGGCCGAAGTATGACCCTGGACCTCATGCCTCAGGACCGGCTCAGCCGAATCAATGACGCCCTGAAACAAGGAGACGATCTGGTCAGAGATATGCGGGATCACCTCGTGAACCGTCCGGCCGATGTGTTCTTCTACAGGCTTGCCATTGATTTCGCACAATCGTTGGTTAATGCGAACGTACCGGTGCTGCGTGTCCGTAACACATAACGCAATTGGCGCCCTTTCATAAAGATGAGCCAACTCCAAGACCTCACTGGACACCTCATTCACGTGCTGATCCATGCCGTGCATTCCTTTCAAAGATTTTTCTCGGCGAGCCGCAGCCCTCCCAGGCGAGGTAGACCGTCGAAATCCTGACGTGCCCCTGCCGCGATACAGCTCGCTATGTTTAGACCTGCAGCCTTGGGTGGTACCTGGAGTCGCGACATCCTAGGGAATCAAGGGAATGGTTTCAACACCCCCGGAGCGGGATCGGCGATCTGCTCTCGACATCTTACTTTCGTGGCCTCTGACCTGCCCCTTCGCGTTCGGCGCTCCTTCAAGGAAAGACTCTCGGATCGGTCCCGAACCTCGAGACGGCCCTTGAGTCAGGATCGAAAGGTCCCATAATGTGTAGGATGCGGCGAATTCGACGTCTGGGGCCCGAAAGCCCCGGGAAGTTAATCACGGCCTGGCTGGACGACTCCACACGGTTGGCCACGGCCCATGAGCGACGCAGACGAGATGCTTGAATACACCCCCGAGGTCGCGCGCCGGACCGCGGATCTTCAGGAACGGGTCAAGGATTTCATCCCATCGGTGGAGTGGCCGTTGGTGGCGCCGCTGATCGATGCGGTCAACGAGCTCAAGAAGGCCAAGAACGCGGTAATTCTCGCTCATAATTATCAGACGCCGGATATCTACCACTGCGTGGCGGACTTCGTTGGGGATTCGCTCCAGTTGGCGGTGGAGGCCGGGAAGACGGACGCGGACATCATCGTACAGGCCGGCGTCCACTTCATGGCCGAGACTTCGAAGCTGCTATCTCCGGATAAGACGGTTTTGATACCGAGCCTCGAGGCGGGGTGCTCCTTGGCTGCCTCGATCACCGGAGAAGACGTGCGCCGGATGAAGCAGAAGTACCCCGGCGTACCGGTCGTGACGTACGTGAACACGTCGGCGGACGTGAAGGCGGAGTCCGACATTTGCTGCACGTCGGCGAACGCCGTGAACATAGTGGAGGCGATGGGGGTCGACCGCGTGATCCTGTTGCCGGACGAATACCTCTCCAAGAACGTAGCGGCGCTCACCGATGTCGAAATAATCGCCTGGGGTGGGCGGTGCGAGGTGCACGAGCGCTTTACCGGGGAGGAGATCCGAGCCTACCGCAAAGAGACTCCGGGCCTCGTGGTGCTCGCCCATCCGGAGTGCTCCCCGGACGTCCTGGCCAACGCCGATTACGCTGGGTCCACATCGTCGATGATCCGGTACGTAAAGGAGAAACGCCCGGCCCAGGTCATGATGGTCACGGAGTGTTCGATGAGCGACAACGTGGCGGCCGAGACACCGGACGTCGAGTTCATTCGGCCGTGTAACCTGTGCCCCCACATGAAGAGCATCACGCTGCAGAACATCCTCGAGAGTCTTCAGGATTTGCGATACGAAGTCACCATTCCCGATGAGGTGGTCGTAGGGGCTCGGCGCGCGGTTCAGCGCATGGTGGACCTGGGAGCCGAGGGTCGCGACTTCGACAATGGCGTGCCCGTCGCGGTAACGGTTGAATACCGGGATACCCTCGGTCCGGTGGTTGGGGTATCCGGGTAGCTTCTGTGTCCCCAGACGGTGTGAACGACATCCCCGATCTTCCCGAAGTGCTCGTCGAAGCGATCGTGCGACGTTCTCTCGACGAGGATCTGGGGTCGGGCGGCGACGTCACCTCTCGAGCGGTGATCTCGCCGGATGCCACGGCGTGTGCGCATATCGTGGCCCGAGAGGGAGGCATTCTCGCCGGTGTGGAGCCGGCGGCCCTGACCTTCTCACTGATTGATCGCACGCTGGAGCTCCGCTTCGGAGTGGACGAAGGCGCCTCGGTCGAAGCCGGTGATGTCGTGGCCACGGTGGAGGGGCGGACTCGATCGATCCTCACCGCGGAACGGACGGCCCTCAACTTTCTCGGCCACCTTTCGGGTGTGGCCACAGCGACGGGAACGCTCGTGGCCGCGGTTACCGGCACCGACGCGAAAATTTGCTGCACCCGTAAGACCACGCCCGGGCTTCGGTCACTCGAAAAGCAGGCCGTGCGGGCGGGAGGGGGCGTGAATCACCGATTCGGACTCGGCGACGCCATCCTGATCAAGGACAACCACGTGGCGGCGTCGGGAGGCGTGGCCGCCGCCGTCGGAGCAGCGCGAGAGCAGAGTGGACCGGCTACCGCCATCGAAATCGAGGTCGATACGCTGGATCAGCTCAACGAGGCCCTCGAGGCGGGCGCCACGGCCGTCCTATTGGACAACATGGACCCGCCGGATCTGCGTCGCGCGGTCGAGGTGACCGACGGGCGGGCTCTGCTGGAGGCCTCCGGACGGGTAACGGCCGAGACGGTTCGCGCCATCGCGGAAACCGGCGTCGACTACATCTCCAGCGGCTGGATCACCCACTCGGCTCCGGTGCTCGACTTCGGCCTGGATTTCATTTCCGCTTCCACTCCATCGCGAGACTGACGATCCCACGCTCCCTCGCAGCACCTCGTAAACCGGCCGTGCTGGTCCCTTGGGTCGCGGCTCTCTTGATCTTGGGCATGTGGCCCCACGCCGCCGAGGCCCAGCGGGCAGACTCGCTCCGCTCCGATACCCTGGAGATCTTTCCGGACAGCTTTCGATTGGATGGGATTCGGGTCGTGGCCGGTCGCCGCCTCACGGTCACCGGGGGAGTTGGGGTGGTGGAAATGCGTCTCGATTCTCTGAGTTCGGTGCCGGTTCCGACGCTGGAACAGGCGTTGCGCGAGATGCCGCTGGTGCGCGTCAGGGCAAATTCACGAGGTGAGGCTCAGCCGAGTCTGCGTGGCGCCACCGACCGGCACATCGCGGTTCTCGTGGACGGGGTCCCTCTGACCCTGGGTTGGGACCATCGCACGGATCTCTCGATCATCCCGCTGACGGCCGCCCGGACCATTCATCTGTTGAGAGGACTCTCGTCGGTCCTCTATGGGCCCAACGTCCTGGCGGGCGTGGTGTCGATCGATGTGGCGCGGGGGGTCGAGCGCTTGGAGGCGCCCCCGCCGCTCACCCTGAGTACGGCGTTGGACGACAGCGGCGGCCTGATCCTCGGGGCGACCGTCGCCCGTGCGTTCGAGTCCGGCGGAGGAGAGTGGCTCGTTCGGGGCGGGGGTGGCTTCAGGGACCGGCCTGGCGTCTCGATTCCGAGCAGCGACTCGGGGATCCCCGGAGACCCCGCACTGCTGAGCGCCGACGGGGACCTTCGCCTCAACAGTGACTCGCGGCACCGAGACGCCTTCGTCTCCGTTCGGTACCAGGGTGACGGGGGCGGTTGGATGTCGCTCACCTCCTCCGGATTCGACGTAGAGCGCGGCGTAGCCCCGGAGATCCACGAGGCGGACCCCAGACTCTGGCGGTATCCGGATCAGAGGCGTGTGATCACCGCGGTCTCGGGCGGGACCGGCCGGAAGCAAACGCGCTGGGGAATGGGAGATATCGAAGCGAGCCTGGGTCTCGATTTCGGCTCGTTCCACATTCAACAGTTCGATACCCCCACGTACCAGAATGTGATCGAGGAGGAAGAGGGAGACGATAGGACCGTCACACTTCGGGTGCTCGGCGCACACAACCTCGGCGAGAGGGGAGAACTGCGGACCGCGCTGACGTACGGGGACGTATCCCACACGGAGCGAGTGAGCAGCTCGGGCGTGCGCGATTTTCGGCAGCGGCTTTGGAGCCTGGGGTCCGAGGTGGAATGGCGGTTCGACGATCTGCCGGGTTGGGAGAGCCTGGGTGCGACGCACCTCAACGTGGGTCTCTCGCTCGACGGAGCGGACACGCCTGAGACGGGAGGCAACGCCCCTCTCGGGCGAATGGGCGACTGGGGAGCTCGGCTCGGCTTGTCGTCACTCACGGGGGGAGGCTCTCTGCTGCTTCACGGAGGGGTCAGCCGTCGCGCGCGTTTTCCCTCCCTCAGGGAGTTGTACTCGGACGCGCTGGGTCGTTTTGTCCCGAATCCGGATCTGGTGCCGGAGGTTCTCACCGGAATGGAGCTGGGAATGACTTGGGACCTGCAGGGGGTCGACCTCCAGGTGGTGGGGTTCCGGCAGGTCCTCTCGGACGGCATCGTGCGGATCGGGGTGCAGACGCCGCAAGGGCCCAAGCGCCAGCGGGTAAATCGTGATGGTATTCAGAGTACGGGTCTGGAAATGGTGGCCTCGGGCAGATGGAGCGGGATGCAGTTCAGTGGCGATCTCACGCTCCAACAGGCCTGGCAGATCGAAGAGGGTAGCGGCGTCAAAACCCGACCCGAATATGAGCCGGGGGTCGTCGGAGGGCTCAGCGTGGCGGCGCTCGCTCCGGGAGATTTCAGGCTGTCCGGCGGGTATCGGTTCGTGGGTACCCAGTTCTGCTTGAACGCTGAGTCGGCTTCGTTGGACAAGCTGACACGCACCCACCGCTTCGAGCTTCAGCTCCGTCGGCTCTTTGCCTTCGAGCGCCGGTCCACTCTCGCAAACGTGGATGCCTTGGTTTCGGTTACGAACGTGACCGACAACGTGATCTTCGATCAGTGTGGCCTTCCGCAACCCGGACGGACGCTTCGGATCCAACTTCGGCTCTTCTGACACGGTAAGCTGGACGCTACTTTCTCTGCGGCTGAAAGAGCCACAACACCGGCTCGGCCGAGACCTCGAGCACCGGTGTCGAGCAGAGACGTCGAGCGAAAACGCCGGGCAGAGATAGAGCATGATTCGAGTCACCTTCCTCGGTACCGCCGCGGCGCGACCGACGGTGCGTCGCAACGTGAGTGCGATCGCCCTCCAGAGGGAGGGGGATTCCTTCCTCCTCGACTGTGGCGAGGGGACGCAACGCCAGATGATGCGTTACGGCACCGGCTTCGCTGTCCGGGACGTATTCGTGACTCATCTCCACGCCGATCACTTCCTCGGTATCACGGGGCTCCTGCGGACGATGGCGCTTCAGGGTCGGACCGATCCGCTCCGTATCTTCGGTCCCCCCAAGTCCCGCGCCACGCTCAAACAGGCGGTGAGCCTGGGCGTGGACCGCGTGCCTTTTCCACTCGAAATCGAGGAGCTTCGTGCCGGTTCGCGCGTGGAATTCGACGAATATGACGTGGTCGCTTTTCCGGCGGATCATCGTATTTCCGCGTTGGGGTACGCCTTCGTGGAGCACGAGCGGCGCGGCCGCTTCGATGTCGAGCGCGCCCGGGCGCTGGGGGTACCCGAAGGGGAGCTCTTCGGAAAATTGCACAGGGGGGACACCGTCGAGTTCGATGGGCGCCGAGTGGTGCCGGCAGACGTGGTGGGCCCGCCCCGTCCCGGGCGTGTGGTGGTTTACACCGGAGACACCTGCCCCTCCGAGGCGACCATCGAGATCGCGAAAGGTGCGTCGTTGCTGATCCACGAAGCCACCTTCGGAGACGAAGAGGCCGATCGGGCCGCGCAGACGCATCACAGTACCGCTCGGGGCGCGGCGGCCCTCGCGTCCGAGGCCGGTGTCAGGCGGCTCTATCTGACACACGTCTCCGCGCGGTACTCCGACGACCCCTCGGAGCTCGAGGCGGAAGCGCGTGAGGCGTTCCCCGAAGCGGTCATCGCCCGTGATGGTCTCACCATTGAAATTCCCCACAACGATTGTGAGCCCGGAGGAGACGCCGACGCCGAAGGTGATGCCGCTGGGGGCACCGAAGACCACGCTGGCGCCGAAGACGACGCTGGCACCGAGATCGAGCCCGGTGAAAAGGCAGCAAAGTTGTGACGGGGGGATTCGCTCTCAAGCGCGTGGGCATCGTCGGCCTCGGTCTCATTGGAGGATCACTCGCGCGGGCATTACGTCGCGTGGACGGGGGGCCACGGATCGTGGCCTTCAACCGAAATCGAGACGACGCCGAACGGGCTCTGGACGACGGGTCGATAGACGCCGTGGCCCCTACGGCCGAAGAGGCCGTCGAAGGACAGGATCTGGTGGTCTATGCGACGCCCCTGGACGTGGCACGGGAGATGATGAGGGCACATAAGGGGAGGTGGGAGGACGCGACCGTCACCGATGTGGTTGGCCTCAAGGCGCCGATGCTGCAGGAGGCTCGGGCACTGGGAATCGCCTCGCAATTCGTCGGCGGTCACCCGCTCGCGGGTGGGACCGCCTCGGGATACATGGCGTCATCCGCCGACCTCTTCTCGGGTGAAACCGTGTTCGTTTGCGGCGGAGAGGCCGGAGCTGAGCGGATAGACGCGGTGCAATCGATGTGGCAGGCCTTGGGCGCGAGGGTTCGGCCCATCGACGCGGATGCTCACGACCGGCTCATGGTGTGGGCGAGTCACCTTCCGCAATTGATTTCGAACGTGGTGGCACGGGCCATGGCCGAGGCGGGTCTTGCCGTGAGCGACCTGGGCCCTGGAGGGCGGGACCTGACGCGTCTGGCCGGGAGCTCACCGGATATGTGGACCGGCTTGCTCGCCGAAGCGAGTGAGGAAAACGTTCGCGCGATCGAAAGTGTGCAAAGCAGCCTGGAAGCCGTGCGGGCCGCGTTATCTGAGCGCTCACTCGATGAGGTCGCCGATCTGATGCGCACCACGCGGGAGTGGAGGCAGGAGCAGTGAGACGAATTCGGGTTCCGGGCGACAAATCGGTCACCCAACGAGCCCTCATCTTCGCTTCACTCGCCTCGGGAGAAAGCCGACTTCGAGGCCTGCTTCCCGGAGGGGATCCGCAAGCGACGGCCGGGGCACTGCGTGCCTTGGGCGTGGACATCCCCGCGTTCGGAGAAGACGGAGCCGAGGTGCGAATTCAGGGCGTGGGTCTTCGTGGCTTGCGGCAGCCGGCCGACGCGCTGGATTTCGAGAACAGCGGTACGGGCGCCCGCCTCATGTTGGGCGTCCTGGCCGGTCAGCCGATGAAGGTGACCGTCACGGGCGATGCGTCCTTGCAGAGCCGTCCCATGAGGCGAGTCACCGAGCCCCTGTCCAAGATGGGCGCAGTTTTTCGAGAGATGGGCGAGCCGGATCGGCTCCCTCTCGAGGTGACCGGCGGCACGCTCGAGCCTCTCGACTATGACTCCCCGGTTGCGAGCGCCCAGGTGAAGAGCGCGTTGCTTCTGGCTGGGCTGGTGAGCGGCGCCTTCGTCCTGGTGTCGGAACCGCACCGCTCACGTGATCACACCGAGCGAATGCTGAGCATGTCCGGCGTCTCGGTCATCTCTCATGAGGCGGATGGCGTCTGGAGGGTAGAGTTGAGGGATCCGCCCGAGCAGATCGATCCTCTCGACCTCGATGTTCCGGGTGACTTTTCGTCCGCCGCCTTCTTTCTCGCTCTGGCGATCCTGGGTGGGGTGGAGGGCGGGCTCGAGATCGAGCACGTGGGCATGAATCCGACCCGGCGTGGCCTGCTGGACGTACTGGACCGCATGGGCGCGAACGTGGGAGCCGATCCGTTCGCCGAGGAAGATGGCGGAGAGCCGGTGAGCTCCCTCCGTGGGCGGCCCTCGAAACTGGTCGCCACCACCGTCGAGGCGGGAGAGGTGCCGGCCATGATCGACGAATTTCCCATCCTCGCTATTCTGGCCGCGCGGGCCGAGGGCGTGACCCGGATCACGGGAGCGGCCGAGTTGAGGGTCAAGGAATCCGATCGGATCCGGGTTCTTGTCGAAAACCTCCGAGCCGTGGGTGTAGAGGCCGAAGAGCTGAGTGATGGACTCGAAATCGAGGGAGGCGATCATCCCCTCACCGGCAGGGTTTCCAGCCATCACGACCACCGCATCGCCATGGCGTTTGGCGTGCTCGGTGCGCTTGCGGGAAATCGAATCGAGATCGACGGTGCCGACGTGGCGGACGTGAGCTTCCCGGGTTTTTGGGATCTGCTCGAGGACCTGACCGCGGCGGGTTCCTGACCGTGGCCCGGTCCGTACCCTCCGGATGGAACGTGTCCGAGGGGCCCACCCGCGGCCTCGTGATCACGCTCGACGGGCCCGCCGGTTCGGGAAAGACTACGACGGCAAAGGCGGTTGCCAAGCGGTTGGGCTTCCGGCACCTCGACTCAGGGGCCCTTTACCGGGCGCTGACCTTCGCGCTTTTACAGAAAGGTGTGCCCGAAGAGGAGTGGGAGGGACTCGGGTCCGAACAGTTGAGTGAGCTCAAGATCGAGGTCGATGCGGACGGTGACGGTGTGAACATCCACTTCGATGGTGTGCTTCTCACCATGGAACTTCGGAGTCCGGAGGTGACCGGGTCCGTCTCGGCGGTTGCCGGCCTACCGGCGGTTCGGGCTTGGCTGCTCGGGGTGCAGCGCAGCGTAGGCGCGCACGGGAATCTGGTGGCCGATGGCCGGGATATGGGCACCGTGGTCTTCCCCGACGCCGACGTAAAATTTTTTCTCGTTGCAGGGCTCGAGGAGCGCGCGCGCCGGCGGTTACTCCAGGATACTGGACGGGAGCCGACCGCGGGCGAGCTCCAGGAAGAGGCGCGCCGTATCGAACAGCGCGATCAGGCCGATCGAAGCCGAAGCCACGCTCCCCTGAGGCGCCCAGAGGGTGCCGTGGAGGTAGACACCACGGGCCTGTCTTTTGAGGATCAGGTAGCTCTGATCTTGAGGCGGGTAAAGGACTTGACTCGCCTTCAGGGGGAAGTATAGCTTCACCCGGTTGGGCCCCTGGCGCCGGGGTCCACGTCTTGTCTTTCCCTCAACCCGGGCCGGGGCGTTGCTGTCGTGCCCGGTAAAATAGGCACCGGTGAAATTCGCCGGTGAATGAGCCATGACCGACAACCCAGACCTCCAGTCCCCCGATCCCACCTCCGAAGCCGCCACTGAGAACGAAACCGAAGACGGCGCGCCTGAAGCATCCCCCCTGAACGACAGCGATAACGCCGCTTCCGGCGACAACGCGTCTAATGGGCAAGCCTCTGCCTCGTCCGCCAAGGCCGCGGTGGCGATAGCCGAGAAAGGGCCCGGCGGCATCTCTCCCGAGTTGCTGGCGGATCCGTACGGGGAGGAAGTTCTCGACATATCTGCGGCGGATTTCGAGGCCTTGCTCTCCGATCACGCGGATGTGATGGGTGACTTCAGAGAAGGCGAGATCGTCCACGCGAAGGTGCTCAGGGTGACGGACAGCATGGTCATCCTCGAGTTCGGGTTCAAGAGCGAAGGCGCGGTCCCGCTCGATGAGTTCAAGGACCATGACGCGATCGAGCCTGGCCAGGAGGTTGAGGTTCTTCTCGAAAGCCTCGAGGACGATGACGGGATCGTCGTGCTTTCGAAAAAGAAGGCCGACTTCCTGCGTGTCTGGGAGAAGATTCGGGAAGCTCATGAGGCCGATGAGCCGGTCGAAGGAATGTTGGCGCGGAAGATCAAGGGCGGTGTCACGGTAGATATCATGGGTGTCGACGCCTTCCTTCCCGGCTCGCAAATCGCGCTTCGCCGGGTACCGAACATCGACGACCTCCTCGGACAGACCTTCGAATTCAAAATCATCAAGCTCAACAAGCGCCGCCGTAACATCGTGGTCTCGCGGCGCGTCATCCTCGAGGGAGAGCGCGAAAGAAAACGCGAGACGCTGGTCAAGGAGCTCCTTGTCGGGCAGGTCCGAGAGGGGGTCGTCAAGAATATCACCGACTTCGGCGCCTTTATCGATCTGGGTGGGCTCGACGGCCTTCTCCATATCACCGACATGTCCTGGGGGCGGGTCGGACATCCCTCCGAGGTCGTGGATATCGGTGCCAATCTCGACGTGAAGGTTCTCGACATCGATTGGGACCGCGAACGAATTTCCTTGGGCCTCAAGCAACTTCTTCCCTACCCGTGGACCGACATCGACAAGAAATATCCGGTGGGCTCGAGGGTGCGTGGAAAGGTCGTATCGATCACCAACTACGGAGCCTTCATCGAGCTGGAGAAGGGGGTCGAGGGCCTCGTTCATATCTCCGAGATGTCGTGGACGCGTAACATTCGCCACCCCTCCAAGCTCGTGAACATCAGCGATGAGATCGAGGCGGTGGTCTTGAAGGTGGATATGCAGGACGAGAAGATCTCTCTCGGCATGAAGCAGATCGAAGAAGACCCCTGGCTCGCGCTGCCGGCCAAATACCCCACCGGCACCCAGTTGACCGGAGTGGTCCGAAACCTCACCTCGTTCGGCGCGTTCGTCGAAATCGAGGCGGGGATCGACGGCTTGGTGCACGTCTCGGATCTGAGTTGGACCCGGCGAGTGGAGCATCCCTCCGAGATCATCCAGAAGGGCGACGAGGTCCAGGTGCTGGTGCTGGATGTCGATGCGGAGGCGAAGCGGATCTCGCTCGGGATCAAACAGTTGACCGATGATCCGTGGCCGGAGATTTCGGAGCGCTTTTCTGCGGGCGTCGAGCCCGCCGGTTCGGTCGCTCGCGTGCAGGAAAAGGGTGTGGTCGTAGATCTGGGTGACGATATCGAGGGATTCGTGCCGACATCCCACTCCGGAGTCGAGGAGGAAGAAAAGCTCCCCGAATACTTCCGCGCCGGAGAGCCGCTCGAGCTCAAGGTCATCGAGTCGGACGCAGCGAACCGTCGAATCGTGCTCGAGGTGCAGGTGCTTCCGGAGCGCATCGATGTGCCGGAGCCGCCGCCTGAGGAAGAGCTTGCGGGCGAGTTCGAGGCCGGCAGGCAGGCCGAGACTACGGATTCGGGCGACGCGCCCAAAACCTCGGCTGATGAGGCGGAAGCTCCAGCCGACGAGGCCGAAGCCCCTGACGACAAGGCTGAAGCTTCTGGGGACGAGACTGAAGCTGCTGCGGACGAGGCTGAAGCCCCAGCCGACGAGGCTGAAGCTTCTGAGGACGAGGCTGAAGCCCCTGACGACAAGGCTGAAGCTTCTGAGGACGAGGCTGAAGGCTCTGACGACAAGGCTGAAGCTGCTGCCGACGAGGCTGAAGCTTCTGGGGACGAGGCTGAAGCTTCTGGGGACGAGGCTGAAGCCCCTGACGACGAAGCCGAATCCGGCGCAGACGAAGTTGATGCCGAAGCCGACGCAGAAAAGGCAGAAGCGGAAGGCGATGCGAGTGAGGACGAGGCCGACGCCGATGAAGACGAGGCCAAGGAAGAGGACTAGGGCGAACCCGCGCATGCGTAATTTGCTTTCGAGAGCCCGGACGCCAGTCGCGCCCGGGCTTTCGATTTTCGCCCTGATCGCCGTCTTCGGATGCGCCTCACCTGGGGTGCCGACCGTCGAGCCCGAGGCCGAGGCCGGTCGAGGCGGCCTGGCGATCGCGGGGGGAGCATTCTCACCCTCCCGGCAGGCGGAGGCCGATTCGCTGATTGCTCAGGCACTTGCCGCCCTCGACCAGGAGGCTTTCGAGCTCGCCGAAGCCCTCACTCTCGAGATCGAAGCGGAGTTCAGCGCTGCCCCCGGGAGCGCGGAGGCCTTATGGATTCGTGCTCGTGCCGCCATGGCCAACGGTAATCTGGAGAGCTCGCAAGAAGCCGCACGGAGGTTCCGGATCTATCTGGCCGAGGGAGACGACCGAATCGCCGAGGTGATTCTCTTGGAGGGCGATGCACTTCAGGGGTTGGGCAGAACCGGCGAAGCGATGGCGGCTTGGCTGTCGGCTCCCGGCGAGTCCATGTCCGAAGAGACCTTCGCCCGTTTGGAAGATCACGTGGAAGACCTCACGTATAGTGAGCTTCGCAGGCTGGTCTCGTCGGAAGAGGGTTTGGTCGCTCCGGTTCTGGCTGAATTCGCTTTCCGGCAATACATCCTGGGTGCTGACGCCCCCGCGCAACTCTATGCGTCCCGCGCGTTGGATTCCGGAGCCACCGGCAGGGCGCTGGTTCTGGCCGAAGCTGTCTTGGCCCGAGATCTGAGCGAGTTCCTGATCGTTCCGCGTATCGGAGCGATCCTACCCACGAGCGGATCACCCCGATTGAGGCAGTTCGCGACCGGAATCCAAGAAGGGATAAGCGTCGCCTTTCAAATGTTCGGCGTTCCACAGGGAAATCGGTTGGCGCCCGAGCTGGTCGTTCAAGACAGCGGTGGTGATATCATCGGCGCCAGAATTGCTTTTACGGCGATAGAGGCGTCGCAGGTGCTCGGGGTCATCGGACCGCTTCAGGACGGTGCCCTATCGGAGGTCGCTGATCGAGTCCAGGGTGGCCTTGCCATAATCTCACCGACATCTCCGGTCGTGCCCGACGGTTCCACAGGCGTGTACTCCCTCAGCAGTGCCGACCCCGGGGGTGTACGGGCGTTGGCTCGGTACGCGATTTCCAGCGAGCTGTACACGGCCGTGGTCGTATTTCCTGAAAGCACCGACGGGCGGTACGAGGCGCGAGCCTTTTCCGAGGCGTTTCAGTCCGAAGGAGGTTTGATACTCGGAGAAATCAGCTACCCGACGGGCGCGACATTCTTCGAAGAGCAGCTCAGGCAAACGGAAGCGTTACGTCCGGATGTGCTGGTTCTACCAATTCCCCCGAGGGATGTGGAGTTGATGGCGCCCCAGGTGACCTTCTTCGGGCTCGACTCCTTGGAAATCCGCGTACTCGGCACCAGCGGGTGGACCGACGAAGCCATGCTGGCCCGAGTCGACACCCGCCACACGAATGGGGTGGTGACGGCGTCTCCACAACCGCCCGAAAGGGAATGGGAGGGATACCGGCGATTCGTCGAAGCCTATGAGACGCTTTTTCAACGTACCCTTCCCAATTTGAGGCCGGCCTTGGGTTATGACGCGGCCGCGCTTCTCCTCGAGGCCATTCGGAGGGGGGCCTCGACCCCCCGCGGGTTACTCGATACCCTCAAAGCCATGCCCGGATTCTCAGGTGCCACGGGCCGTTTGTTCGTCGATGAAGGCAGGGTCGTACGGGACCACTTCGTAGGCTGCCTCCAGGATCGGCGGGTGCTCGTGCTGGCCGAGGGAGCGCGCGCGAATCCGATCCTGAGGCCGCCCTTGCGGGACCCGGCAACGGATTTGATTCCCGAAGGGGCACTGGACCGCGTCGTAGGGTTCAGGTGCCCGATGCCGGTCGGCTCCGTTCCAGCCGGCCTGTAGGATCCAGCACTCGTGAGGCTCTGAGGCCCGGGGGTCGGCGGATGTCGATGCGCAAGAAGCTCGAGCATCTGGAAGCGCTCGGGCGAGAGGCGGAGCTCGGGGGTGGGGATGCCCGACTCGATGCCCAGCAGACGAAGGGCAAGCTTTTCGCCCGCCAACGTCTGGAGCTCCTGCTCGACGAGGATTCCTTCGTCGAGATGGGCCGTTTCGTCACCCACCGTTCTACCGACGAGACGCTCGCCGACAAGAAGTTCCTCGGGGACGGGGTGGTGACCGGCTACGGGACCATCCATGGTCGGCTGGTTTATGTGTTTTCCCAGGATTTTACCGTTTTTGGAGGATCGCTCGGCGAGGCCCACGCCCAGAAAATCGTCAAGCTTCAGGACATGGCTCTGAAGAACGGGGCGCCACTCATCGGACTGAGCGACTCCGGCGGTGCACGGATTCAGGAAGGGGTGGTGTCGCTGGCCGGGTACGCCGACATCTTCCTCCGCAACACCCTTGCGTCCGGTGTGATTCCCCAGATCAGCGTGATTCTCGGCCCCTGCGCTGGA
>JADFMD010000257.1 GCA_022564055.1 Gemmatimonadota bacterium
TCGCTGAGGTTGAGGCCCATGTCAGCGAAAGCCGCCGCGATGCTGTGATCGCCCCCGATGATCAACAGCGTATTCTCCCACTCCCCTTCAGCCTTCAGCCGGTCGATGAGCTGCCCGAGCCGATAATCGTTGTGGGCCATCGCTTCGTCGTACAGGCCCTTCGCCACAGAGTAGAACGCCGTCCGGCTGATCCCCGTAGAATCCCAGGCGGGAGAATAGGGACCACTCCCGCCAAACTCACTTAGGCGCTGGTCTGATTCATTCCAGCTCTCCCACTCATCCGCAGTGACAAAGAGCCCGGCAAACGGCGACGGGGCTGGTGAGTCCGTGTACGGCCTGTGCGTGTCGGTGGTCTGGAAGTGCGCCCAGAACGGCTGGCTGGGATAGTCCTCCCGCCAGCTCCAGAATCCCTCATGGAGGTACTTCGAGGACTCCTTGTGATTATTCCTACCGAAGTATGAGAAGTCCTCCCAGTCCTCCCGGAACACATCGACGCCGCGCTGGAGATCGCTCAAGGTCCCGGCGTTGGGGTTCCCCGTGAACACCGCGGTCTGGTAGCCGGCCTGGTGCATGTGCTCGGCCATGGTGACGGCCTCGGCAGGCACCGGGGTGCCGAAGCCCCCCATCACACTCGTCTGTAGGGAAGTCATGAACGAGGCCGTCGAGGGCAGGGTCCAGGAGGAATTGCTGTACGCTCGCTCGAACACGACGCCCTCCGAGGCCAGCCGCTCCAGGGTCGGGGTCGTGCGACGGTTGTAGCCGTAAACGCTCATGTAGTCCGCCGCACCGCCGTCGAAGACGTAGAAGATGACGTTGGGAAGGGGCGACTGCCCACCGCCCGTCACGGTCGGCGCTCCCCATAAAGCGACGCGCCCTTCGGCCTCCGATTCGGCCTCGAGCCCGAGCGTCACGGTCTGGCCCGCAAGGTCGGCCAGATTCACCGAACGTTGGCCCCAGGCTTCCTTGTCCGCATAGTGCTCCTCGAACAGCACGGTCGGTTCACCACCTCCGGCACCATCAGGGATCACCGTGACCCGGAAGGTCACGGGCACGTCCTCACGCAAGACCCCCATGGCGAAGTCGAGCCGGCCCGCCTCCGGGATCTTCACACGATACTCGACGCGCCCCGGCGTGTGCGTATACAGAGCCTGCCGATCAATCCGGTTACGGATTTCCGTGCGCGAGGCCGCGCCCGCCTCGGCATAGTTGGCCACCTTCGGGATCAGCGTGATGGAAAGGATGTCGATGCTGGCCAGATCCCTGGGTCCGAACCACAGGGCGATCTGCCGAATCGGTTCCTCCGGTAGTGGATACCCCCCAAAGAAATCCAGCCGCGTCCGGTAGGTCTGCACCGTACCGTCGCTTACAACAGGGACCGTCTGGCCTTCATGCTCGAATGGATTGGGACCGCTTGTATCCGTACCGGTCCCCTCGCGTCGATTGAAGCCGATCTGGAAGTCCCAGAAATCATCGGCGGTGCGAGCGCGCACCACGAGGTGCGCCAGATCCTCGTAGTTCCAATCGGGCACCTCGAGAACGAGGCCGCCCGGCCCGTCCGTAAACGTGATTCGGAGCGCGTCGTCGAGCTGCGTGACCTCGACCGGATCCATCGTCGGGTTCCACGGGACTACCGGCTTCCAGTCCTCCTGGGGCTCGTCGAAGCGCCACTCCAAGACGGTCGGAAGGTCCGCCGGCACCTCGGAGCCCACGATGGTGGCAACGTCGAGATGTTGCTCGAGGTGCAGCGGCATGTCGACGGTGAGCGGCGCGGGCCCGCCGCAGCCGAGGCACAAGACGCTCGGCAGCAGTAGGCTGGCTAGCAAGGAACTTCGGTGGCCGTTTAGGAACTGCGTGATTGAATACTTCACGAAATCTTTCCTCTCATGTTGCCCCGTAGTCGCCATCATCTTCACCCCCGGCGCGATGCTACATCGCGGTCACTGGATGTAACCCAGCGTACGTAGCGTTCGCAGCTGCTCTGGGGTGAGCTCGACCTCACCGGATGGCGTGAAGTACTGCGACA
>JADFMD010000122.1 GCA_022564055.1 Gemmatimonadota bacterium
GAGTCGATCCCGACTGTTCGATGATGTACCCGATTTCGTCCGGCGACAGACGCGTGTTGATGGACACCAGCGTGCCGCCGGCGAGGGGGACACCAAAGTGGCCCAGAAGCAAAGGCTCCGAGTTCAACGCGAGGAAAGCAACACGGTCGCCTTTCTGGAGTCCATCGGCTTTTAGCGCCGACGCAAAGCGCCTGGCACGAGCCCGGAAGTCGCGCCACGTGTACTCGATTTCACCGTCCACGACCGCGATGTGCTCCGCGTACGCCTCGCCGGCACGTTCGAGGAAACCGGTCGGGAGCAGCTCGTGGCGGTAGACCTTCGTTTCTGGTTGGTTCATGAAACCCTCGCTCCGGGTCTAGCCAAGTCGGCCTCTTCCACCGGACTTAGGAATCACGCCGCGTACCACAGGACCGAAAAGAAGTGGCAGGTTGAGCCAGCTAACACAAACAGATGCCATATCAAATGGTGGTAGGGTAGGCGGCGGGCCGAATAGAACACCACGCCCGCGGAGTAGAAGAGGCCCCCCGCGACGAGCCACGCTAATCCTTGGGGTGGCATATTGAGAACCAACGGTCGAATCACCATCAGGACGGCCCAACCCATAACCAGGTAAAGCGCCGTGGACAGACGAGGGTGGCGAATACCGACGAACACCTTGTCACACACACCTACCGCGGCGGCACCCCAAACGATACCGAACAGGGTCCAGCCCCAGGCCCCGTTCAGGACACCCAGAGTGAAAGGGGTGTACGTCCCGGCGATGAGCAGATAGATGGCGGCATGGTCGAGCTTATGAAGACGCTCCTTGAGTCGACCGATCGGCACCGCGTGATACCAGGTGGAGGAAAGATAGAGCAGCACCATCGTCGCTCCGAAGACGCTAGCGCCGACCACGTCGGCCGCGCTCCCGCGGTTCACGGCGCCCACGATGAGAATCGGCGTCGCCGCCACGGCGCAAATGAAGCCCACCCCGTGGCTCAGACTGTTCGCGAGCTCCTCTCTGGATCTCGCAAGAGTGCTTGTCATGCTCGTTTCGACCTCGCGGGCTCGGCTCTCGGCTAGCGGACGGTTGGCAAGCTACCGGGGCTCCCAAAACCACGCCACCGACGGAGAAGGACCGATCCAACGGTGAAAATCGGACGCCCAAGGCTGTACAAAGACGGTCGACAGACCAACACTGGGTTCGGCGGATCGGCACCCACGCCTCCGGAGCTCGACCATGAGAGACCGCCCGTGGAGAGAGGGACCATACCATTTCGTACGAGGATTTACACTATAACGAGGTTCGACAGACGTCGAGTCACAATGCGTTCCGGCGGTGGGAGGGTATCTACGACCAGGTCGTGTACTGGAGAATCCGCTCACTCGAGATCGACCTGCACCGAGGTAAGCCTCTCCGAGATCGTCTGAAAAACGACTGGTACGTCTATCACGTGGCGGTCATCGACCCCGATACCTCGGTGGACCGGTTCAGCGGATTCCTTCAGATCTGCAGCGGGATCCAACGGGCCATGCCACAGCACGAAGTGATCACGGTGTTCCTCGACATCAAAGACCCCTTTCACACGACGGCGTCGGCGTCACAATCGGCCGCCGTACTCGACGGCCTTGTCTTGGACGCCCTCGGCGAAGACCACATTTACCGACCGGGAGATTTGCTGGCTCGTGCGCCGGGAGCGGAGTCACTTCAGGCGGCGGTGGCGGCCAAGGGCTGGCCGACCCTGAAGGAGCTGAGGGGGAAGTTCCTCTTCGTGGTCACCGGGGGACGGGAGGATTTGGGCACGTACGCGACTTACCGTACAGCAACCAAACGGGTGGCTTTCCTTTCGACCGCCGTGTCGCACGCCAGCGATGTCCCGTCGGAGCCCCACATCGTCTTCTACAATATGAACGCCGGAAACGTGCGCTTCGCGAGGAAGGTTCATGAGGCCGGCCTGGTCTCTCGTGTCTATTACGTCGACACCGAGGAACGATGGCGGTCCGCGATCGGCCACGACTGCCACCACATCGCAACCGACCATGTGAACACTCGCGTGAAAAGGTGGTCGAGGACCCGACGGGGCACGGGCTTCCCTTTCCAGGCCCTGCGAGGCTCCACGCCCTCGGTCACGGAAGCGGGCCACGTATGCGGCATATGGGCCCGTTCCGGCGATATCTGGGGAAAACGCGACAGCTTTCTGTACCATTACCGAGACTGCTCAGAACAGTTGGACAATGAGTATACGCTGTACATCTCCGGTCCGAACTCCGAGGTCGATGATTGGGTCAAGGGTGGCCTGATGGCTCGGGCCTCTCTCGCCAGCCAATCCCCTTATTTCGGCGTTTTCCGCATAGGCGAGCACCACGGGCTCCGCATTCAGTATCGGCTTTCGCCCAAGGGGACTACCATGGCGGAGGGCAGAGGGCTTGGTCCTGAGGGGCTCTTCGACGCGGACACTTTGGTGTTCGTCAGGCTCACCATCAGTGGAGAGGGGCACCAGGCACGAGCCTGGGGCTCGGTCGACGGCCACGATTGGACTGAACTCGGCCACTACGATTTCCCCGAGCCGTTGAAGTATCAGGGCATTGGCGTAAGCTCGCATCGAGTAGCGAGGGGAGCGAAATTCCTCTTCGGCGTTCCGGGCAACCACGCTCGCCCCGAGTTCCATCGAAGGCGGTTTATCGGGAAGCGTCCCGAGGGAGACCGAGGATGGGTAGACTGGGACGGGAACCGGCGTTGGAGGGTGAGCCGCTTCGCCGATTGAGGGCCTGTCTGGATGGGCCGGGACGTTCCCCGGTATGTTGCCTAGGTTCCGATGCTCACGTAGCGTGGGCTCCGGTGGCGGGTTTCGGTCGGAATTGTGCCTCGGTCGGGAGCGTGCTTCGATCAGGGCGGTGCTACGGTCGGTGTCGTGTCCCAGTCGGGACGGCTCGGAACAGGGAATGCGTACAACATCAACAGGTGCTGAGACCCCGGAATAATGCGTAGAATTTGTTTAGGAGTGCTTGTCGCGATTTTTTCCCCCGCTTCTGGGTCGCCGGCGTTCGGGCTCGCGGGCCAGACGCCCGATGACCCCTCCGTCCGGGTCATGGGGTTCGGCGACTTCAACTACCGGGTGAGCGAGTTGGACGGACCGGAGGGCTTCCGAATGGGCCAGATGGTCGGCCACGTGATCGCCGACATCGACGACCGGCTCACCTTCTTCAGTGAGGTCTCGCTTACCGGCAAGGACACCGGCTATTCCGTCGAGGTCGAGCGTGCCATGGTGCGTTACGATTTCGGCGATGAGCTCAAGATATCCGTTGGCCGGTTCCACACGCCCATCGGTTATTGGAATGCGGCGTTCCACCATGGGTCCTGGCTCCAGACATCGGTGGCACGGCCGGAGATGATCAAGTTCGGGAGCCGTTTCGTGCCGACTCACTTCGTGGGCGTCATCGCCGAGGGTCGATTACCCACGTCCCGACTTGGACTCGGCTATAAGGTGGGCATCGGTAACGGAAGGGGCGCCAACATCGCGCGGGCCGGGGACGCCGGGGATGTAAACGGACGCCGTGCGTTCGTGGCGCGGGTGCAATCGCGGCCAATCTCGATCGTCGGGTTGGAGGTGGGCGCTACCTTCTACAGCGACCGACTCCTGGCACCCGACGGGAACGAGGCCAATGAACGGATCTACTCGTTACACGCCGCGTTGGAGCGAGGCGCACCCGAATTCATCGCCGAATACGCTCACGTGAGCCATGACCCCGTGACCGGCTCGGGGGACTTCCCTGGTTCGGATGCGTACTACATCCAGTTCGGATATCGGCTTTCAGAATCGTATTGGTCGCTCAAGCCCTACGTCAGGATCGAGCAGGTGGTCGTACCCGCAGCCGCGTACGTTTTCGGGCCCCTGGGCTTGAACTATGACGGCGTTGTGGCAGGGGTCCGATACGATCCCGGAGTTTACCTGGCCCTACGTTTGGAGTACCGGTACGAGCAGTTCGAGGGGCTGGACCCCACGCACAGTGTCTACGCACAGGCCAGCTTCGTTTTGGCAGGCTCTTGAAAGAGGTGAATATGGTGCGGGTAACCTTTGTGGCGCTCATCACGATCGCGGTGGCGGGTCCGATGGTTTCTGCGCTCGAGGCCCAGACCGGGGGGGCGGAGGCGGTCGCTATCGTCGTACATCCGCAGGTCCCCATCGACGATCTCTCGTTCGACCAGCTCAAGAGCATCTTCTTGGCGGAGCAGCAGCATTGGCGGCAGGATCGGTCACGGATCACCCTCCTGGTGCGGGCCGCGATCGCGCCCGAGCGCGACGTGGTCTTGACCGAGATCTACGGCATGACCGAGGCCCGCTACCGACAGTATTGGATCGCGAAGATGTTTCGCAGCGAGGTGGCGTCGGGGCCCAAGATCGTGTTCAGCACAGACATGCTACGTGATCTGGTGACCGTCATTCCCGGAGCCATCGGCTTCGTGCCGGCTTCGGAGGTGGGCCCGGACCTCAAGGTCATTCGTATCGACGGAAAGCTGCCTGGGGACGAGGGTTATCCGCTGAAGTGATGCACGGACCCGCTAGAGAGGGTCTGCCGCCGCCGTCGTGTCTTCCGGCATCGTCGAGCCCGCCCCTGCGGGTGAGTCTGGGCGCTCTCCGATCGTTTCCGCGATGAGGCCCAGCACCAGGTCGTAGACCCCCTGGAGCTCCTGCTCCGCCTCGGTCAAATCCCGCATATACCGGTTGGCCGTGTAGACTATCAACTCAGTGTCCCCGCCGCGGAAGCCTCCCACGAGAAGATCATTCAGCCCGGACCGATTCAGCGTCACGAGACGCTCCTGCATGTTATACGTGAGGGAGAGGCCGGAAACTACATCGTAGCCCATGTATCCCAAGGCGCCGGTAGCGACGGCCGTCTCCCAGGCCGTTCTGACCAGAATCGCAGGCTGAAAGCCTTCCAGCATGTTCCGGATGGTGGTCGCAGTTACGGGGTCCTCGCTGGCGTTCATGTTGGCCAGAACGTCCCGAAGCCCCGCATGGAACAGCGTGACGTCCTCCAGTCGGAGGCGGTTCTGTTGGATTTCCCGCTCGAAGTTGGCCAGCGAGAGGGTCGCGAGATCCTGGTAATCCCGATCTTGGTTCCATTCGTCGAGGGCCAGGGCGAGCAATATGCTCCCGACAACCAGAACCGACTCCACCAAGACCCGGGAAATCCAGGAACGCCACCTCAGGGAGCCTTCGGTCTCGGACGGACTCAGGTTGGCCAATGGGTACTCCTTTCTTCAACCGGCGGGAAGCACTTCGAAGAGCGGGCCCACCGGAGTCACGTCGAAACGCCCTCCCAAAGCCGCCAGGAAGTAGTAATCGGATTCGTTGTCGGCGAGAAAAACACGCCCTCCCTCCAGGGCCGCCTCGAGCCTGGCAATATAACCGTCGGAATCACCGGTAATGATGTAGGAGTCGATCTCGATGATCGCGTCGGGAGAAGCGTCTCGGACACGTTGTCTATACCGCAGCACCCGAGCCAGCGTGAAGTCCGCAAAAATGTGGTCTTCCGGCCCCAAGATCGCCAAAGCCTCATCAGCGTATCGCATCGGGCCCGTCACTTCCGCCTTCCAAGGCTGAAGAAAGTACGACATCTCCCGGTACGGAACCGTGCGTGCACCTCCCGTGAGATCGACACCGAGACGCGCACTCAGAGCCGGCACCAGCGCGTAGAGCAGCAAGGGCGCCGCTACGGCGACCCCGATCCCAACTCTTTCGAGGCTCCGCTGGAACCGGGCGGCTGCAAGATCGATCGCCCACCGAAAACCCGCGCCGGCCACGGCCGCCATAGGAATCGCCCCGACGCTCAGGATCAGGAACTGTCGCTGCCGAAGCCAAAGGGCTCCGAAAGCGACGACCAGAACCCAAACGCCCAAATACACCTGAAGCTCCGGCCTCCGATGACGCCAGAGCCAGACCAGGCCTGGAATCAGGACGAGCCCCTGCGGGCCGGGCACCTGATAAGCGAGGTAGAGCGGATACCGAAGAAGCTCTCGGAACACCTCGGACGGCGGTTGTGCATAGGCCGCGAACTCCCCTCCAGCCGCCGCCATGAAGGACCAAATACCACCACCCGTCACAACGCCCGCAATCATGAACGGAATGAGCCCCAGGCCCGCGAATAACACCGCTGGAAGCACATGCCTCAGTCCGGTCTGCCTCCAACGATGAATGAGTGGGATGGCCAGGGCAGGCAGCGCGATGACCACGATCGAGTTGATGCCGGCCCCAAGACCCAGGAGCAACGCCGCCAACCAGAGACGCCAGGGTCGGGGGTCATCAAAATAGCCGACAGAAAGTGCCAGAAGCCCGGCCAGGATCGCCGCAGCGGGCGCGTACGATTCGGCCAGCGTGGCGGAGTTCCAGAAGAGATGGGAAAAGGCGAGGGTCCCGGCTGCGAACGCCGCCGCCGCCGTGCCGAGACTGAAACGCAGCGACCGGTAGAGGAGCCCGACTGCGATCGCCCCCGAAATCGCCGAGAAAATGTTGAGCGCGTACGCCGGGTTGGACGGCCAGAGCCGAACCCAAAGAGCCGCCAGGAGCACGTACGTCGGATGCCCGCCGGGTTGTGGTATCAGCTCGACGTCGAGCGCCATGAGCGTAAGCTTGGCGCTGTCACCCCAGAGCACACCCGGGGCGGCCGTAACGACAAAAAGCACCAGGGCCAGAGCGCCGACCACCAGCGGGCTGCGCGGCCACCCGTGGTCGAGGCCATGGGCTTCGGACGAACTATCGTTGGACAATGGGCACTCAGCTGGTTCCATGCCTCACAGGAGATGGGCTCCCACGAGGCGGAACCCACGCGGAAAGATGAAGGAAGGTCGGACATCGGGCCAGCCGAATTGAAATCCCGCTACAATGAACCGAAAGCGACGAACCGAACACAACCTCCTCTTGGGTCGGACTCCCCGTGGCATGAAACGTGTGATTTTGCTCGATACCGCGGCGATACCGGGCGGCGGTGAGCTCGGTCTTTACGAGCATGGCGATGACCTCGTGATCAAGGTCATGGGCGGCCAGGACCTGATGAGCACTCGGACACACGGATCGGCGGATGCGCTGGCGGATCTCATCTGCCCCGAGGTCGCCGGGCGTGAGCGGGCTCGTGTGCTGATCGGCGGCCTGGGCGTTGGTTTCACGCTGGCTGCTGCGCTGCGCCACCTCGGGCCTGACGCGGAAGTGGTGGTGGCCGAGTTGGTACCGGGGGTAGTCGAGTGGAACCGGGGGGCCCTCGGCGAGCACGCCGGTCATCCTCTCCGGGATGAACGGGTCACCGTGGAGGAGGTCGACGTCTCCCTGATTCTCAAGGCGAGCGGGCGGGCGTTCGACGCCATCTTGTTGGACGTCGACAACGGCCCCGAGGGACTGACCCGGAAGAGCAATGATTGGCTCTATTCGAAGGCCGGACTGACCGCTTCCTTCAGGGTGCTCCGGCCCAGGGGCGTGCTCGGGGTGTGGTCGGCAGGCACCGACCGTGCTTTTACCAAACGCCTCGGCCAGGCCGGCTTCGAGGTGGACGAGGTCCCGGTACGCGCGCACCGCGGGAAGGGCGCTCGGCACCTCATCTGGGTGGCTCGCGTTCCGGAGTGATCGCAGCGGTGCCAGGTTCCGAATGAAGGCCGGCGACGACCTGGCGCAGCTCCTCGCCGGTGCGGCGCCAGCCCGCGGGGGCCGTCCCCCGGGGGAGTGGGTGGCCCTCTACGGCGAAAGGCCCAGTCCGTCCAACGGGGCTTGGAAGCGGGGCTCGTCCCGCAGAAAGTCGAAGATCGGATCGACGCTGAGGGAGGGCATGTTGGGATCGCGCTCCTCGTACGCCAACTCGAGGTAGTGCAAGGCTTCCTCGCCCCTCCCCGCCCGCGTGTAAAGCGTCCCGATTTGCCAAGGGGCGGCGTCCCCCGTTTCGAGCCGCTCGACGAACAGCGCGGCCACGGATTCGAGCGCGGCAGCGTATCCACTCTCGGCGTACCCCCGCTCGAGTGCCTCCAGGGCTCCGGCGTCCCCCCTCGAGGCGTACGACTCCCGCCACGCCTGGATCGCCTCTTCGTGGCGCCCCATCAGGTGATAGGCCGTGCGCAACGTAGACAGCGGGTAGGGCGCTCGAGGTTCTCGTTCGAGCGTTCGGAG